>CBINOW010000148.1:0-10976 GCA_966252395.1 uncultured Oleiharenicola sp. | reverse complement strand
GACACCGACGGTGTCGGCCACCGCATCGGCCGGGTAACTCAGCGTCCCTTTCCGGGCAGCTCGGTCGCGTAGCGCGACCAGCCTTCCACGATCGCATCCACCACCGGACTACCGGTGCGCCAAGCCGCTTCGAGCGCGGGCAACATGCCTTGGTATTCCTCGACCATGCTTTCGGCCGCAGTCTGGCCGGACGGAGGCATGGAGAAATTGGAGCCGGTGCGCAGGAAGAGCACGCGTTGGAAATCCACCTTTTTGAGGGCATCAAGCCGTTGGAGCGCGTTGGCGATGCCGTGATCCTCCATGTTCGTCATCGCGCACAAGCCCGCACCATTGGTGTAGAGCTTGGTCCAGTCGTCGGCCCACTGCTGCATCCGCGCCCCGTGCCAGTAGCGGCAGGACGCAAAGCTGTCACCGTAGATCACGGACGGCGGAGCCAGTGCCGCGGGAAACCCGGTGTAGAGCGCGCGGTGCGCCTTCGCCTCAGGCGTGTCATGCAACTCGACATTTTTGGTAAGCTCGTAGGCCCACTCGACCAGTGCCGGATTGAGCGTCCACGCCATGGGCTTCGGCGCCCAGTCGGGAATGACCGGGGTTTTGAGCGGCGTCTTATTGCCGAGGGCCATGATGCCGTAGGGCCAATCAGCCGGCGCCTCGCGCGAATCGATCTCGTAGGCTATGTCCCCGTCGATCACGTGTCGTGCCCAGGCCGCGCTGCCCTCTGTGGCGACGTGCGGGTTTACGCCGGCAATGCCATTCACGAGCCAGTAGGTTTGGGAAAGGTCGAGGCGCGGATCGAGCCCCAGCGCTAGGATCTGAAGACCGGCGCGGACCGTGGTGCCCGAAACAACGCCATAGACGCCCCGGTCGTTGTAGCGCACCGGCGCGTCGAGCCCCGGCACCACGAGTGTCTTGTCCAGTTTCTCGCGCTCGACCCAAAACTGGAACTCACCGGGCTTGTCGCCGACATCCAACCCGATCTCGAAGGTGGAAACGACAATGACCTTGGGGCGGATGGGTTCGGTGGCGGACAGCACAGTGGCAGAAAAGATGAGAAGCAGCAGCCAGCGGGAGGGGATCATGCCCTCTCTCAGCAGCCGATGTGCCAGTGCACCGCGCTCAAACCTTTGTCTTGAAGTAGGCGATGGTCTTCTTGAGCCCTTCGGCGAGCGGGATCTTGGGTTCCCACTTGAGATACTTCCGGGCGAGCGTGATGTCGGGCTGGCGCTGCTTCGGATCGTCGGCGGGCAGCGGCTTGTGCACGATCTTCGACTTGGTCTTCGTGAGTTTCAGAACGTTCTGCGCAAGCTCGAGCATCGTGAATTCACCGGGGTTGCCGATGTTCACCGGGCCAACGGTCTCGGTCTGGTTCATGAGCCGCACAAAGCCCTCGATCAGATCGTCCACGTAGCAGAAGGAGCGCGTCTGCTGGCCGTCGCCGTAGATCGTGATGTTTTCGCCCTTCAGCGCCTGCACGAGACGACGCGACCGTCGTTCGGATGCATGCGCGGGCCATAGGTGTTGAAGATGCGGACAATGCGGATATCGACCTTGTTTTCCCGGTGGTAGTCGAAGAAGAGCGTTTCCGCGACGCGCTTGCCCTCGTCGTAGCATGAGCGACGCCCGATGGGATTCACGTTGCCCCAGTAGCTCTCGGGCTGCGGGTGGACCGAGGGATCGCCATAGACCTCCGAGGTGCTGGCCTGAAAAACACGCGCCCGCACACGCTTGGCGAGACCGAGGCAGTTGATCGCCCCCATGACCGAGGTCTTCGTGGTCTTGATGGGGTTGTATTGGTAGTGCGGCGGCGAGGCCGGACAGGCCAAGTTGTAGATCTGGTCCACCTCGTATTTGAAGGGATCAATCACGTCGTGCCGGACGAGTTCGAAGTCCGGGCGTCCGAGCAGATGGGCGATGTTGGCCTTGGTGCCGGTGAAGAAATTATCGAGGCAGATGACCTCATGGCCGTCTTTGAGCAAACGGTCGCAAAGGTGGGAACCAAGGAAGCCGGCGCCGCCGGTAACGAGGATGCGCATGGAGAAGTGCTGAAACGATACGGTTGGGAAATGGTTTGGCGAGACCGCATCAGCCGGCCGCCTCGCCCGCCTCGTAGCGCTCAATCCACGACCGGCTCCACGCAGCGAAGTCACCCGCCTCGATGCGGGCACGCGCTTGGGCGACGAGATCGAGGTAGAAATGCAGGTTGTGAATGGTGAGCAGCGTGCTCGCGAGGATCTCGTTAGCCATCACGAGATGGCGCAGGTAGGCGCGGGAGAATCCGGCCGTGTAATTGGCTAGTCCCTCGACGAGCGGCGCGGGATCGGCGCGAAAACGCTCGTTGCGCAGGTTGATGAGGCCATCGGGCGTGAAAGCCGCGCCGTTGCGGGCCACGCGGGTCGGATGCACGCAGTCGAACATGTCCACACCCAGCGCGATCATTTTCAGGATCTGCGGCGGCGTGCCGAGGCCCATGGTGTAGCGCGGCTTGTTCGTCGGCATGAACGGCGTGGTCGCCGCCACCTGCTTGAGCATTTCCGGCTCGGGTTCGCCCACGCTCACGCCACCGACGGCATAGCCGGGAAAATCCAGCGCAGCCAGCGACTCAGCCGCCTCGCGCCGCAAGTCGTCGAAGGTCGAACCCTGCGCGATCGCGAAAACGTGATGCCCGCCCGCCAAGAAACCGTTGTCGGTTGCGATCTGTTTGCACTGCTTGGCCCAGCGATAGCTGCGATCCACAGCGGCGCGGCATTCCTCGCGCGTGCAAGGCCACGGTGGACACTCGTCGATCACCATGGCGATGTCGGAACCGAGGTTGGCCTGGATGGTCATGACCTCGCGCGGGCCGAGGAACAGTTTCGCGCCATCGAGGTGCGACTGGAAGGCGATGCCGTCGTCCTGAATGTTACGCAGCTTGGCGAGACTGAAGACTTGGAAGCCGCCGCTGTCGGTCAGGATCGGGCCGTCCCAGCCCATGAACTTGTGCAGCCCGCCCAGATCGCGCACGAGCTCGGAACCCGGGCGCAGATTGAGGTGGTAGGTGTTGCCGAGGATGATCTGTGCGCCGATTTCGCGGATCTGCGCGGGTGTGGCGGCCTTGACCGTGCCCTGCGTGCCGACCGGCATGAAGATCGGCGTCTCGATCGTGCCATGCAGGGTCTGCAAACGTCCGCGCCGGGCGGCCGTGGCTGTGTCGGTCTTCAACAACTGAAAGTGGCTGGCCATTTTGAAGCCTCACGCTGTCGGCAGACTTGACCCCCTGTCAATGGCCGGGTAGGCTCGCCAAAAGTGCTGCTAGTCATCGACAACTACGATTCCTTCACGTTCAACCTGGTCCAATATTTCGGCCAGTTGGGCGTGAGCATGCGGGTCTTCCGCAACGACGAACTCACGCCCGCCGACGCCGAACGGCTCAACCCGGATCAGGTGCTCATTTCCCCCGGGCCGTGCTCACCATCCGAAGCTGGTGCAAGTCTCGATATCATAAAGACTTTTGCAGGCAAAAAGCCTGTCTTGGGCGTGTGTCTCGGCCACCAGTCCATCGGTCAGCTCTTCGGCGGCAAAGTCATCCGCGCGCCCAAGCAAATGCACGGCAAACTCTCGCCCATCCAGCACAGCGGCAAGGGCGTCTTCCGTGGCTTGCCCTCCCCTTTCACCGCGACCCGCTACCATTCCCTGATTGTCGAACGCGCGACCCTGCCGGATTGCCTCGAAATCACGGCCGAGAGCGCGGACGGTGTTATCATGGGCCTGCAGCATAAACAATTCTCCGTGCACGGTGTCCAATTCCACCCCGAATCCATCGCCACAGAAGGCGGGATGCAGATTCTCAAAAACTTCCTCTCCCTGAACTGACCATGCGCTGCCCCAAGTGCACCTCGATCGAGGACAAGGTGATCGACTCCCGCATCGCCCGCGACGGCAATTCCATCCGCCGCCGCCGCGAGTGCCTCGAATGCGGCCACCGCTTCACGACCAACGAGGAATTCGTGCGCGACACCCTGGTGGTGGTCAAACGCGACGGACGCCAGGAACCCTTCCTGCGCGAGAAACTCATCGGTGCGATCCGCGCCGCCTGCCATAAGCGCCCGATCGACAACGAACAAATCTCCATGCTCGTCGAGGACGTCATCGACGCCGTCGAGGCCCGCTACGACAGCCAGGTCCCGACCCAGGCCATCGGCGAGCACGTGATGCAGCGCCTCCGCAAGATGGACCAAGTCGCCTACGTCCGCTTCGCCTCGGTCTACAAGGAATTCCGCGACGTGTCGGAGTTCGTCCACGAAATCAGCAGTCTTGCACCCGGCGCGCCCGGCGCTACACCGAAGCCCAAGAAATGACGCGCTCCCCGCAACTGCGCCGGCTGCACTTCCTCAACGCTCTCTTTGCCCCGCTCACCGGGCACGACCTTTATCTGGCGCAACAGATCGACGACGCCATCTGCTCGTCACTCGGCGAGGCCGAGCAGCGCACCCCGAACGATCCGGCCTTCATCGCTGCGGCCGCGCGACTGCTGGAGAAACTCTGCTCTGCGCATCCCACGCACGGCTTTTTCCACTGGGACGCCGGCGCCGACGATACCGCCGCCGAGCCGCTCTTTGCCCGCGCCGGCCTGATGCAAGGACTCAAGCAGCTGGCTGCGTTCCCCGAATCCACGCTGCTCGTCACCAACCTGCGCTCCGCCCACTGTCCGCCTGACCGCCGTTGGACCGACCGCCGTCAGCGCAATTACGACGACTCGCTCGCGCTGATCTGCAACCTCGCCGCCGCCCGCACCCGCCGCAGCGCGAACCTCAATTTGCTGTTCCTGTGAGCAAGACGATCTTCCAGAGAATCATCGACCGCGAGATTCCCGCCAAGCTCGCGCATGAGGATGAACTTTGCATCGCGATCCACGACATCAGCCCGCAGGCCCCGGTGCACGTGCTGGTGATCCCGAAAAAACTTATCCCGCGTGTCGGCGAAGCCGCGGCGGAGGATCAGGCGACACTCGGCCACCTGTTGCTCACGGCCGCCTCGCTGGCCAAGAAACTCGGCGTGGCTGAGTCGGGTTACCGCCTTGTCATCAACAATGGGCGCGATGGCGGTGAGTCCGTGCCGCATCTGCATGTCCATCTGCTTGGCCAGAGGCCGCTTGCCTGGCCTCCGGGCTGAATTTCCCGGTTGAAACCGACTGGAACAACGGGCGTCTAGTGCGGGTCTGCAGCCCAGACCTACAAAAATGAACCCTTATCGTTCCTTCACGACCTTGGCCGCCAGCTCGACGCTGCTGCTGGGGGCATTCTTCAACACCGGCTGTGTTTCCGACACCAGTCCCAACACCCAGCAGGGCGCCATCGGCGGAGCCGTGGCCGGCGCCATCATCGGCGGCATCATCGGCCACCAGTCCGGTGAGGCCGAAAAAGGCATGGCCACCGGTGCGGCCGCCGGCGCCATCATCGGTGCCGTGGCCGGCAACAACCAGGACCGCCGCCTATCCGAGATTCAATACGAGCGCCGCATCGCCGAGGAAGCCCTCGCCAAGGAACGCGCACAGGAAGACGCCAAGCGCCAGCGCATGATCGCCCAAGGCAAGGCCGTGGAAGATCAGGAAATTCTCGCCGCCCGCCAGCGTGCTGAAGCCGCCGAGGCTGAGGTCGCCCGCCTGAAGGCCGAGGAAGCCGCCGCCCTCAAGAAGGCCAAGCAGCTCGAGGAATTCCGTGCCCGCGAGGCCGCGGCGAAGGCAGAAGCAGATCGCATCCGCAACGGCGGCAGCTGATCTGCTGGTCAGTTTATCATCCACGAGCTCCCGCGGTATTTCGCGGGAGCTTTTTTGTTACCTAGACTCAGGCATTACGCGCCTCAAAGGAGCCGTCGGCACGCTTTTGCACGAGTTTCTTCAGCTCCAGCATCATCAGCACGGAGGAGAGTTCCGAAGCCGTCCGGGCTGTTGCCGCCGCCAGGGCATCGATGCTGAGAATCGCTCCTCCTTGGAAAGCGGCCAGCACGCGACGCTCATTCTCTTCCAACTGCGGCATCAACTGCTCCAGCATGCTTGGCTCACCCTCACTCCGCAGCGCCTGCGGTCGCAACCCATCGAGATAGCTCAACTCCGACAGGATATCGTCCACCCCCGTAAGCAGGGTCGCCCCGTCGCGGATGAGCTGATGGCAACCGCGACTGGTTGCCTGATCAATGCGACCGGGCACGGCAAAGATCAGCCGCCCCTGCTCGCCGGCAAACCGGGCCGTGATCATGGCGCCACCCGAAGCGTCGCTCTCCACGACCACCACCGCCTCGCTGATGCCGGAGACGATGCGATTGCGCATGGCGAACGACTGCTTGTCGGCCTTACGCCCGAAGGGAAACTCCGTAAGGATCGCGCCCGTCTCGGCGATCTGACGGTAGAGCCCGAGGTTCTCCGATGGATAGATGATGTCGATGCCCGTGCCGAGCACGGCCGCGGTCTTGCCGCCCACCGACAGCGCCCCTTCGTGCGCCGCGGTGTCGATGCCACGGGCCAGCCCGCTGACCACGCAAAAGCCCAACCGCGCCAGATCGGAGCCAAGTTTCTTGGCGACGGATTGACCGTAGAGTGTCGTCCGCCGGCTGCCGACGATGGCCACGCATGGCTGCTCGAACAAGTAGCCGCCCTTGCGGTAGAGCCCGATGGGCGGGTCATGAATTTCCTTCAGCATCTTCGGGTAGCCTTCATCCCGGGTGGTGATGAAAACCGCGCCCGTCTGCGCAAGGCGCTCCTCCTCACGAGCGAGATCGAAGTGCGTGCGCCAGTTCAGCAGCGATGCACTGGTCTCAGGACCGACACCGCGCACGGATTCGAGCCGGCGCTTGTCGGAGCCAAGAATGGCACAAGGGTCGCCGCCAAATTCGGCGAGCAGACGGTTGAGTGTGATAGGGCCGATGTTGGGCAGGTCGTTCAGCACCATGAACGCCTGTCGCTCGGAGGGGGTGTCTGGCATGTCAAGGGAGGAGCGCCGGCCCGAGCTGCTCGAGGATTTCCGAAAGCTCTACGGCTACCTGTCCCCGGGTGCGAGCCAACAAATCGGCCGCCCTGCCGTGCCAGACCGTGCCGCGGCACGCGGCCAACAACGGATCGCCAGGATCTTGGGCAAGCAAGCCACCGATCAGGCCGGCAAGGATGTCGCCACTCCCGCCGCGCGCCAGCACCGGGCCGCCGAACGGACTGTGATAGATGACCTTTCCGTCAGTCACGCGCGTCATCGGCCCCTTGAGCACCAGCACGCCACGGGCAGCCACCAGTTTGTCGTCCACAATGAGCTTCGGTGCGATCCGTTGGAATTCACCGGCATGCGGGGTGCACACGAAAGCCTTGTCCGCGATGCCCGCCACGACCTCCGCGCGGAGCGCATCGGCATCAAGCACCAGCGGCACCGGAGAATCCGCAGCCTGTTGCGCCACCCAGCCGATGGTTTCGAGTTCGGAGCCCAAACCCGGGCCGATGAGCAGCGCCGATGCGCGGGTCAAGCGTTCGCGAACCAGTGCAGCACTGCCCGCATCCAAGCCGCCGACGGCGGTTTCGGGACAGCCGACCCACATGGCTTCGGGATGGCGAGCCGCGTATTCCGGCGCCAACGACGCAGGAACAAAAGCCGTTACCAATCCGACCCCACTCCGCAACGCGGCCCGCACCGCCAGCACGACGGCACCGGGGTAGCTGCGTGATCCGCCCACGACAAACAGGTGTCCAAAGGTGCGTTTGTCGGTCTGCGATGGGCGCAGCCCGGTAAGCGGCGCCAACACGTCCGAGGTCAGGACACGCTCTGCTGAAATGCCAGGCTCCCCGCCGGCGAAAAACCCGAGATCAAGATAACGCAGCCGCCCCACCGAGGTCGTGACCCGCGCCGAAAGCACCGGCTTTTTCACGATGCCCGTAGCGTAGGTGAAATCGGCCCGGAACAGCGTGGCAGCATTGGTCTCCCCGACCCCGCTGGGCAGATCCACGGCGGCTCGAAAACGCAGGCCCCGGTGCTCGTTGACGGCAGACAGCAACGCGGTCGTAGCCCCATCCATCGGGGCCCGAAATTGAAACCCAAAGATCCCGTCGAGGCAAAGCGCGTAGCGCTGATCCGGCGCCAAAGCCTTTTCCGCCGACCAAACTTTCACCCGGCCGGGTGCGTCCCGCAAAAGCCAGTCGAGCGAGCGCCCGGCCAAAGGGCGCAAGGTTTCCGCTCCGAAACACAAGATCACGACTGCGCTGGCATGGGGATGCCCCTGCAAGATCACGCGCGCCGCCAGCAGGGCATCGCCGCCATTATGCCCCTTGCCGGCCAGCACGAGAATGCGCGCGTCGTCGGGCAACCCGCCGATCTCGCGATAATCCTGCCCAATCGCAGCCGCCAAGGCGCGGCCCACCCGCTGCATGGCATCCCACTCGGTCGCATCGTCCTTCAGCAGGCCCGTTTCCCAGGCTTTTGCCTCGGTGCAACTCAGGACCGGGTGTGAAGCCACGCGATCCACGAAACCTCCTCAGTGTTTCACCAAAGCCGCCACCGCCATGGCGTGGCTCTCGGTGTGTGACAACGTCAGCATCACGTGTGTGGCGCCAACCTGCGTCAGCAGTGCCTGCGCCTTGGCGTCCAGCCGAGCCAGCGGCTCATGGCGCATGCCGTGATAGACAGAGACGGATGTCCATTCAAGGTGCTCGCCGATGCCGGTCGTAAAGCACTTCGAAACCGCCTCCTTTGCCGCCCAGCGCGCGGCGTAGTGCTTGTGCGGGTATTTGAGCGAATCGCAGTAGGCGCGCTCCTCGTCAGTGAAAACGCGCTTGAGGAAACGTTCACCGTGTTTCTCCAGCACGCCCTTGATGCGCTCGGTCTCGATAAGATCGCAGCCGAGTCCGATGAGGATGCCGCCCGGTGGGAGGGAAAGACTCATGGGTTCATGAGCGCCTTCATCGTGCGCACGGCCTCCGCGATGCCGGTAAATACTGCACGGCTGATGATGCTGTGGCCGATGTTGAGTTCGTGCAGATGCGGAATCGTGCACACCTCGGCGATGTTGACGTAGTTGATGCCATGGCCGGCGTTGACCACGAGCCCCAGCGCGTGGCCTTGCTTCGCTCCGGCCACCAGGCGGGCAAACTCCGGCGCCCGCTGTGGATTGTGGTAGGCGTTGGCGTAGGCGCCGGTATGCAGCTCGATCCACGGCGCTCTCAGCTTCGCCGACATCTCGATCTGGTCTGGATCCGGGTCAATGAAAAGACTGGTCTTGATACCGGCAGCGTTCATCGCGTCGGTCACGCGCGCGACCTTGTCGCGGTGTTTCACCACATCGAGTCCGCCTTCCGTGGTGATCTCTTCGCGGCTTTCGGGCACGAGACAAACGGAATGCGGACGCAACCGCAGCGCGAGTTCAGTCATGGCCGGCGTGCAGGCCATCTCCAAGTTCAGGCGAGTGGATTTGGAGGCAGCCAGCAGGCTGACGTCCTCCTCTTGGATATGGCGCCGGTCCTCCCGCAGGTGCACCGTAATACCGTCGGCTCCGGCCTTCTCGCACAGGCCGGCGAGAGCCACCGGATCAGGTTCAACCAGCCCGCCAAACCCGGCCTCAACCAGTCGGTAGCGGGCTTGGCGGAGAGTCGCAGCGTGGTCGATGTTGACACCGAGGAGAATCATGAGGGGAAGGTTGACCATTGGAGCGCAGCCGCTTCAGCTTGGCAAAAGCGAAATGACCGCCCCCGCCGCCACACCGCCACCCAAAGAAAACCTGCTGCTGAATCTCGCCTGCAATGTGGCTGCGCCGGCGATCATCCTGTCGAAATTCAGCGAACGCCTCGGGGCGAAAAACGCCCTGATCACCGCCCTCGCCTTCCCGCTGGCCTACGGTCTCTACGATCTCGCCCGGCGCCGGAACTTCAACTTTCTCTCGGCCCTTGGCTTTACGAGCACCTTGGCGACCGGCGGCCTCGGCCTCTTGAAACTGGAGCCTTTCTGGTTCGCCGTGAAGGAAGCCGTGGTTCCGACCCTGATCGGTCTGACCGTGCTGGTATCGCAATGGACGAAGCGTCCATTGATCCGAACAATGATGTTCAACGACCAGGTCATCAACGTGCCCCGGGTGGAAGCCGCGCTTGACGAGCGGAACCAGCGTCCGGCTTTCCAAAACCTGCTTAAGACCTCGTCTTGGCTGTTAGCCGGGTCGTTTGCCCTGAGCGCCGTGCTCAACTTCGTGCTCGCCCGCATCATTATCACGGCAATGCCCGAGACCGCGGAATTCAACGCGCAACTTGGGCGGCTGACCTGGCTCAGCTACATCGTGATCATGGTGCCGAGCATGGTGATCATGATTTACGCGCTCTGGCGATTGCTCAAAGGCTTGGAACTACTGAGCGGACTGACGCTCGACGACATCCTGCACCAGCCACCGACACCGGAAAAGAAATAGGGCGGGATTTGCATCCCGCCCCAGTGAAAGGCAATTTTAGTTGCGCTTGCCGATCGGCACATAGTCGCGCTTGACCGGTCCGACATAGACTTGGCGCGGGCGGTAGATACGCCCCTTTGGATTGGAGGCAACCTCACGCCAGTTGGCGATCCAGCCGGGCGACCGCCCGATGGCAAACATCGTCGTGAACAGTTCCGTGGGAATGCCCAGCGCGCGCATGATGATGCCGGAGTAGAAATCGACGTTGGGATAGAGTTGGCGCGACAGGAAGTATTCGTCGTTCAGCGCGGAGTGCTCAAGGCGCTTGGCGATGTCGAGGAGCGGATCTGTCTTGCCGAGTTTGTTCAGCACCACGTCGCAGGCGTGTCCGATGATGCGGGCGCGAGGATCGTAGTTGCGATAAACCGCATGGCCGAAGCCCATCAGGCGGTTGGCCTTGGAGCCGGACTTGGCGGCGGCGATGAAGCGTGTGCCGTCGTCACCCTCGTCGTGGATGGTCTGAAGCATGTGCATGACCGCGGTGTTGGCGCCGCCATGCAGGGGGCCCGACAGCGCGCAGATACCGGCCGCCAGCGAGG
>CBINOW010000147.1:0-11142 GCA_966252395.1 uncultured Oleiharenicola sp. | reverse complement strand
GCAATACCTCGAGGTCATCTACGCGATGAAGGACCTCCAGATTGAGCTCGCCGGGGAAGTCTTCGTCATGGCCGCCACGCTGTTGGAGATCAAGAGCCGCATGCTCCTGCCCAAGCACCAGCAAGCGGTCGATCCCAACGCCGACGAAGACGATCTCGATCCCCGCTGGGAACTCGTCCACCAGCTCATCCAATACAAGAAGTTCAAGGAGGCGGCCGGCCGGCTCGGTCTCATGTCCTTCGAGGCCCAGAACCTCCTGCCCCGCCCCGCCTCGGCCTTTGCCCCGATGTCGGAGCGTCCGCTGCAGCATGTGGACCGCATCGAGGTCTGGAACTGTTTCAACCTGGTCCTCCGCCGCCTCGCCGAGAAACTCGTCGTCGGAGAGATCCACGCCGAGCAGGTGACCGTCGCCGATCAGATGGAATACGTGCTTGAGCACATCAAGACCACGAAATCCTTCGTGTTCACCGCGCTCCTGCCCGAGCACCCCACGCTGCGCCGGCTCGTCGCCACCTTCCTCGCCGTGCTTGAACTCACCCGCCTCAAGAAACTGCGCATCGAGCAAAACGAGGCCTTCACCGACATCCTTTGCACCGCCGTGGAGGAAATCCCGCTTGAAACCCCGGCCGCCCCGACCACGGTGGCACCGCAAGATGAAGAAAGTCACCCGTCGCCGTAAACCCAAGTCCGCCCACCTGCTGGGCGTCGGCCTCGACAATCAGGACGGTCACAAGCGCCTCACTTCTGCGGAGGAATTCACCATCGTCGGCGGCTCCGAGGAAACCCACGGCCGCATGACCGAGACCGTCATCAAGACCTTCGAGGAACTGAAGTCCCGCGGCAAACACCTGCGCACCGTCGAGCCGCAGGAACTCGCCGAGATCATCCACAAAGCCACGCCGCGCTAGCCGTCGGCTTGCCTTTCCGCCGTCCCCCACTTAACTCAACCCCATGTCTGACAAAATCGCCCACCTCGATACGAACACCTTCTCCAGCGCCGTCGCCAGTGCGACCCCTACTCTCGTGGACTTCTGGGCCCCGTGGTGCGGACCGTGCAAGGCGATCGCCCCGATCCTCGACGAGCTCTCCACCGAGCTCGACGGCAAGCTGAAGATCGCGAAGGTCAACGTGGACGACAACGGCGAGCTCGCCGCGCAATACGGCGTCCGCGCCATCCCGACCATGCTGCTCTTCAAGGGCGGCCAGCTCGCCGACACCTTCGTCGGCATGATGGACAAGGCCTCGCTCAAAGCGAAGCTCGCCGGCAAGATCTGACGGCATCGCAGTCCATTTCACTGTAGGGCGGGGTCTCCAAACCCCGCCTTTTTCTTTGTCCGAGCCTCTCCTGAATTACGGCCCAAGTTGATCTGAGATAGCCTGTGCGAATCAGCCCAGAACAAGGGCCCTGTGTTGCGGCTATTGGACCACACACATTCTCATCGGAATGCATACGTGTCCGACTTGGTGAGGAGCAGAAAAATACTGAAACCAAGATTTATTCCGGGAAAAAGACAGAGCCCTAGAGATAAACCGCGAGACAGTCCTATATCGCTTGCACGGGGTAATGCGATGTAAGCGACCCAGTAAATCGATGCCAGAAGATAGACCCCAATCACTGCGTATTGGGAGATCGCCGCGAAAGGAATGGGCAAGACGCTAACCAAAACACTTCTGAGCAAAAACTGAAGACGGTTCAGGTGGAGAGGAAACAGCATGGTCCTTAGCTTTGCGGATCAGTGTTATTCAGGTTCATAGGGCATGTCAGCCAGCTTCACAAATTCACGAAAGTCCGACGGACTTCGGTTGGCAACGATGCAAACTCCCGCGCGAAAATTCCACGCGTTCTATTTCGCAATCACCACGCTGACGCTCAGCAGCGCCCCGAACACCGCCAAATACCCCGCCGTGCGCGCGAGCAGCGCGATCTGCTCCTTCGGATCGCACGAAGCCATCAGCCGGTGCGTGAGCCGCATGGCCAGTGGTGTGAGCACAAGCGGCAGCAGCACCGGCCAGCGATAGCCTCCGGTCAGCAGCAACGCCAACGGACACAGCAGCGCCACGAGGTGCGACAACCCGTATTGCCACACGGCAAACTTCCGCCCGAAGCGCACCACGAGCGTCTTCTTGCCCGCCCGGGCATCGGTCTCGGCGTCGCGATAGTTGTTCGCGACGAGGATATTCGCCGCCAGCAAGCCGATGGCCGCGGCGCAGGACACCACATCGGGCGCGACATGGCCGGCCTGCACGTAGAACGTCGCGCCCACCGCCACGAGACCGAAGAAGATGAACACGAACACGTCGCCCAGCCCGTTGTAGCCGAGCGGAAACGGTCCGCCAGTGTAGGCGATCGCGCAGACGATGCTCACGATGCCGATGGGTAGCAGCACCCACCCGCCCTCGCGCACGAGCAGCAAGCCCACCGCAAAGGCCGCGCCCAGCACCAGCCACGTCGCCGCCAGCATCGTGCGCGGTGCGATCAGGCCGGCGGCCACGGCGCGCCGCGGGCCGACGCGCGCGGGCGTGTCGGCGCCTTGGACGAAGTCGAAGTAGTCGTTGGCGAAGTTCGTGCCGATCTGCACCAGCAGCGCAAAGCCCAGGCAGATGGCCGCGCTGGCGTAATTCGCCGCACCGTGCGCCGCCGCGAGCGCCGTGCCGACCATGACGGGAATCACCGCTGCGGGCAGGGTTTTCGGACGCGAGGCTTCGAGCCAGTGACGAACTGAGGACATGGACCATCAGCGTTAGCGGGCACCCACCAACGCTTCAAGTTCCCTGATGCGCTGTTCAACCACGTCGCGCCGCGCCGCCGGATCGTCCGCGGGCAGGCCGGGCAGGATGCTGCGCAACCACGCCAGCGCCTCCTGCGGCCGCCCCAACTCGCGCAAAATCTCCCCGTGGATACGCGCCGCATGGTAGGGCGCACCCGGCTGTTCGGCCGCGAGCCGGAAAAGTGCCGAGGCCCCCTCCTTGTCGCCGAGGGAGCGCAGGCGGATGTTGGCCATTTCGAGGTAAAACGCCCCCTTGGCCGGATGCCTTGCCAGCCCTCGCTCGAGGAAGTCCAGCGCGCGGTGCGCCTCCTCGGCCGTGATTTTCTCCTGCACCGCCCGGGGCGCCTCCGCGGTGCGCCACACGGGGAAATCGTAGGCCATCATACGGGCCGCGTTGAACCAAAAATAGAGCGGACGGTCGTCGGCCGCCAAAGTCAGTTCCAGCATGGCCGTCGTCGCCGCGACATCGTGCCGCTCCCAGGCCAGGTTCGCCTGGAGCCAAGCCCCGCCGGCGGCGACCGCGCGCATTCCGCCCAACACCGCCAGCGAGCCGCCGGCCGGATTGCCCGCCGGCACAGCCAGCCTCGCCTCCAGGGGACGCACCGCCAGCAGCACCGCCGCCAGGACCAGCAGGGGTAACACCCGCGGCACTCGTTCAGATTTCGCGGTGACGGAAAACATAGGCGGCGAGCCCGGTGAACAGCGTCATGAACAGGGCCCAGTAGCCGACCACCCCCAGCAGACCGGCCGCCTCCAGGCGCGAGCCGGCCAGCAACGATTCGGCATCGAACAACCCGAGGTTAGGCCACACGCGCAGCCAAGCCAACCAGCCTTCGGTCTGCGTGAAAGGCCGCAGGTGCGCCACGACCGCCAGCATCAGGCCGGCACACGCGGCAAACAGCTCCGAGCCCGCGTAACTGCACACCAACAGCGTCATCGCCGCGACCAGCGTGAGCTTCAGCCACACGAGCGCGCAGGCCTGCAGGAAAAGCGGCAAGGGCACGAACGCGGCGCCGAGTTGCGCGGCACGAGCACTGATCAGCACGCCCAGCACCAGCGCGAGTGCGGCGGTAAACAGCGCCAACAACGTCGCCACCCCCAACGCCTTTCCGGCCAGATACTCGCCGCGCCCGACCCGGCGCGTGAGCACCACCGCGGCCAACCCGCCGTCCAGGTCGCGAAACGTCAGATGCGCCGTGCTCAACGCCGCCAGCAACGTGCCCAGCAGGCTCATGACGCCAAGACCGAAGTCCGCAATGAACTTCAGCTCGGCCGCACCGAAATTGAAGGTCCGCAACCACAGCGCCATCAACACCAGGCCTGCTCCGGCGAGAGTCAGCAGCCCCGTAAGCCGCAGGCGCAGGGCCTCGACGAGTGTCTGCAGGGCCACGCGTCGCACGCGGCCCACTCTCGCCGAGAGGGTATTCTGCTCAGGACGGCCCATGCAGTTTCTCGAGGTAAATTCGCTCCAAGCGCGAGGTCGACACCGGCGCGCGCTCAAATGTCCCAAGTAATTCGCCCACCGTGCCGCTGGCCAGCAGGCGGCCCTTGCCTAGCAAGGCCAGCCGGTCGCAGACATCCTCGGCCTGCGCCAGCAGGTGCGACGTGAACACAACCGTGCGCCTCTGCGCCGCCAGTTCGCGGATCAGCCGCACCACCGCCAACCGGCCCTCGGGATCCAGTCCGCTGGTCGGTTCGTCCAGCAACACGACCTGCGGCTCGTGGAGAACGGCCTGGGCCAGACCGAGCCGCTGCCGCATGCCCTTCGAGTAGGTTGCGATGCGCCTTCCGGCGGCTTCGCCCAGTCCGGTCCATGCCAACACCGATTCGATCCGCAGCTCCGCCTGCGCGTCCGTTAGCGAGCTCAGACCGGCACAGTAGCGCAGAAACTCGCGTCCGCTCTGGTGCGTCGCGAAGCGCACCGACTCCGGCAGGTAGCCAATCCGCGCCCGCGCCGCGGCGCTGCCGGCCGGATCGCCGTAAATGCGGCAGCAACCGGCCGATGGTCGCAGCAGCCCCGCCAGCGCCTTAAGCGTGGTGCTCTTGCCTGAGCCGTTGGGGCCGAGCAGCCCCAGCACCTGTCCCGGAGCCAGCCGGAGCGAGAACGCCTCGACCGCGGGAACCCGCCGCCCGCCCCAGCCGCCGGCATAGGTCTTGGCGAAGCCGTCAAGTTCCACCGCCCACTGATCGCCGATGAGCATGTCAGCGGATGGTGAAGCCCGCGAACTGCGGCGCTCGCGTCGTGTTGGTCTGCTCCACTTTGCGGATGTGACCTTCCATGCGCTCCTGCACCGCCGCGATGAAATCCTTTACCTCCTGGGCGCCGCCCTCGGCCTCAAGCTGCACGCGCCCGTCAGGCAGGTTCATCACCCAGCCGGAAACCTCGAACTCCTTGGCCACCTGCAGCGTCTGGTAGCGAAACCCGACGCCTTGGACCCGGCCGCTGAAGAAAACGGTCGCATGATAAACCCCGCTCATGCCGCGAGCACATGCGCGCCCGCCGGCCAAGACAACACCTAGTTATGACCTTATTTCAGGTCACCGAAACGGTTCCGAGCCCGCGGCAATTTCACTGGCCGGACGGTCCGGCATCGGACGGGAATTTTATTTGCCAGAAGGTGGACGGCACGCAATGTGCAGACCAACGCCGCAAGGCGCTTCCTTACATGATCAATCCTGATTCCGACGGGCTGTTCGACAACGACTGGGATGACTGCGGAGAACTATCCTGGACCGAGGCTGATTGGCAGAAATACCTCGCTACCCAAGAGACGGCCGTCCGCGACTACATCAAGCACTACGACCAGTTGCCCGCCACGATGGAGCGGATTGACGAAGCCGCCCGCCGGATGGGCTGGGAGCTGGCCGCCGATGAGACGCCCGAGGCGCTCGACGACGAGGATGCCGGCTTAGATGAATCCGGTGAAATTTTCGACGGCCCGTGGGACCCCTACACGCTGCACCGCAACCCCGTCTATATTTCCACCCGCGCTCTTTACCTGAGTCTCATCGCCCACTGGGAACGTGTCGCCGCGCAACCGGGCCGCGTGCCGCCGGCGCTGGGCATCACGCTCCAGGCCCTGCTCTACCGCGGCCACGAGCAGTCCCTGCAGGCCGTGCAGGCGCTGGAAATGGGCGACTACACTCTCGCCGTCGTGCTCTTCAAGAAGGCGCTGCAGGAACTCAACCTCACGCTCGCCCGGCTCAACGAGCCCGACGCCGCCGCCACGCCCCTCGCCCTCCGCTTCAAGGAGTATGCCACGCCGCGTCTCTTCGACCTGCGCGAGATCCTGCTCCGCGTGATGAACGAATGCCGCCAGAACCACGGCGGCTCGATCCAGCCGGAGTAAGGGAGATTAGCCGGTCAACTCAATGCAGGGGCGCACCTCGTGTGCGCCCTTTTTGTTTAAACTGGGGCCGGGGCGCCCTCGCCCCGGAAATCTGAAACCCGGCCCGAGGGCGGGCCGGCTCCAGTTGCCTCACTTCCCTTTCTTCTTCCCCTTCCGTCCGTAGGCGGCCGGCTTGGCGCCGAGCTTCTTGTAGTCGCCGGTCTTCAGCGCGTTGATCTGGTCGCGCAGCAGTGCGGCGCGCTCGAATTCGAGTTTGTTGGCCGCGATCTGCATCTCGTCCTCCAGTTCGGCGATGACCGCCGCAACATCCTCGCCGCCCTCGGCCACGGCGATCTCGTCGTCACGGTCCTTGCCGTCGTAAACCCGCAGGCTGGCCTGCACGCCGCGTTTCACGCTGCGCGGGGTGATGCCGTGCTCACGGTTGTAGGCGAGCTGTTTCTCCCGGCGGCGCGACACCTCGTCCATCGTGCTGCGGATCGATTCGGTGATGTTGTCGGCGTAGAAGATGACGCGCCCCTTCTCGTGGCGCGCCGCGCGACCGGCCGTCTGCATCAAGCTTGTGGCGCTGCGCAGGAAACCCTCCTTGTCCGCGTCGAGCACGGCGACGAGCGCCACCTCGGGCAGGTCGAGGCCCTCGCGCAGGAGGTTGATGCCGATCAGCACGTCGAAATTGCCCTGACGCAGGTTGCGCAGGATCTCGACGCGCTCGAGGGCGTCGATGTCGGAGTGGAGGTATTCGACGCGGATCTTCGCATCGCGCATGTAGGAGGTGAGATCCTCGGAAAGCCGCTTGGTGAGCGTGGTCACGAGCACGCGCTCACCGGCCTCGACGGCCTTGCGCACCTCGCCGATCAGGTCCTCCACCTGCCCCTTGGTCGGGCGCAGCGCGATCTCCGGGTCCACCAGCCCGGTCGGACGGATAACCTGCTCCGCGATCACGGTGGACAGTTTCAGCTCAAACGGCGCCGGCGTGGCCGAGACGTAGAGCGTCTGGCCGGTGATGGACTGGAACTCGGCGAAACTCTGGGGCCGGTTGTCGAGCGCCGAGGGCAGGCGGAAGCCGAAGTTCACCAGCGTGGATTTGCGCGCCAGGTCGCCATTATACATGCCGCCAATCTGGGGAATGGAAACGTGGCTCTCGTCCACCAGCGTGAGAAAGTCCTTCGGAAAGAAATCCACGAGGCAGAACGGCCGGTCTCCGGGCTTCCGGCCGGTGAGGTGGAGGGAGTAGTTTTCGATGCCGCTGCAGAAACCCATTTCCTGGAGCATCTCCAGGTCGTAGGTCGTGCGCATGCGCACGCGCTGGGCCTCGAGGTATTTCTGCTCCTTCTCAAAGAAGGCCACGCGCTCCTCCAACTCGGCCTTGATGCGGCCGATGGCAGTGTCGAGCTTGCCACGAGAGGTCACGTATTGGTTGGCCGGGTAGAGTTCGAAACGGTCGATTTTGCGGATAACGGCTCCGCTCACCGGCTCGAATTCCGTGAGCGCGTCGATCTCGTCGCCGAAGAACTCCACGCGCAGCCCGTGCTCCAGGTAGGCGGGCATCACGTCCACCGTGTCGCCGCGCACGCGGAAGGCACCGCGCTTCAGGTCGTAGTCGTTGCGCTCATAGAGGTTGTCCACGAGGCGCTCCAAAAACTTGTTGCGGTTCAGCGTGGCGCCGCGCTCCAGCACGATGCGCATGGAGAAAAACTCCTCGGGCGAACCGAGGCCGTAGATGCACGACACACTGGCCACCACAATCACGTCGCGCCGGCTCACCAGCGAACTGGTCGTGGCGATGCGCAGGCGCTCGATCTCCTCGTTGATGGAGGAATCTTTCTCGATGAAAGTGTCGCTCGACGGCACGTAGGCCTCGGGCTGGTAGTAGTCGTAGTAGCTGACAAAATATTCGACCGCGTTCTCCGGGAAAAAGGCCTTGAACTCTGAGTAGAGCTGCGCGGCGAGCGTCTTGTTGTGCGAGATGATCAGCGCCGGTCGGTCGAGCTGCGCGATGACATTGGCCATTGTGAAGGTCTTGCCCGAGCCGGTGACGCCGAGGAGCGTCTGGTGGCGGTTGCCGGCCCGGATGGAGTCCACCAGGGCCTTGATGGCCTGGGGCTGGTCGCCAGTGGGCTGGTATTCCGCGTGGAGTTTGAACAAGGGCATAACCGGAGAAGCTGAGTCAGAATCGGGCAAAAGGCTAACACGACCCACTGTCAGCCCTGTGTCAGGAGCCGGAGCCTTGCGCACGATCGGGCCAGCCGAAAGCAAATTGCTTATGACACTAAATCCACCAAGCTGGGCGCATAACAAACCGGGCCGCTTCCGGCCTCTACCCCAATGTCACTCGAAAGCACCGTCTATCAATCCACTGTTTTCCAACAGGCATGCCGGCAGTTCGATATCGCCGCCGACATCCTCCAAATGGAGGCCTCTGTCCGGGAGCGCACCAAACGCCCGCGCCGCTGCGTGATCGTCTCCATGCCCGTGCGCATGGACGACGGCCGCGTCGAGATATTCGAAGGCTACCGCGTGCAGCACAACCTCTCCACCGGCCCTGCCAAAGGCGGCATCCGCTTCCACCACGATGTCACCCTCGGCGAGGTCGCCGCGCTGGCCATGTGGATGAGTTGGAAGTGTTCGCTCGCCGGCCTGCCCTACGGCGGGGCCAAGGGCGGCGTGATTGTGGACACGCGCAAGCTGTCGACGACAGAGCTCGAGCGCCTCTCCCGCCGCTACATGCAGGAGATCCTGCCGTTCATCGGGCCCAACGTGGACATCCCCGCGCCGGACGTCGGCACCAACGAGCAGATCATGGCCTGGATGATGGACACCTATTCCAACCACAAGGGCCACTACGACCCCGGCGTCATCACCGGCAAACCCATCGCCCTCGGCGGCTCACTCGGACGACGCGAGGCCACCGGCGAAGGCGTGGCGTGGTTCGTGAAATCCTACCTCCAGGACCTCGGCATCGAACCCGAGAAGACGACCGTCGCCATCCAGGGCTTCGGCAACGTTGGCAGCGAGGCCGGCCACGCGCTCTACCACTGGGGCGCCGAAGTTATCGCCATTTCCGACTACACCGGCGGCGTCTATAACGCCAAGGGCCTCGACCTGAAGGCCGCCCAAGCATGGGTCGCGCAGAATAAGACGCTCCAAGGCTTCCCCGGCGGCGAACCAATCACGAACGAACAGCTCATGGAGCTGGAATGCACCGTGCTCATCCCGGCCGCGCTGGAGCGCGTCATCACCGAGCAGAACGCCGGCAAGCTGCGCTGCCGCGTGCTCGCCGAGGGCGCCAACGGCCCGACCACCAACAAAGCCGACGAGATTCTCGCCCAGCGCGGCGACATCGAGATCATCCCCGACGTGCTCTGCAACTCCGGCGGCGTGATCGTTTCCTACTTCGAGTGGCTGCAGAACCAGCAGAACTACTATTGGACGAAGAACGAGGTCTTCGACAAACTCTACCGCATGCTCGCCAAGGCGAAGGCCTCGGTGGAGGAGACGAAGAAGAAATATAACTGCTCTCGCCGCACCGCCGCCCTCCTGCTCGGCATCAGCCGCGTCGCCGAAGCCAAGGCCAAGCGCGGGTTGTTCCCGTGAGCTTGCGGTAGGGCGAGTCGTCTCTGACGAGCCGCGGCTCATCCGGAGGATTCGCCCTACCCCTTCACAGCACCATAAACGAGAACACCACCACCAGCGTGGGCGTGAGGGCGCCGAGGAACAGGCCGAGCGGCGAAACGCCCTCGGGGAAATAGCGCTGCAGGATCGACTGGCCGGCGGGGTTCGGCGCGTTGGCGATCACGGTCAGGCCGCCGCCGGTCACGGCGCCGGCGACGACGGCGTATTTCAACTCCTCGCTGAACCCGGGCACAAGCGTGGCCAGGTAGGTGATGAGGGCGTTGTCGTTGAAGGCGGTGAGGATCGTCGCGCCGGCAAACAGCGGCACCTCGCCGAGGCTGCCGAGCACCGGCTGAATCCACCAGGCCTGGAGCCCGCCGTGGATCACGAGGCCGCCAAGGAAGAAGCCGACCAACATCGGCCCGCGCAGCTCCACCTTGCTCTGGTGGTGGGCCGTGGCCTGGGCAAACGCCAGGAAGAAGAGGAACGCGCCGATGAACAGCACGGGGGTATGGGCCGCCCAGACGGTGAAGCCGAGGAACAGCAGGTGCACGAGGGTAACCCAGACCGGAACCGGCTCCTCAGCCCGCTCGCCGGAGCGATCCGCCGGCTTGAGCGCGAGCAGTTCCTTCCGGAACACCATGAAATAGACCACATTCGAAATCACGATGCCGGACACCGCATGCCAGCCAAAGTGCATGAACATGTATTTCATGTCCCAGCCCCAGGCCGCGGCGACCATGAGGACCGGCGGGGCGGCAAAGTGGGTGAGCGTGCCGCCGATGGAGATGTTCACGAACAGCAGGCCCAGCGTCGCATACATGAGCTTCGGCGAGGGCTTCAGTTCGTAGAACTGCTTGCCAAGCAGGATGGCAGAAATGGTCATGGCCGCCGGCTCGGTGATGAACGAGCCGAGCAGCGGGGCGATCGTGAGGATGGAAAACCACCACGCCACCGGACGTCCGCCACCGAGGTTGGCGACCACCTGCAAGCACTGTTCCGCCAGGCGCATGACGGGCCGCGTGGAAGCGAGCGCCATGATGATCACCACAAACATCGGCTCGGTGAAATTGACCGTGTGCGCAATGTAGCCGACCGCTGTGTCCAAGCCCTTGAACCACACGATAGCGCCGGCCAAGGCGATGACCCAGATGCCAAACACGGCCTCGACCTCACCAAAAAAATGGAGGATCTGGCCCCAGAAACTCACTTCATCGGGCCGGCCATCGCCGTCGCGGTCGGTCCGGCTGGCGCGCTGCTTCAGCCGCGCCTGATGCCGCTCCTCGACCACGTGCGCCCAATGCCGGATCTTGGCGGTGTCGAACGTATGCAGGACCGCGAGGATGAAGATGCCGGTCGCCACAACGTTTAACGGTTCAGCCACCGCACGCGCCTTGACGATGTCCATCACGCCG
>CBINOW010000146.1:0-11164 GCA_966252395.1 uncultured Oleiharenicola sp. | reverse complement strand
TGGCTTTTTCTTTCCTTTGGGGGTTCCGTAGACCCCGCCCTACAGCGGCCTGATGGTTCAGCGCACGGGCCAGACGTCCGCCAGCGCCTTCCAGTTGGCGAAGTAATACACGGCGAAGCAGGCGAGGAAAACGAGGGTCAGCACGATGGTGCCCTTCGTCGCCGAGTGATCGTTGGCCAGGGAGCCGGCCTTGGCGCCGGCGAGGGTCGGAACCGTGCCCCAGTCGGCCATGGGCTCGGAGCCCGTCTTGCGGCCGAAGAGCAACGTGCCCACGCAGAGCACCGCGAACGCGAGCAAGCCGATGAAGGCCAGCGTGCCGCCGATGCCGAGCACGCCGAGCCACAGGTGGGCGGCGGGACCGTAAACACCCTGCGAGTCGATGTCCCAGCTGCGGCGCGACACACCGAGCGAGCCGGCGAACGACATGCCGAAGGAAAGCAGCACGATGCCGCCGCCGAAGAGCCAGGGCTGGACGCGGGCGAGGCCGCGCCAGATGAAGTCGCGCTGGAAGATCAGCGGAATCACGTAGTAGGCGAGGCCCATGAAGGCGAGGGTCGTGCCGCCGACCACGGTGACGTGGAAGTGGCCGGGGATGCGCAGCGTGTTGTGCGCGATGATGTTGATCTGCTGCGTGCCGAGCGTGACGCCCGTGATGCCGCCGAGGAAACCGAAGATCAGCACCGAAAGCACGGTGGCCGACAGCGCCGGGTTGCGCCAGGGCAGCGCGATGACCCAGCCGAAGAGGCCGCGGGTGTAGCCTTTCTCCCGCATGGCGATCTCAACGCCGCCGGGCACGGTGAAACCGTGCACCATGGAGGCGAGCACCGCGAGATACATGGCGTAGGACGTGTTCCAGATCTTCCACGTCGAGCCGACACCCGGGTCCACGAGCAGGTGGTGCGCCGACGCGATGTTGATGAACAGCACGTAGAGGGCGAACGCGGTGCGGCAGACCGCCTCGTTGACCGGCCGCGCGCCGAGCACGACATGCGACAACAGATACCAGACGGCGACCATCGCGCAGACGTTGACCTGCTGCGACTGGTGGCCGAGGCCCCACCAGATGAGGCGATACCAGGCCGGGTCGGGCTGGGCCGTCCAGCCCATCGAGTAGGTGAAGGTCGGGATCATCACGATCGCGCCGTGCAGGAGCGTGACGACGGCGATGATGGCCGCGGCCAGCGCGCCGAAGGTCACGATGGGCATCGAGCCCTCGTAGGCGCCATCGCGCTTGGCGACGTAGAGCGTCGCGAAGAAGTTGAACACGCCGACGAGCGTGCCGACGGCCACGAGGATGATGCCGAGATAAAAGGCCGGGTGCGCCAGCAGCGGCAGGTAGGACGTCATCATGACGTCCGCCTGGCCCCGGAGGATGACCCAGTCCACCATCACCGCACCCGTGAGCATCAGGCCGAAGGCCGCCCAGGCCACCTTGCGGGAGAAGAGCCGCGCGTTGAGCGGCGTGGTGCAGGCGAAGTAGAGGATCGCGACCTCGAAGAAGAGGATCCAGAAGATGAGCATGTTGATCCCGTGGAAGGTCAGCACGCGGTAGAACCACTCGGCGGACAGCAGGTGCACGGCCTGCCAGCGCGTGAGCGCGAGCAGCAGTGCGGCGATACCGCCGAGCAGAAGGAAGACGACGCCGACGACGGCGTGGAGCTTGATGAAGCGCTGGGCGTCGAGGCAGACGCCGAGGCCGGTGGTCGCGCAGGTGCGCTTGGGCACGCCGGGCGCGGCGAGCGAATGGGAAAGGGAGGCGGTGGCGGTGGTCATGGCGGGAGGACGCGGGCGGTTACTCGACGAAGATCTTGCCGGACATGTTGTGGTGCCCGATGCCGCAGAATTCGTTGCAGACGATGGTGAATTCGCCGGTGTGGGTCGGCGTGAGGGTGAGCACGTGGTCGTAGCCCGGCAGCGCCTGGAAGTTCATGTTGAGCGGCTGCAGCGAGAAACCGTGCTGTAGATCGAGCGCGGAGAGGTGGATGCGGTAAGTCTCGCCCTTGCGCAGGCGGAGGGCGGGATACCACTGCCACATCCGGCCCACGAGGTAGGCGTCGCCGCCGGCCGGCGGCTCGACGAGCGGCAGTTCCTGCAGGAGCGGGTTGTTGGCGAGCGGGTTCTTGTAGGTGCCGACGCGGTTGGCCTCGACGAACTTCTCGGTGCGGGCGAGGAAGTCGGCGGGCTTCACCGTGTAGGCTTCGCCGGCGCTGTTCTGCTTCCCGCGAAAATGCCAGTAAGGCATCATCAGCGACATCACGAAGCACCAGAGCAGGGCGACGCCCAGCCAGAGTTTCTCGTGGCCGGCGGGGGCGTGGAACCAGGGGGAGGTGAGAGGGCGGAGGCTCATTGCGGCGGGGTGGTCAGGGCAGCAGCGCGGGCTTGGTGAGCAGGAGTTCGATCCAGCCCCAGGCGGTGTAGGACACGAAGGGCACAAGAACGCCGAGGGCCAGGAGCAGCCACGGGTTGTCGAGCACCTTCTGCCACGGATGTTTGTTGGTATCGTTTTTCATGGGAAAATCAGGAGGCCGGCCGGACGCGCCACGCGGCGATGCCGCGGCCGATCAAGACGAGGAAGAGCACGCCGCCGGCGACGGCCACGAGCCCGCCGAGGCCCATCACGCCGAGGCCGAGGTATTCGCCGAGCGAGCGCACGTGTTGCTCGGCGGCGTATTGCTTGCGGCCGAGCCCGTAGGCGCCGGCGAGGGCAAAACCCAGTGCGAACACCGCCTGGCCCGCGCCGAAAAGCGCCAGCTGCCAGCGGGCCCGGGAAAGCACCGGTGCGGGCAGGCCGGCCGGCGAGGCGGTGTCGGCCAGATCGTAGAGCGCGGTCATCAGCGCGAGCGTGACCGCACCGATCGCCGCATGGTAATGGCCCGGCACGAGCGTGCTCGAGCCGCGGATCATCGCGCCGAGCACGAAGCCGAGAATCGTCAGCACCGCACTGCCCGTGAGACCCACGAGCCGGTGGTTGAGGGGACGAGAGCCTCCCGCCCGCGGGAGAGAAGCCGCGATGTGGCGCACTCCGAAACCGAGCACGACCAGCACGACGGGAAAAATCGTCCAACGCATGAGCCCCGTGGCCGTCTCGGTGTAGAGCGGAGCCGAGGTGCCCGCGAGCGCCAGCAGCGGCAACGAGGCGTGCGGGAGCACGAGCGCGACGACGAGCCAGCGGCTGGCGACCGGCGACAGCACGGCGCGACCGGTGGCCCGTTCGAGGAGGAAAAGCCAGAGCCCGAGCATCGTGGCGACGTTGGCCACCTGGAGCACATGTCCCCCGCCCCACGCGACGAGTTCGTAGTAGCCGATGGGCGGCAGACCACTGAGCGTGGTCCACCACGCGGCCCAAAAGGTGGCCACCGCCACGAGATTCGCGGCCGCCGCGCCGCGCAACGCCACGAGTGCACCGTCGGGAAAAGGCGTCGCCCCGGCGGGCGCAAACAGCGCGGCCCCGAAGAACACTCCGCTGCCGGCAAACCAGCCGGCCAGCCCCGTGAGGAACAGCGGGTGGTCGATCACGGGCACGTAGTTCGCGAGAATCGGCTGGGCGCCCGGCGCCGCGCCCCCGGCGACCAGACACACGAGACCGGCCGCGCCGAGGGCGAAGGAGGTCAGCAAGACGTGGCGCGGAATCGCCCGGCCCAGCGCCCACGCGAGGAAGGCCGCCGCGCCGGCCTGGAACCACACCACCAGCGCCAGATCCACGTGCACGACGAGCGCGCGTTTGAAGAACAGCGGATCGGTGAACAGCGGCGCGAAAAGCGGGAGTCGTCCCACCACCAGCAGCAGCGAAAGCAGCCCCGCCAACAACAGACTGCCCACCGCGAACAGCAGCCAACCGCGGGCTCCGAAAAGTTCGTCAACGCGCGCGACCGGCAACAAGCCGGAGCGGACGGAATGCGGCAGAACGGACGGCGCAACGCGGGCGGCGACAACGGGGGGCATGGCGGGTTTTTAGCAGGATCGCCCCGGGTCCGCCTTGATGCGGATCAAGTCCGGGGCGAATGCAGGCGACGGAGCGGTGAAACCTTACGGAGCCGCAACGATGAGCCGGCCCTTCATGAGCGCGGCATGACCGGGGAAGGTGCAGAGGAAGGGATAGGTGCCCGGCTCCGCGGGAACGGTGACCTCGATGGAGTCGGATTCGCCGCCGCCGAGAATCTTCGTGTGCGCCAGCACCGCCGAACGGTCGTCCGGCAGATACTCGGGCATCTTGCCCGCCGCGGAGGCGGCGAAGGCCAGCACGGCGGCATCGTCGCGCGGCGTCAGCAGCACCCAGTTGTGCCCCATGGCCTGCTTGGGCATGCGGCCGACGTTCTGCAGCGTGACGCGCAGTTTCTCGCCGGGCTTCGCGCGGATTTCCGTGACGCTGAATTTCATGGAATCATCCGCCGTGATGGCGATCGTGCGCACGCCGTCGGCGGCGGGCGCGGCACTGGTCGGCGCCGCGGGCGTTTCGGATTTGCCGCAACCGGAGAGCAGCAAGGCACAGGCCGCGACCAAGGGAAGGAACAGGGAGGATATGGATTTCATCGTCGCCACCCTACCGTCCCGCGCCAAGGCCCGCCTTGATGCGAATCAAGCCGGCGGCGTTTCGCGGCAAATGCACTGGCAGACACCCTCGAGGAGGCGGATCTCGCGGTGGGCGACACTGCGCATGCGTTCACAAAGTTCGCCGACCTGCGCCACCCGCTCCCCGGCGCTCAACGTCGGGTCGGCGGCCTGTGCCCAGATGAGCGCCTCGAGCAGGGCCTGTTCGAGGGTCGCGAAATAAGGCCGCAGCGGATTGCAGTGACAGCCGCCCGGCGGCGTGGCCGGGGCGGCTGTGCGGCCCGCCCGCGGTCTCGGCGCCAGCACGTCGTCGAGCGTGTGGTCGAAGAGGTGGATCAGGATGTCCGGCGCGGCGAGCGCCGTGGCGGGTTTTTCGAGGCGCAAGAGCGCCTCCCACCGGGCCCGGATCTCGGGCCGGCGTTGGTCAAGGATGGGAAGCAGGGAGCAATTCATGGGCTTGAACAAATCCGCGAGGGAGAGGTTCAGTGTTGGTGTCCGGCTTCGTGGGTGGTGGAATGAGCGGCCAGGGAGTGCAGGCCCTCGTAATAATGGATGAAGTCCACGTAGGCGGCGACGTAGGCCCGGCCGGCTTCGACGTTGTGATCGGCGTGAGCCCGGGTCTCTCTCGCGCGGTCAAACCGCTGCCCCAGCCCGGTGGTGATGCGCTGCTGCAGGTCATGCATCAACGCCTCCGCCCGCCCGGTCGCAAGGGACTGGTCGGCCGCGGCGATGGCCGGATCGATTTCGCCCGCCGGTTTGAGCCCGGTGAAGGCCTGTCCCTCGCCGGCCCGGTGGATGCGCACGAGCGTCTCGAAGAAGAAACGGTCGGCCAGTTCCGCCGCCGTGGCTGAAAGGCGGCGCACCTCGATGGTTTGGGCAAACGCGGTGCGGATCGCCGCTTCATCGTCCGGCCGCACCCACTTGAGCACGGGCGTGACCTCGCCCTGCGCTAGGGCGAGACGGGCGGTCTCGACCACCGGGCCGTCGAGGCTGTCGCAATGGGCGAACGCAGGGGAAACACCGGCCAGAGTCGCAAGGGTCAGGCCGACCAGCAGCAATCGGGACATCTTTTTCATGTTCCCACCATGACACGCAGCGAGCAATCCTGCCTTGATGCAGGTCAAGCGTTGGCGACGCAGCCTGCCCGCTCGCGAACCAACAGGGATTTTATCGCGCGGCCGCCACGATCGCCTGCGCCGTCTCGTCGAGGCCGCCGCGCAGGCCGCTGCGCTGGTGGACGATCTCACCCTCGCCGTTGAGGATGGTGATGAGGTTCGAGTGGGCGAACATGCCGTCGGCCTCCTGCTTGAACTTCACGCCGAGCAGGGCCGCCAGCTCGCGCACCGCATCGTCGTCGCCGTGGAGCAGCGTCCACTGGGTGTCGAGGTGACGGTCCTCGCGGTATTTCTTCAACGCGGCGGGCGTGTCGCGCACGGTGTCGAACGACACGAGCACGAGCGCCGCCTGGTCGCGGATCTCCGCGGGGAGTTTCGCGCGGAGGGCCTGCATGTCGGTCACGAGCAGCGGGCAGGCGTAGCCGCAGGAGGCAAAGAACATCGTCAGCACAACCGGCCGACCGCGCAACGCGCCCAGGGAAACGGGCCGGCCGCTGTCGTCGGTGAAGGCCACGTCGAGCTGATAAAGGGAGTTGCTGGTGAAGCTTTGGGTTTCCGCCGCGGGCTTCTCGATTTCCGCGCAGCAGGCGTCCTTTTTCACGGGCTCGGCCGCGCAACAGGCGGCCGGCTTGGGCGTCTCCTTGGCGGCGCAGCAAGCATCGGGCTTGTCGGCGGCGGCGAGGCTGGCGGTCAGGACGAGGGCGATGAGGGGAAGGGCGGTTTTCATGGCGAGAGGGAATTGGCGAGGGTGGCGGGGGCGTCGGCCGCGCAGCGGAAGCCGAGCGAGGTCGTGGTGTTGTTGGCCTTGAGGGAGGAGCGGAGGGCGGAGCGCATGAAGGCGGCGTAGTCGCTCGTCTCCTTGGCGCCGGCGGCACCGGCGCCGCAGAAGAGATCGCGGTCGAGGCCGCCGTCGGCGCGCGACTCGCCGGTGACCATGGCGGTGTTGAAGTCGTCCACCCACTCCCACACGAGGCCGTGCAGGCCGCGCACGCCGTGCAGCGTCGCCTTGGCGGTGGCAACGGAGGGCGGCACCGCGGGCACGGGCCGCGCGAGCCAGGCGTAGAGGTCGCGGTTGAAATCGGGTTCGTTCTTGCCGGCAGCGGTGGTGTAACCGGCCGCGGCGGCGAGTTCCCACTCGGCGGTGGTGGGCAGACGCTTGCCGGCCCAGCGGGCGTAGGCGCGGGCGGCAAACCACGACACGCGCACGACGGGCGCGTCGAGCGGCGCGCGCGGACCGGGCTCGAGGTCGCCGGACCAGCTTTCGAGATAAGAGGTGTCGGCAAAGAGCCGGCTCACGGCCGAGCGCCGCCACTTCGGGTTGGCCGTCACGAAGGCGAGGAAATCGGCGTTGGTAACGGGCCGCGCGTCGAGCAGGAAGGCCTTCACCGGCACCTGCTCGGGATCGCGCGTGGAGCGTTGCAAGGGCACGTAGGCTCCCGCCGGGATGAGCTGCATCCCGGCGGGAGACTCTACGGCTTCACACCTGTCCGCCATCGCGCTGGCCAGGGCCAGGACGAGGAGAGAGCGGCGGACGATGGAAGTCATGATAGGGTTGGGTTTGTAGGGCGGGAGCGCTGATCCCGCCTCGATTCGCTGCATGGCGGGGTTCGGAGACCCCGCCCTACAGTTTCTGGTTAGTGCGACTCGTTTTTCACGCGGCGGACGTCGTCCACCGTAACGGTGCCGCCCTTGTTCTCCCAGCTGTTGAGAACGTAGGTCAGCACGTCGGCGATCTGCTCGTCGGTGAGCGGTTGCGGCGGCATCGCGCTGTTGTAGGTCGTGCCGTTGACGGTGACCGGGCCGGTCAGTCCCTTGAGCACGATGTTGATCGCACGATCAGGATTGGCCTGCAGGAAATCCGAGCCGGCGAGCGGCGGGAAGACGTTGGCCATGCCCTTGCCGTCGGGCAGGTGGCAGGCGAAGCAGCTCGACATGTAGACCTGCTTGCCGCGTTCAAGCTGCACCTCCTTGGTGAGGCTCGCGATGGCGGGGTTGGAACGGATCTCCGCTGCAATCTTCTCCTTCAGCTCGGCCTCGCGCTTGGCGGCGGCGGAACCTTCGTCGGCCTGGGCGCCGAAATACACGGCGTCGATCTCCTTGCCGGAGTAGATCACGCGGTCCTCGGGACCGGTGGCCTTGAGCATGCCGAGGGCGCCCTTGTTGAAGGCGCGGCTGAGCGAGTGGTCCACGAGCACGTAGGTGCCGGGCACGTCCACCTTGAACTCGACGATGGCCGAGCCGCCGGAGGGCACCATGGTCGTCTGCACGTGCTCCTGGGCGTATTTCATGCCGCTCTCGGTCCAGACTTTGTCGAAGATCTCGCCGATGACGTGGAAGGACGACGTGAGATTGGGGCCGCCCACGCCGAAGTAGACGCGCACATGCTCACCGACCTTGGCGTCGAGGGCCTTGTCGCCGACGAGCGAGCCGACGGCGCCGTTGAAGAGCACGTAGGTGGGGTGTTCGTCGATGGACTTGGCCATGTCGAAGGTCTGCAGACCCGAGGCCCCGAAACCGCCCTGCGTGTAGAACTCGCCCTGCATGACGTAGAACTCCTTGTCCACCGGCGGCAGGCCGTCCTTGGGCTCGACGAGGATGAGGCCATACATGCCGTTGCCGATGTGCATCGGCACGGGTGCGGTCGCGCAGTGATAGACGTAGAGGCCGGGGTTGAGGGCCTTGAAGGTGAACTTCGAGCTGTGGCCCGGCGCCGTGAAGGTCGAGGCCGCGCCGCCGCCGGGGCCGGTGACGGCGTGGAGGTCGATGTTGTGCGGGAGCCTTGAGGACGGGTGGTTGTTCAGCGTGAACTCCACGACATCGCCCTCGCGGATGCGGATGAACGAACCGGGAACGCTGCCGCCGTAGGTCCAGAAGGTGTATTCGGCGCCGTCGGCGATCTTCATGACGACCTCGCGCACCTCGAGATTGACGACGACGCGCGCGTTGTGGCGGCGCTTGATCGGCGGCGGCACGTGCGGCGGCGCGGTGAGGATGGCCTGCTCGACGGGCAGGGCCTGAACCTCGGGCGGCAGCACGACCGGGCCCTTGGCGTCGGTCGGACCTTCAGAGGCGAGAACGGGCGCGGCGAGAACCACGGCAAGGAGGGCGGCGGGGAATACGCGGGATGTTTTCATGGCGTTTGGGTTTCTGGGGTTAAAATTAGCGGAAAGAGCGGCCGGCAGCCTTGATGTGGATCAAACCCGATCAGGCATTAGTTGGCCAGCTGATGGCCATTAGCACAATGTAGATCAGGCCAAGAACGGCCTCCATCATGCCGATGCGTTTCGCCGGCCAGAGCGGCCGCCAGGGGCCGAGCAACCAGGCGACGCGGGCGAACAGGATGGCGCCGAGCCAGCCGGCGACGAACGGAGCATGACCGGTCAGCGCCAAACCGAGCGAGACACCCCACGCGACCGCCGCCACCAGCAGCGGCAGCCCGCGGCGCGGCGCCCCACCCTTCGCCAGCCGCAGGCAGCTGCGCACGGCGAGCACGGTCGGCACGCTGCGCACCAGCGCGAGCAGGGCAACAGCGAGGGCGGCCGACGTGGCACCGCCGGCCAGCGTAACGAGAGCCGCCGGCACGAGCGCGAAGGCCGCGCTGCCCGCCACCTCGGCGGCGGCCGCCCGGGATTCTCCCTGCGCGTCAAACCCGGCGAAAATCAAACCGAGCCCGGCGACCGGCAACAACGGCCAGAACGCCGTCCATGGCGCGAGCCAGAGCGCCTCGGTCAGACCCACGACCGCAAGCACCGCCCACAAGGCCAGGGCCTGCCGCGCCCTCGTGCGGCGGACCGAAGCCGTCGCATCCAAGGCCGCCTTCAGCGGACGCCGCGCAAAAAATCCCGCCAGCGCCGCGACGGCCAGCGCTCCGCCTGCCCAGGAGGGCGCAATCAGCAGACCCAGCGCAAGCGGCTCCAGGGCGAGCGACCACGAGCCGTGCTCCTTGGGCAGAAATACGGAGGCGACCGACGTCGGCCGGATTACCGGGAGCGAAGGAACGGGCAGCGTGGCGGTGGACATGCCCCAGTATCGTCAAAACCGACCGGCCCGGCCTTGATGCCGGTCAAGCAACGCGAGGGTTCCCCCGCCGGTTTCGTTTTGCAGCGAGGGCCCGGAGGCGTCATCCGTTGCGCATGAAAATCCGTTCGCTCCTGTCTGCTTCCCTCCTGCTCGGCCTGCTCCTTCCGCTGCCCTCCCTCCGGGCCGCCGACGAAGCCGCCAAGGAACCCGCCGAACAGACCGCGGCCCGCGCCGCGCTCGAGAAGGCCTATGACGACGCCTTCGAGGCGGCTGACCGCGAGGTGTTTGATGCGCCGGCGCTGCGCGCCAAGCTCGACGCGTTCCTCGCGCTCTACCCGCAGGACTCCGCGGCCGCGTCCTTTGTCAGCAATTACTTCTATTATGTGGAGTCGGTGGACCTCGGCCAGGCCAAGGCGGAGTGGTCCGCCTACGCGAACCAGCCCAACGAAAAAATCCAGGCTCTCGTCGCGAAGAAACTCGCACTGGCTAAACTGTTGGAGTCGCCGATCGACCTGAAGTTCACCGCCGCCGACGGCCGCGCGGTGGACGTCGGCGCGTTGCGCGGCAAGGTCGTGCTGATCGACTTTTGGGCGACGTGGTGCGGCCCCTGCATCCAGGAAATCCCCAATGTCGTCGCCGCCTACAACCAGTATCACGACCAGGGCTTCGAGATCGTCGGCATCTCCTTCGACAAGGCGCCGGACCCGGCCAAGCCCAACCCGCGCCACAAGACCGCCGAGGGCGTGCTCGCCTTCGCGAAGGAGAAGGGCATGCCCTGGCCGCAATACTACGACGGCCTGCACTGGAACAACGTCTTCGGGAAACAATACGGCATCCAGGGCATCCCCGCGATGTTCCTGCTCGATAAGCGCGGCATGGTGATCTCCACCAACGCCCGCGGCCCGAAGCTCGCCCGCGAGATCCAGCGACTGCTGAAGGAGTAACGGCTGGGGTTGGGGCGCGTCAGCGCCGGTAGAGACGGACCTCCGGGCCGTCCGCGGAGCGCGATCCGGCCCACCCGGAGGTTGGGCCCTACCCTCTGCTTCCCGCCTAATTTCGGTTGGACAACGGGCCGGCGCCTCCTTGAAGCTGCCGGCATGTCATCGTCCGAAAAGAAGCCCTTCAACGTTGTCGCCCTGGTCCTCGACCTCGTGCTCACCGGCATCGCCTTCGCGATCTTCTACTGGCTCGTGCACTCGCACGTGCCGTCCAGCGACCGGACGATGATCAAGCTCTGGGGCGGCCTCACCGCCGCCTGCATGTCGGGTGTGTTCTGGATCGCCCTGAACATGTTCAAGGTCGTCCTGAAGTTCCAGATCGAGTCGCGCAAGTAAGGCGACCACCCTTCAGTCCCCTTTTCCGAAGGCCCGGTGAAAACCGGGCCTTTTGCTTGGTCTCACCCCAAGGACACCAAGAGAGGCCTTTCTCCGTGTCTTCGTGCCTTGGTGGTTCAATTGCTCAAGCTCACTCCGTCTTGTTCC
>CBINOW010000145.1:0-11167 GCA_966252395.1 uncultured Oleiharenicola sp. | reverse complement strand
GAGCAGAGGACTGAAAATCCTTGTGTCCTCGGTTCGATTCCGAGACTTGCCACCACTTTCCAGCCGCTTCTCCTTCCCGGGGAAGCGGCTCTTTTTTATCCCTGCGGCGTGCGGGCGCCGTCGGTAATCAGCACGATGCGTTCGGCGTTGATCGCCATCATGTCGCCGGCGGAAAAGGTCACGAGCAGCACGCCATGGAGGGCCCGGGCGGAGCGGATGCCCTTCACCGAGACGACCTTGCCGTCGCCTTGGAAATAAATGACGAGGCCCTTGAGCGACCTCTGGGAAATCGCGGCGGCGTAGCCGGCGGCCAGTTCGCTGACCTCGGCGGGCACCGTCACGCTGGTCGGAGCCGGCATGACCGTCACGGGTTCAGGGCCGGCGGCGCGCAGGCCAACGACCAGGCCGACGGTGAGGATGAGCGCACGGAATGCTTTCATGGCGGGAGGGAACGTGGGCGGCCGCGAAAACCTCAACCACCCTTGGGGGTCTCAGGCGCGGGGGTGTAGCGCGCGTAGGAAAAATCGAAGGCCACGAATTCCTCGACGGCAGCCGGCATGGTCTCATAGCCGACCTTGCCCGCGACGATGGGCACGATTTGCATGGGCGTGCGCAGCTTGAGCGTCTTGGAGCGGATCTCGGCGCGGAACTTCAAGTCCTTGGTGAGCTTGTTCTCCACGCGCAGCTTGAGCATGCCCTTCGCTTCGTCCTTGTTGAGCGTCAGGATGGCCTGAGCGGCAGCGTCGGGCTCGCGGCTGACAGACAGGGCGCGCAGTTTCTTCGGCTGGGCGTCGAACCGGATATACAACGTTTCGCCGGGCTTGATCACCACTTCCTTGAGGGCGTCGGCGGCTCGGGTGAGCGGGTTGAGCGCAAAAACGGTGAGCAAGACGAATAGAAAACGCTTCATAATCGGGGTAGCGGATGATTTTACGCGTGAAAGGAGTCTCCTTCGGCGTCGGCTTCAATAGTGAATTTCGTCCTGCGTCATCTCGTCACATTTACCCGTTGACCGCCGGGAGGGCGAAAGGCTTCATCCCGTGGCATGGTGCCCAGCGTTCTGATCGTTGATGACGAAAAGCACACCCGGGAGGGCCTGCAACAGGCGTTGCAGGAGAATTATGATGTGTCCGTTGCGGCGAATGCGGATGAGGCCTTCAACCTGATGGATGCGCAGGAGTTCGAGGTGATCCTGACCGATTTGCGCATGCCCGGCAAAAGCGGCCTCAAGATCATCGACAAGGCCCTGGCCTTGTCCAACCGCCCGGCGGTCATCATGATGACCGCCTACGGGAGCATTGATTCGGCGGTCGAGGCCATGAAGCGCGGCGCCGTGGATTTCCTGACCAAGCCGGTCCAGATCGAGCGCCTGGAGATCCTGATCCAGCGCGCGCTCAAGACCAAGACGCTTGAGGTCGAGGTGAAGCAGCTGCATGAGCGGCTCGACGAGAAGTTCAACGTTGGCGCCATTGTCGGGCACTCGCCCCGGCTCGCCGCGGTGATCGAGCGCGTGAAGCTCGTGGCGCCATCCAAGGCCACCATCCTGATCGAGGGCGAGACCGGCACGGGCAAGGAACTGATCGCGCAGGCCATCCACCAGTCGAGCCCGCGTGCCCGGGCGGCCTTCGTGCCCGTGCATTGCGCGGCGCTGCCGGCCACGCTGCTGGAGAGCGAACTGTTCGGCCATGAGCGCGGCGCGTTCACCGGCGCCACGGAGCGGCGCGAGGGGCGCTTCGAGCTGGCCGACGGTGGCACGGTCTTCCTCGACGAGATCGGCGAGATCGGCCCCGAGATCCAGGTGAAGCTGCTGCGTTTCCTCGAGACCAAGAGCTTCGAGCGCATCGGCGGCACCAAGACGCTCAACGTGGACGTGCGCCTCGTGGCCGCCACCAACCGCAACCTTGAGCAGATGGTGAAGGAGGGGAAGTTCCGCGAGGACCTGTTCTTCCGCCTGAACGTCGTGCGCATCACCACGCCCGCGCTGCGCGAGCGCGCCGAGGACATCCCGGTGCTGCTGGAGCATTTCATCAAGGTCTATGCGAAGGAGAACGCCTACGAGCCCGTGCAGATCGAGCCTGGCGCCATGCGCCACCTGCAGGCTTATCCGTGGCCGGGCAACATTCGCGAGCTGCGCAACTTTGCCGAGAACGCCGTGGTGCTGCGCCGCGGGGGCAAGATGACGGAGTTCGACCTGGAGCCCAAGTTCCGCGGCGAGACGGCGCCACCGCCCTCGATGATCACGCCGACGCCGGCCAATCCGCTTTCGGTGGAGGAGAACGAGAAACGGCTGCTGCGCGAGGCCCTCATGAAGGCCCGCGGCAACCGCACGCGTGCCGCCACGCTGCTCGGCATCAGCCGGCGCACCCTCCATCGCAAGATCGCCCAATGGCCGGAGCTGGACGTGGTGGATCGTGGCTGAGGCGGTGAGATGAGTTCCCCGCAACAACTCATCCACTGGATGGAGCACGGGCGCGGTGCGCGCTGGATGCGCCTGGCCGTGCTGATCGTCGGGGCGCTGATGCTCTCGACGATTTACTCGTGGAAGCAGTTCCATGGCATCCCGAGCGAGTTCGTGATGCAGCAGGCGGTGCTGGGGCGGCAACTGGCGCGGGGCGAGGGGTTCACCACGCTGGTCAACTTCCCGCAGACCTATGCGGTGCTGGATGCGCGCGGGGTGGCCTTTGATCCGAAGCGACCCTATCCCGAACTGCACCACGCGCCGCTTTACCCGCTGGTGCTGGCCGGGGCCTTTCTCGTGTTGCCCGAGAGCCTGTGGTCAAGCAATCCCATGCCGCCGGACGGGTGGGGGCCCGATTACGTCGTGCTGGTGGTGAACGTCCTGCTTTTTTGGCTCGCGGTCTGGCTGGTCTGGCATCTTGCCCGGCGGCTCTTCGACACCCGGGCGGCCTGGCTCGCGCTGCTGGCGACCGCCCTGTCGGTCCCGCTTTGGGAACAGGTGGTCACGGTCACGGGCCTGCCGGTCTTCATGGTGCTGATCGCCGCGATGTTCAATGTGCTCGCCGGGATGGAAGAGCAGTTGAGCGAATCCTCCGTCTGGTCAGGGCGGTTGGGGCTGAGGGCGGTGGCGCTGGGCGTGCTGGGCGCGCTGTTGTTCCTGACTGAATACTCCGGCGGTTTGGTGGTGCTGGTGGTGACGGGCTATCTCGCGTGGCGTGTGGCTGGGCGGGCCCGCTGGCCGGTCGTCGGGCTTTGCGTGGCGGCCTTTGCGTTGTGCGTGGCACCGTGGCTGGTGCGCAACACGTTCGTGGTGGGCCATCCGCTGGGTTTGGCGTGGCAGAACCTCGCGCTCAAGGCCGGTGACCCCACGGCGGAGCCGGCGGCACAGCGCAACCTCGCCTCGACCGAGGCGCCGGGGCTGGACCTCAACAAGCTCGGCAACAAGGGACTCACCGGCTTGGAGCTCAACCTCAAGGAACGCGTCTGGTCGGGCGGAGGCCTGATGCTCACCGCCTTTTTCATCGCCGGCCTCGCCTACCGTTTCCGGCACGCCCCGGTGAACCGGGTGCGGTGGTGCTTTGCGGCCGTGCTGCTCGTCATGCTGGCCGGCCAGGCGTATTTCAACTCCGGGGAAAGCCTGCGCTTGCCGGCCCACTACCTTGCGCCGCTGGTCATCGTTTTCGGGGTGGGCTTCTTCCTCGTGCTCGTGGACAGCCAGGCGAGCCTGAGTCAGCACTGGAAGTGGGTGGCGGCGGCGCTCCTCCTGTTGCAGGGTCTTCCGCTCAGTCGCGACTGCCTCGAACCCCGTCGCATCCACTTCCACTATCCGCCCTATTTCCCGAACCTGTTCATGGAACTGCGCAGCGACCTGCAGAAACGCTTCCTGCCGGGGACCGGGGTCTCGACCGATGTCCCGGCCGGCACGGCTTGGTATGGACAGATGCGGGTGTGGGCCAAACCCGAACGACTGCGGGACTTTTCGCAGATCGTCGTCGAGCAGAACATCGGCGCCATGCTCCTGACCTCGGTCACCCTGGACCGGCCCTTTTTCACCGAGCTGGCGGCGCGCAAGGATGACGCCATCAATCTGACCGACACGGGCGGGTGGGGCGGGGTGTATGCCGGCTTGGTCACGCGCCGCATGCCGGCGGGTTTCCCGCTCAGCCTGCCGCCGCAGAAGCTCACCGAGAATATGGTCTTGCTGGTCAATCCCCAGACCGTGGTTCGCTAGGCAAATTGAATTGCATGAGGCCGGAATATCGGCCTTAAGTCTGCAACGACTAACGCCTTGGCCTTACCTATGAAAACGATTCTACGCACGTTCCTGGCCGCCGCTGCGCTTCCCGCGCTCGCTTTTGCTGTTTACGCACCGATCCCCGAACAGGAACAGGGCAAGGCCCTCAGCTACCGGCTGGGCGCGTCCACCTACCACGACAGCAATATTTTTGGCGGCGCCACCGGTGAGATCGACAGCATGGTTTACAACGTCAACGCGGCGATCTCCTACAATGGTTCGGTCAGCGACCAGACCTTCGCTTCCGCTTCCTACGACATCAGCAACGACCACATCGTGGACCGCCCCGGCAAGAAGAACCTCACGAGCCACAGTCTCGCCGCCCGCCTTGCGCACTCGTTTGCCCAGGACACGAGCCTCGATCTCAGCGCCGGCTACAACATCGCCAAGAATCCCCAGTCGCTGCTCGCAGGCACACCGTTGAACACCGACCAGTCCTTCAAGCGCGCCCAGCTGGACGGCCGCTACACCACCACCGCCGGCGCGAAGACCGGTGTCGTGGTGAAATACCGCTACATCAACTACGCCTACGACACGGCCAGTCTGGCCGCCGACCTCGATCGCGACGAGAACCTCGCCGGTCTGGAAGTCAGCTACGCCTACCTGCCCGAGACCAAGCTCGTGGCCGAATACCGCCACCAGGTCATCGGTTACGACACCGCGAACGCATTCAAGGACAAGAGCTCGAACTTTTTCATGGCGGGCATCGATTACAATCCCGGCAAAGACATCATGTTCTCCGGCCGCGCGGGTATCGAGGACCGCAGCCGCGACATCGGTTCCGACACCACCGCGCCCTATGTCGAGCTCAGTTCCCGCTACGCCTACGCCGAGGGCTCTTTCCTGGCCGCCGGTTATGTTCACACCATCGAGGAACCCTCCGATGTGGACCGCTTCACCGACACGCAGGTCAACCGCTTCTTCGTCAACCTGCAGCACCAGCTCAGCGGCGCCTTCACCGCCTCGGGTTCGCTCACCTATGAGCCTTCCGAACTGCAGGGCCGCCCCGGCGTCAACGTGGACGTGGAGGAAAAGACCACCCGGCTGGGCCTAGCCCTTTCCTGGCGCCCGAACAAGAATTGGACGGTCATCGGCAGCTACGATTACGATGACGTCAATTCGGACGACGTGAACCGCGGCCAGAACCGCGACCGTCTCGGCGTCTCGGCGCGCTTCAATTTCTGATCCGGCCTGACCGCAGGCACTCATGGCTTATTCCCCGGCCAGCAAGGACAGCGCCACACTCGGTGACTTCGTGGGCATCCTGCGGCTGCGCAAGGGTCTCGTGTTTCTCGTGCTCGCCCTCGTCGTCCTCACGACGCTCGGCGTCACGGCGCTGCTCCCCAAGTGGTATCTTTCGACCACCAAGATCAGTGTCCAGAAGCCCGAGAGCGAGGTGAAGCTGTTCCAGGCGCAGAGCAACAGCTACTACGACCCCTACTTCATCCAGGATCAGTTCAAGATCATCCAGTCGGAGAAGATCCTCTACCCGGTGATCGATGCGCTCGGGCTCAACGCCATCCTGGGCAAGCAGCTCAACAACGGCGCACCGCTGCCTTCCGCAATCACCTACAAATACATGCTCGACAAGATGGTGCGCCCCGAGGCCCCGCGTGCCTCGTCCATCATCGAGATCAACGTCTTTGCCCGCGACAACCGCCTCGCCGCGGAAATCGCCAACGCCATCGCCCGCGTCTATGCCGAGGACCGCATCACCCTCGCCACCTCCGACCAGCGCGAGGGTCTCGCCCAGCTGCGCAAGGAACTGGAAAAGCAGGAGCAGTCCGTCGTCGCCCAGCGCGACCACGTCGAGAAGCTCCGCAAGGAACTCGACATCGCGGGCGTCGATCTGAGCCAGCGCTACACCGACATGGACATCGAGACGCTGCGCCAGATGCAGAACTCGCTCATCGCGCTGCGCGTGGACACCATCGGCCGCAAGACCCGCTGGGAGCGCTTCCGCAACATCCCGACCGCCGACCGTCGCAACCTCGTCAACTCCGAGCTGATCCAGGATTCCAACATCCAGAATCTCCTGCAGGCCTATCTCGTCGCCGAGCAGAACGTCACCCGTCTGATGGGCCGCCTCGGCTCCGCGCACCCCGATCTCATCGCCGCGATCGAGAACGGCGCCAAGATCCAGCAGCAGCTGGACAACCAGCTGCGTGGCTACGAGAGCTCGCTCGAGATGGCCTACAAGGAGGCCGAGGCCCGCGTCACCGAACTCGAGCGCCAGCTCGCCCAGGCCAAGGTGGACCAGATTCTCTCGGCCCGCGAGCGCATGCGCCCGTTCGAGGAAGCCACCACCAAGCTCGAGGATGAGCAGCGCCTGCTCACCACCCTGAAGCTCACGCTGCGGCAGCGGGAAATCGATTTCCAGGTTCCGAAGAAGACCATCGAGATCCTCAACACCGCCGAGCCGGCCAGCTACGCGAGCAAGCCCAACTGGGCGCTGAACATCCTCTTCGCCTTCGTGTTCGGTTCCATCCTCGGCGTGGGTGCGGCCGTGCTGCTGGAATATTTTGATACCAGCTTCCGCAACGTCGCCGATGTCGAGGGCAAGCTCGGTCTGCCCGTGCTGGGCGTCATCCCCCATTTGCCCGATGCGCCGGCGGTGCACGACCCCTCCGCCCCGGAAGGCGAGCCCTACCGGGTGCTACAGACCAATCTCAATCTCGCTTTGCCCGCCCGCCAGTCCTCCGTGCTGGTCGTGCTCTCGTCCGGACCCGGCGAAGGCAAGTCCACCACGCTGCGCCAGCTGGCGCTGTGCATGGCCGCTGCCGGTGAGAAGGTGCTGCTGATCGATTCCGACGTGCGCCGTCCCACCCAGCACAAGCTGGCGGCGCTGCCCCGCGAGCCCGGCCTCACCGACATCGTCCTCAACAAGACCGGCTGGGAGCCGGCCATCCAGCGCGACAAGTCCGGTCTCATTGACTTCATCCCCGCCGGGGCTGTGGGCAACAACGTCACCCTCGGCCTGCTTTACGCCAACAAGCTCCGCGAACTCGTGGCGCAGTGCCGGACGCGCTACGACAAGGTGCTGTTCGATTCACCGCCCATCATCGGCGTGAGCGACGCCTCCGTGCTCGGCAGCCTGGCCGACGGCATCGTGTTGCTCATCCAGCACCGTCGAAATCCCGAGAGCATGGTGCAGCGCGCCAAGCAGATCATCGATCAGCAGGTGAAGGTGCCGATCATCGGTGTCGTCCTCAACCAGGTGCCCTCCGGCACGGGTGAGGATTACGGCTACTACACCAACAACTACTCGTATTATTCCCACGAGAAGCCGGTGGCCCCGGGCAAGACGACGGAGCGCGGCGGCGAGCGGCTCGACCTCGACGAGAAGCCGCGTCGCCGGTGAGCGGATTCAGCGGACGTTGCCGTAGGCGCTGAGCACGAGGGCCTGCCCGCTGCCCGAGTTGGCGTAGAGGCGGAAGGCGGCGCTGGACGCGTCCTTGGTGGAGCGGGGCGTGACGTGCAGGCGGTAGCGCCGGCCCTTTTCAACGGCCTCGAGCCGCGTGGCAAAGGCGTCGCTCGTGCCCTTTACCTCCGAGATGTCCAGGCTGATGCCTTCGGCGACGCTGATCTCGACCGTCTGCTCGGCCGCATCGGCGCCGAGTTTCCACTCGAGGCTGCGCGGCGAGAGCGTGGCGGCCTCGGGCACGTCGAGCTGCACCGTGAGCGCGGTCGGGACCGAACCTTCATCGGTGCTGACGATAATCGTGCGCCGGAGCTGGCCGTAGCGGTCCGCGAGATTGAATTTGGCGTTGATCCGGCCGCTGGCGCCGGGGGCGATGACCTTGGCGCTCGCGGTGGCATCGAGGCAGTCGCAACTGGTGTCCAGCCCGGTGATCGTGACGGGTTTGGCCGAGGCATTGGTGAACTCGAAGAAAGCCTCGGCGGTCTTTTGGAGCGGCGCGACCTGGAGCGAGAGATGCTGGGTCTTCCACTTGAGGGCGTGGGCCGGCACGGTGGCGAGCAGGAGGGCGGTGAGGAGCGGGAGTTTCATGCGGGCACCTGCCAACCAAAGCGCAATCCTCCGGTCCGGCAACCCCGGAGCCGGGCATAACCGGGCGGCGTGACGCCGACTGTGGATCAGCGATGCTGTTGGAGGGCTTCCGTAACGAGCTGGAACTCGGTCCTGAGCGCCGGCAGCCTGGCGGCGGCCCCGGCAAAGTCGGCTGCCTTGCCCTGTTGCTCCATTTCCATGGCGATGTGGGCGAGGCCGGCGGCGCCGAAATTGCTGCAACTGCCCTTGATCGTGTGCGCGGCACGCGTCAGCAACGGGGCATCCTGCGAGGCGAGGGCCTTTTCGAGTTCGGCAAAGCGATGGGGCACATCCTCGAGAAAGACGTCGATCAGTTCGCGGAGGAAGGCGGGATCCTCGGGGTTGAGTTCGCGGAGGGCGGCGAGGGCTTGGGGATCGACGGCGGCGTTCATGGGATGGCGGGGGTCAGGAGGCCCATTCGAGGGAGGTGTTCTGTTCGATTTCCTCGATGGTGGTGAGGCCGAGGAGAACCTTGCGCAGGCCGTCGTAGCGGAGCGGCTTGTAACCCACGCGGGCGGCGGCGCGGGTGATTTCCTGGGTGCTTTTCCCCTCGGAGATCAGCTGGCGGACCTCCTCGGTCACGAGCACCAGTTCGTGGAAGGCGATGCGGCCCTTGTAGCCCGTGCCGCGGCAGTGCGCGCAGCCGCGACCGCGGTAGAACGGGACCTCGACCAGGCCCTCCTCCTCGAAGTAGCGGAGCAGGACCTCGCGGGGCGGGTAATAGGCTTCCTTGCAGCGCTCGCAGATGCGGGCGGCGAGACGCTGGGCCAGCACGCCGATGACGGAGGGCGCGACCATGTAGGGCTCTACGCCGATCTCCATCAGGCGGGTGATCGCCTGCGGCGCGGTGCTGGTGTGCAACGTAGCGAGGACGAGGTGGCCGGTCAGCGCCGCTTCGGTGGCGATCTTGGCGGTCTCGAGGTCGCGGATTTCGCCGATCAGGATCACGTCGGGATCCTGGCGCAGGAAGGAGCGCAGCAGCGTGGAGAACTTCAGGTCAATGTGGGAGTTGACCTGGCTCTGGGTGACGCCCTCGAGCTGGATCTCGATCGGATCCTCGATGGTTGCGATGTTGATGCCGGGATGGTTGATCTCGCTGAGGGTGGAGTAGAGCGTGGTGGTCTTGCCGCTGCCGGTCGGGCCGGTAACGAACAGGATCCCGCTGGGATTCTGGGCGAGGCGCTTCAGCGGGTTGAGAATGGGCTGCGAGATCAGCATGCTCTCCAGGGTCAGCATCGACTTCTTGCCCGTGGAGGCAAGGATGCGGACGACCACCTTTTCGCCGAAGGCGGAGGGTGTGCTCGAGAAGCGGAAGTTGGCCTTGCTGGTGCCGATCGCCAGGGAAAAGCGGCCGTCCTGCGGGAAGCGGGACTCGGCGATGTTCAGGTTGCAGAGGATCTTCAGTCGCGTGACGAGGGCCTGGTGAAGCTTGCGGGTGAACGTGATCACCTCGCGCAGCTTGCCGTCCACGCGGAAACGGATCCGGGAGTGGAATTCCAGCGGCTCGATGTGCACGTCGGTGGCGCGCTCGCGCAGCGCGAAGTAGATGAGTTCGTCGAGCACCTTGACGAGCGACTCGGACTCGGCGATCGCGTCGAGACTGGCGACCGCGGGATTCTTCTCGGCCTGACGGAAAAGGTTGCTGCGTTCCAGCTCGCCCAGGCTGTCCACCAGGGTTTTCTCCGTGCAGTATTGGATGGAGATGGCGTCCTGGATCTCGTTGGGCAGGCAGAAAACCGGGCTGACCGGCACCTGGGCGATTTGCTGCAGGCGGTTGACGAGCGAGGTGTCCTCGGGCGTGGTCATGGCGACCGTGAGCACGCCGTCGATCACGTAGAGGCCGATGGCGGTGACCTTCTTGGCGATCTCGGCGGGGATCTTTTCCACGGCCTCCTCGGTGATGGTGGAGGCGAGCACGTCCACGTAGGCGATCTTGATGGAATTGGCCCAGAGGCGGCAGGCCTCATCCTTGGGCAGCAGCTTCTGCTCGATCATCCCCTGCAAATGGGCGAGGGTGCCGTGTCCGTGCTGCTGGCCGATCACGTCCATCAGCATTTTCTCCCCCACGCCGAAATGGGGCAGCTGCTCGACCGACTCGAGGAAGGTGCTGTTCTTATGCTTTAGTTCCACGGCGGGGGCGCTTCCGCGAGAAAAGTTTTCCGATCTCGACCTGGTCGAGCTTCTCCATCGCAAAGGCGGGGGCTTCGCGCTCGAGCTTCACCTCGCGCAACAGCTGCGGGAGGGAGTAGCGCACCTCGTTCAGGCCGTGGGCGGGCTGCGGCTTTTCCTGGATCATGGGACGGAGGCCTCCGGGGTGTCGGCGCCGAAGCAGTCGTTGATGATCTCGGTGAAGCGGGCGCACAGCTCGTCGCGCGGCGTGTCCTTGCGCAGGTAGTCGGCGGCGCCGAGGCGCACGCATTCCTCCACGGTCTGGCGGTTGGTGAGCGAGGTGAGCATCACCACGATGGCCTCGGGATCGGCGAGCTTGATCTGCGCGAGCGCCTGCAGGCCGTCCATGTTGGGCATGTTCACGTCGAGGAGCACCATGTCGGGGCGGTGTTCCGTGTAGAGCGCGAGCGCCTGCACGCCGTCGCTGGCCTCGAGAATGCGCGGATTGCCGAATTTCCGCAGGATGAGGCCGATGAACTTCCGGATGTGCGCCTCGTCGTCGGTGAGAAGGATGGTCTGGGGGTAGCTCATGCGGCGAGGAGGGGGCGGGGGAAGGTGATGCGGAAGATGCTCCCGCCGGCCGGGTTGTTCTCGGCGGTGATGCTGCCGCCGTGTGATTCCATGATGCGCTTGCAGATGGCGAGCCCGAGCCCGGTGCTCTTTTCGCCGGCGGTGGGCTTGACGGAAGTCTGGCTGAA
>CBINOW010000144.1:0-11193 GCA_966252395.1 uncultured Oleiharenicola sp. | reverse complement strand
GGTGCCGGGTTGACCACCTCGCTGCGCACGCTGACCAATCCCGGGGACGTGGTGGTGGTGCTCGGGCAGGATTGGAACTCGATGACTCCCTACTACGCGCTGCGCCGTGGCGTCATGTTCCGCGACGACATCGCCCGCGACGCCCAGCGGGTCGAGAAGGCCCTGGCCATGCTCGACGACGAGAAAATCGGGGCGCTGGTCATCGACGGTAAGCGCGACGGCGAGCAATGGCTGATCGACCGGGCGGCGGCCCGCGGCATCGGACGCGAGCCGCTCTACGTCTGGCGCGACGCGCGGGTTTATGTGCCGCAGGCGCGTCGAAACGAGCTGCTGCACGCTTTGCTGGAAAATTCCTTCGAGGAGGTGAAACTGGCTCCGGGGGTGGAAGCACCGCGCGAAAACCTCAACGCCCGCTGGCTGGAGGTGGCGGCGCTGCCGCGCTGGCATCAGGTTTATTTCAGCGGCATGCAGCCACGGCCGGTGCGGGTGTGGGCCACCTTCGGCCCGGGGATGGATGCCTCCAGCGGTCAGCCGCTCTACGGAGCGCATCCCGTCACGCGGTTGGTTTTCGCCCTGCCGGCGGGGCGGCACACCCTGCGCAGCGCCTTGCAGATGCCGCTGGATTCCTATCGCAACGACCTGAAGGACTCGGAGGCGACCGATGGCGTGGAGGTCAGTCTGCACCAGACCGCCCCGGTCGGCCGGGCGCTGGCCGGGCGCTATTTCAATCCGCGGGCCAACCGCGAGGACCGCGGGACGCTGCGTCCGCTCGAGTTCACGTTCACGCTGGAGCAGGCGGGCGAGGTGGAGCTCTACTTTGGTCCCGGACCGGCCGGCAAGGACACCCGGGATTGGATCCAGCTCGGGCCGCTCCGGATCGAGTCGGAAACTCAGCGCAGCTCGACGCCCGCCAAGTAGGCCCAGTCGTTGGTGGGATTGTCGGCGGGTCCGGTGCCGAGGCGAACGAGGATGTCGCCCGCGAGCCCCGGTGGCAGGTCCGCCGTGATCGTCTGCGGGCCGCGATCGCCGGCCACCTGCGCGGGGTCCAGCCGCCGGTGATGCAGGAGCTGCTTCGCCCCGCTCGGGCCGATTGCGAAGATTTCCACCGTGATGCCGTCGGTGACGGCCTCCTTGCCCGGGGCGAAGGCGCCATCGGGCAAGCCGGCCACCAGACGGATCTGCCGCGCGGCGGTGGCGCCGATCAAAAACTCACACGGGGCGTGGCTGTTGAGCACGGGCTGCCCGGCGTGTTCGCCCAGATTGATGCCGTAGAGGGTGCGGACGATTCGGGGCAGTGGTTTGAACAGGGCGCGGGCGGCGGCCGGCAAGGGCTCTTCGTGCAGTGCCGCGGAGAATTTGTCGTGGGACGGCTGGGTGAGCACGGTCACCGTGGGCCGCGCCTGCGTCGCGATCCTGCCCAGGGTTGCCTCGTCGAGACCGGCGGGCAGATAGAGGTCATCGGCGCCCTCGCGGGCGGCGGGTTGCGCGTCGAGCCCGAACCGCGAGGCGCGTTCGCGGATGAAGTCAGGGCGGGCGCGCAGCTTGTCGCCGTGGATTACCATGGCGGCGATCCTGCGGGGCGCCATCCGGGCGAGGACCTGTTTGAGCAGGTCGGTCTCGTTTTCGCGTTCGCCGGGCACCATCAGCGCGCGGCGTTCGAAATAGTAGGGCAGAAGCGGATTCCAGTCGGCGCCATAGACCAGCACCACGCCCTCGGGCGGGACGGCTTCGCGGATGACGGTGGCGATCGCCGGGGGCGGAGGGGCGGGCTTGCGGTGGTGGGAGTAGTAACCCCGGTAAAAGGCATTGAACTGGAACAGCAGCACGAGGCCGAGGGCGAGCCAGTTGGCTCCGCGCGGGAGGCGCGGGTCATCCCACGCGGCGGCGATCATCAGCCCCGCGGCCCCCAGCAACAGCAGGGAGTTCGCGGCGTAGTAGTAGTCGTGGATGTGATAGAGATTGGCGAAGACGAGCGGGCCGGAGAAAAATCCCAGCAGGGCGATGGCCGCGATCCACCGGCTGCGCGCAGGGGCGAGGGCAGCGCACAACAGGGCGACCGCAATCGCGCCCTCGGCGAGGTTGTAGCCGACGATGATCTCCTGGAGATGCAGCCAGAACGACCAGTCGAAGCGAAGGGCGAGCGGTCCGAAATTCCAGTCGTGCAGTTCGCGCGCCGCGAGAAAGCCCGTGAACGGGTTCGAGTCCTTCACGGCATCGCCATGCCGCACCCACCACCAGGCAAGGCCGAGCGAGACCAGCGCGGGCAGGACGGCCGCGATCAGGGTGTGTCGGCGTGAGACGGCGGGACGGCGGAAAGCCGCGAGCACGAGCGCGATGGCGGGCAGGCCGAACACCAGGTAGGTCGTGATCTTGGTCAGGCCGGCCAGCGTGGCGGCGAGCACGGTGAGGCCGATCCAACCCCAGTGCGGACTGTCCAACGAGCGGCGCAGCAGCGCCAAAAACCACACGCAGAAGCACAGCGCGGTGGTCTCGATCATGAACGCCCGGGCGTAGAAAAGATAAACCGGCGCCGTCAGCACCACCGCGAGCACGATCAGGCGGCGCGAAGGTGGCAGTTTTGCCAGCGCCAGCAGATCATACATCGCCGGCAGGGTGGCCAGCAGCATGATGATACCGACCAGACGGCCGCTTTGCTCCAGCGGCAATCCCGTCAGACTGTGCAGATGCGCAACGATGAGCTGATAAGTCGGAAACTCCATCGGCACCGACCAAGGCGGACCGAAGAGCGGCGTGAGGTAGTCGAGCTGCCAGCCTTCGTGGGCAATCCACCAGGTGCTGAGCGCCGTCTGCAGCTGGCGGAATTCGTAGCGATCGAGAATCGAGGCCGACCAGGAACGCGTGAGCAACCACAGGCTCAGCAGCGAAACCAGCGCGAACATTACCGTGAGCGCGCGGGTGGACCCTGCACTGGGCGACGGCTGGCTCACGGGCAGGGCGGGCGGCTGCCGGCGGTGGAGCGGCGGATGCCCTCGTCGAGACTGGTGCGCGGCTGCCAGCCGGTCGCGTCCTGGAGCCGGCGGATGTCGAGGCGGCTGTCCTGCACATCCCAGGCAGGCGCTGCGGTTGTGACGGTCGCGACCCGGCGCCCGGTGTGCTGACGCACGAGCTCTAGGATTTCGCTGACACTGTGGGACTCGCCGGCACCGACGTTGAACGTGCCGGTCAGTCGGTGGGCGAGCACGGCGCGCAGGGCGGCGAGGAAGTCGGTATAGTGGATGAAGTCCTTGCGCGCATGGCCGTCGCCCCAGAGCGTGAGAGTTTGCCCTTCCAGGGCGGCGCGGATCGCATGCGGGATGATGCCCTGCACGCGCCCGCTTGGCACGGGATAGCCGTAGGGATTGGAGATACGCAGGATCGCGCAGGGCAGATCGTGTTTGGTCATCGCGGCGCGGATCATCTCCTCGGCGACGAGCTTGACCTGCCCGTAGCGGCCGATGGGTCGGCAGGGATCGTCTTCGCGGTTGGGCCGGCCGGGGGCGTTGCCATAGACGGTGCCGCCGGAGGAGAAGAAGATGAAATGCGGACGCCGCGCGGCGGGCTGGGCGGCAAGCGCCGTCAGTAGGCGGTCGAGCAGGGGAAGATCAACCTGCTCCTCCTGTCCGGGGTTCTGCTCCGACGTGGCGGGCAGTGTGCTCCACGCCAAATGCAGAAGGGCCGTGGCGCCGGCCCATTCATCGGGCGTGGTCAGCGACTCGAGGGAACGAAAAGCATCGTTGGCTTCCCGCGAATAGAGTTGAACCGCGCAGGCGGGCGCGGCGAATCCATCGGCGATCAGGGAGGCAAGGCGGCCGCGACCGCCCGTGATGAGCAGTCGCTGGTGGCTGGGCGAAGAGGGTTCGGGCGATTTCAGGGAAGGAGAGGTTAGGCGGCGCGAGCGCCAGACGGAAAGATCAGATGAACTTAAGTTTGCGGGCGGCGAACGCCATCATGCGCAGCAGCAGCCAGCCGTGTTTCCAGCGCTGGATGTTGGTGGAACCATAGGTGCGCTCCTTGTAGCGGATGGGCACGTCGGCGATCTTGAGGTTCAGCTTGGCGGCGCCGAAGAGCAGGTCGAAGTCGCCGAAGGGATCGAAATCGCCGAAGTAGGCGCGGTTGGCGGCGATGAGGTCGTAGTGGGCGCGGCTCAGCACCTTGGTGCCGCAGAGCGTGTCCTTGACCGGTTGCCCCAGCAGCCAGGTGAAGAGCAGGCCGAAGGCCTTGTTGGCGCAGAGGTTCAGGAACTGCATGGCCTTCTCGTCCATCGGATAGACGAGGCGCACACCGTTGGCGAATTCTGCCTGGCCGTTGGCGATCACGGCATAAAACTTCGGCAGCTCCTCGGGCGGCATGGTGAGGTCGGCGTCGAGGATCATGAGGATGTCGCCGGTGGCGGCGGCGAAGCCCAGGCGGACGGCGTCGCCCTTGCCGCGGCCAGTCTGCTGCATGATCTGGATTTTCCGGTCGGGATTGTCGCGGGCGACCTGCTGGATCCGGGTCCAGGTGTCGTCGCGCGAATGTCCCTCGACGAAGATGAGCTCCGTCCCTCCGCCCATGTCGGGCGTGCGTTGCACGGCCGCCGCGATGTTGCCGGCCTCGTTGCGGGCCGGGATGATGACGGAGACCGTGGGCGCGCGTGACACCGCGCCGCGCAGAGGGCGCGCGGCGACGAAGATGGTCAGGCAGAACCATTGGAGGAACGGGGCCAGCCAGCGGTTGGCCAGACGGTCGAGGCCCAGCAGCGGGAAGGGCACGAGCACCTTGGCCTGCCGCGTCACCGGGCTCCAGCCGGCAAGATGGAGAAGGTTCAGCACATCGGAGCTCGCCAGCCAGCTGGACTCGGGCTGGGGCGCCTTGAGTCCCAGGAGCGTCGCGAGCGAGAGCACCGGGCGCCAGAGGGAGTTGTGGAAATTCACAAGCAGGCGGGTGTCGGGATGCGACACGGATTGCAGCCGCTCGAACAGCTGCTGGACGTCGGCGGCGAAGTTCAGCGTGTCGGAAATGACGATGCAGTCGAAGCGCTCGTTCAGTTCGAGGGTTTCGCCGGCCTGGACGTGCAGTTCCGCATCGGGGACCCGGGCGCGGGCGAGCTCAATCTGCCGGGCGGAGAGATCCAGGCCGACCTTGCGGCGCGCCTGCAGACGCGCCAGCAGTTCCCCGCTGCCGCAGCCGATCTCGAGCACGGAGGCCGAGGCGGGAATCAGCTGGTTGTAGTAGCGGGCCAACAACGCGCGATAGTGCCGGGCGGCGGCATTGGGCAGCGACACGCCGTCGAAATACGCGCCGACCTTGGCAAGGTGCTGCCGGGCGATTTCCGAGGGGCCGGGCATTGCAGGGGATGGCCTCACTCAGCGGGAGCAGCCGGTTGCCGATGCGACCATCGGACGGCAGGGCCGGGCGATGGCGACCGGGAGGTCTTGTCGGGGCTGGGAGGAGGAAAGGGCGGGGAGGCGTTCCACCCCGGCACGTTGCAGCAGCGGGCGGGCCCGCTCAAGTCCAGACCAAGTTCGCGGCAAAATTTGCGTTAGGTAACAAGGCCATGAAATCCGCGGGCGGCGGTGTTCACGGGGCGGGCAGCAGGCCCAGGTAGAATTTCTCCAGCGACTCCGCGCTGCGCCGCCAGCTGAAGTGCTCCGCCGCGAAGGCCAGCGCGCCGCGGCTCAGTTTCTCGCGCAATGCCGGGTTGCCCCGCAGCTCGGTCACGGCGGCGGCGATGCCGGCGGCGTCGGCCCGATCGAGCACGTAGGCGTCCTCGCCATGGCGGACCACGGTGCCGAGGTTGGTGCGGGGCAGGACCACCGGCCGGCCGATGGCGAAGAACTCCGGCAGCTTGGACGGGAAGCGGTAGTCGTTGAAGGCATCGGGCACGCCCGGCTGCACGAAGATGTCCGCGAGCGCCATCAGTGGCGGGAGATGGCGGTGGTTGTGAATCGGGCCCAGATGCAGGACGTGGGGGGCGACTTGGGGGGCCAGGTCCCCGAGAAAATCCACCTGATCGGTTCCGGCGCGAATCAGCAGAACCTGCGGGCCCCGTTCGTTGAGGAGGATGAGACTCCGGTAAAGCTCGCGCATTTCACCGGCATTCGTGGCGTGCACGTTGCCGTGGTAGAAAAGGACGATGGTCGCCGGAGGGATTCGAAGCGCCTGCCGAAATTCCGGTTGCAAGTGGTGCGCATAAAAATAGCGCGCGTCGGCGGCGGGCCAGACCGTGATGCTGGGCTTGGTCTTCGGGACGAACTCCGCCAAGGCCCCGACAATGAGGGTCACGCCGTCGGCGGTTTGCAGGAATTCAGAACCGCGGATGGGCTCGGTCAGATCCGCGGAACCGGCGCCGCCGGACAGTTGTTGGCGGCGGATCTCATGCTCGTTGTCTTCCAGCTGGACGATGATCCGGCCGCCGAACTTCGCCTGCACCGCCAGGCTCGTGCTGCGCACCGACTCGCGCGTGGTCCACGCGTGGATCACATCGGGGCCGCGGCCATCGGGAAAGCTGCCGCCACTGTTGACGGCCTCGGCATGCAGCATGCCGAGGAAGCGCGGGGACTGGTGGTAGGCCAGCGTGGTCACATCTTGCGGGACGGCCACGGCACAGCGATGTCCGGCGAGCGCCAGCTCGTTGGCGAGCGCGGCGATTTGGAGGGTGCTGTTCGCGGTGAAGTTTCCGTGCGATACAAACAGCACGTTCAACGGTCTCGACGAGGTGACCGCGGGCGGGGCGGCGCGAGGCACCGGGCGGCCCAAGGGGACGCGCGGTGCGGTCAGATCGATCGCCGGGCCGTGATTCTCGTCGTGGTCAATTTCGATGGTCAGAGGGCTTTTGCCAATGGCCGTGGAGCCGTCCGCCAGGCGGGCCTTGAGGCGGAGCGCCCCGCGGCCGGCCGCAAGGATGGTCCGGCTTTTGAAGCCCGCCTGCGCGGCGTGGGCGCTGTTCGGATGCGATTGCGGAAGATCGGTCCGCGATCGGCCCAGTTCGCAGGGAACTTCCTGATGGCCATAGCGCAGGGAAAGTTCTCGAACGGCCTGCTGGGTGTGCAGGGCCCAGCCCTCAACATGGACGCGTGCCGTCACGACTCCGGTGGTGACGGGAAACTCAATGGCCGTCGCGAAAGGCGGAGGCTCCACGGCCAGCGTCAGGCTCTTGAAGCAATGCCACTGTCCGTCCGGCAACCGGGCTTCAAAGCGGACGAGGTGGACGCCGGCCGGCAGGTTTCCCTCGATGATGAAGCCGGCGTCGTGGGCTGATTTTTCGCCGGGGTGCAGCGAGGCCAGATCGGCGCGGGAGATTCGGGCTGATAGGGGGAGCCAGCCCGCCTCCGTGTGCAGCCGCACGGCGGGTGGCACCGCTTCGCCCGGCACCAGACACCAGCCGGTTAGGGTGACATGGCCATTCCGCGCCCGGAGCGGGCGCGGAGTTTCGATCTCTCCCCACACCGGGCAAGTCGTGGCCGGGGTCATGACTTGCCGCCGAGGCGACGCTCGAGCGAACGCAGCCACGCAGTCCAGCGCCAGCTGCGGGAAGCTTTCAGCGCGCGTTGCTCGGCGTCGAGCTGGTTGATGCGATCGAGTCGGGCAGTGGATTCCGCCAGCGCCGAGGTGAGCTCCTTTTCCAGCGTACTGATGCGCGCGAGATGCTGCCGCTGGGCCTCTGTGAGAAGACCGACCTGTTGTTGCAGCTGCTCCATTTCGGAGAGCAGGCCCTTCTCCCGAGCCGCGAGCGCGGCGGCCTCGGCCCGCGCGGCGGTCAGGGCCTCGTTGGTCACATGCTGCATGTGGCGCATGTGTTCGTATTGCTCCTGCAATCCCGCGCGCACGCGCTCCAGGTGCGCGGCCTCCTCGACCTTGCGGTCAACGAGGGCCTGTGCGTCGGCCAACTGTGTTTCCAGCGCAGCCAGCTTGGGCGCCAGTTCGTCGCGAACATCCTCCAGTTCCATGATGCGGACCTGCGCCAGGATGAGTTGCTGGCGGAGGAGGTTCAGCGGGTCGGCCGGCGCGACGGGGTCGGGCTTCATCGTTCGGGCTCACTCAACCACGCGCGGAAGCGATGTGAAGTCTATTGTCGGACTGGCGCTAGGGTCGAAAGCGGCATCAGCTCATTCCACGTCATAGCTGCAGGATTAAAGCAAACGAATGCTTGCGCAGATCATTGGGCATCTTTTTTCTGAAAATAATACGACAACAGGGCCAGTGTCGGGCGTTTTGTCCGGCACGTGTCGTAACTAGAATCCTTTCAAAACAAGTTACCCAACTTGTTGCATATTTACCTGCATATTCCAATGGCCCCGCGTTGTGTTGCGACGAAATGTCAGCGCCATTTCCGTGGCCTTAACCCCCTGGACCTTAAGCCGTGAATAGTCGTCGTATTTTATTGCTTGGCCTTGCCTGCCTCTGTCTTGCCGGTGGAGCGTTTGTTTACTGGCAGCGATCAGCCTTGGTCGCGAAGCCCGCGCTCGAATTGCCAACAGGCAAGCAGATAGCGGACGGGGCAAAAGCCAAGGAAGGGGTGAGCCCAGCGCAGGCCGAGGGACAGGCACAGGGCACAATGCCGTCCGAGCAGCAAGCGGGAAGTCCGCTTTGGTCGCGAACCTTTGTGATTGAGGGTGAGAAGATCGACCAGTCCTCCGTAGCCTTCGTCACGGCACGCCTACAGGGCCGTGTGCCCGAGGGGCGCATCATGAGTTTCACCGAAAAGAATGGTCGGGACTTGGCTCAGTTGAAACGAGGAGAACGGGTCGTTATTCCGCTACCGGATGGTGAAATGTCTGGCGTGGTGAATCTGGTGCAGACCACGGCCGAAGGGGTCGTGAGAGTGGGCGGGGGACTGGATAACGGTCAGGGCGGTTTTTCACTCGCCCAGACCAAGGGTGGCCTGGCCGGGCGGGTGTTGCTGAAGCAACAGCAGCTTGCCTATCTTGTCTCCACCCCAGCTCCGGGACAGATCCGGGTGCGGGAGCTGGCGCTGTCAGATGTGATGTGCTATCCGCTGCCTCGGGCTGAGCGAGAAGATCCACAGGCGGTTCCACGCGATGCCCAGCCCGATGCCGCGCCTCCGGAGCATCGCAGCCGGCCCGATGCCACTGCGGTGCTTTACCTGGATTTCGACGGGGCGACGGTCACAGATCCGGATTGGAATGAAGGCACCACGATAAATGCGGACGCCTCCACCCTCCTGGGCTATGAAATCACCCAGGTTTTTCACCGCGTGGCGGAGGACTTTGCGCCGTTCAATATCAACGTAACCACGGTGGAAAGCGACTATCTCAATGCGCCGGTTGGCCGACGCATGCGGGTGATCATCACGCCGACCGACAGTTGGTATGGCGATGCCGGAGGTGTTGCCTTCCGGGACACATTCGCTGCTGCCGGCACCCAAGGGTTTTCCAATGACGTGCCCTGCTGGGTATTCAACGGTAGCGTCAATGGGATCGCGGAGGCCGTGTCCCACGAACTGGGTCACACCTTGGGCCTAAGTCACGATGGAAGGACCTCGCCGGCGGAGGTATATTACGAGGGACACGGATCCGGAGCGCTTAGTTGGGGCCCCATCATGGGTGCGAGCTACGACCGCAATGTGATTCAATGGAGCGAAGGCGAATATACTGGTGCAAACAACCTGGAGGATGATCTGGCGATCATCGCGGGACTTGAAACGACGCCGCTTCACGGAAAGACCAACAACACCGGAATGGTGAGTGATGATGCCGGTGACACGACCGGCACTGCCGTGAGCACGGATATTTCGTCCGGTGCGTTTGCAGTGAACGGGCTAATTTCCAGTGTCGGCGACAGTGACTACTACTCTTTCAGCCTGACTTCACCGAAGGTTGTAACACTGACGGCGTCACCTGCGACTTTCACGACCAAGCAGGCGAATCTCGATATCGCACTCCACCTGTTGGACTCTGGAGGGAATCTTCTTGCCCAATCCAATCACACGGAGGCGCTGAATGCGTCGATCAATCAGGCACTGGGAGTCGGCAACTACTACCTGAGAATCGCAGGTTCGGGTGCGGGCAATCCGACTGCAAACCCTGCCTCCGGTTACACGGCCTACGGCAGCATCGGTCAATACACCGTTAACGCCACGGCGGTAGCGGTAGTGGCGCCAAGCTTTTACCAACAACCCTTGTCCAAGACAGTCACCGCAGGCCAGTTGGTTGAATTCTATGCCCCCGCAAGCGGCAACCCGTCTCCGAACTACCAGTGGCAACGTTTCCCGGCTGGTGGAGCCAATTGGGAGAACCTGGCGGATGGTGCAGTTTATCAGGGCAGCACAACCAATTTCCTCTCTTTCACAGGCAATACGCCGATGAGCGGCGATCTGTTCCGCTGTGTTGCCAGCAATTTGGGTGGTTCCAGCACCAGCATTGTGGTGACCCTCACGGTGAATCCGGCGGTGGCGCCAACGATCAGCGGTCTGCCATCCACTCTGACGGTGCCATACGGGCAAGGAATGAGTCTGTATCCCTCGATTTCAGGCACCCAGCCGATGACCTACCAGTGGAAGAAGGACGGGGTGGTCATACCAGGCGCGACGAGCAGTTCATATTACGTGGGCAGCGGCATGACACCGGCGGACAGCGGGGTATACACGCTAACGGCAACCAATTTTGGAGGTGCGACCACGAGTTCAGGCGTGACGGTCACGGTGAGTGCGGCGGTGGCCCCAACCATCTCGGGTCTCACGGCCAACGTGACTGTGGCCTACGGCGACAGCCTGAGCCTGTATCCCTCGATTTCGGGCACCCAGCCCATGACCTACCAGTGGAAGAAAGACGGCGTAGCCATTCTTGGGGCAACCGGTTACTCGTATTACAAGAACGGGATGACCACAGCGGACAGTGGTGTTTATACCGTGACGGCGACAAATCTTGTGGGTTCGACCACAAGCGCAAACGTGACCGTGACCGTGAATGCGGCGTTGGCGCCGACCATTTATAATCTGCCGGCGACCGTGACCGTGCCTTATGGCAACAGCCTAAGCCTCTATCCCTCTATATCGGGCACCCAGCCGATGACGTTCCAGTGGAAGAAAAACGGGGTGAATATCTTGGGTGCTACCAGCTACAGCTACTACAAGGGCGAAATGACGACGGCGGACAGTGGCGTATATACGCTAACCGCGACCAATCTGGTTGGCTCCACGACAAGCTCGAACGTTACGGTGACGGTAAACGCGGCGGTGGCACCCGCTATATA
>CBINOW010000143.1:0-11290 GCA_966252395.1 uncultured Oleiharenicola sp. | reverse complement strand
TCACCGGCGGTTTTTCGGATCACTTCCAAAATTTCGTGCTGGCCTGCCTCGGTCGCGAGGAGACGAAGTCGCCCTTCCATATCTCCGGACCGCTTTCCCAGGTGTTCATTCTTGGTGTCATCGCCCAACGCTTGGGCGGCAAGCTGGAGTTCGACCCGGTGAAGAAGCAGTTCAAAAACAACGCCCGCGCCAACGACCTGCTCACGATGGAGCCGCCCCGCGCAGGTTGGGAAGGGTATTACGGGGTGTGAAGGGTAGGGCCAGTCACTGACTGGCCTTATGGCCTCGAACGGGAAAGCGGCCGGTCTGAGACCGGCCCTACGCGGTCTGCTTGGTCCACAGCGCCCGCGCCAGCACGAGGTGTCCGAACAGCGCGCCGCCCACGCAGACCGGGGCGATCAGCGCGTAGGGCAGGTGGTATGCCAGCAAGAGAGGGGGCTGCACGTTCCAGCCGAAGGGCACAGGGGCGGAAAACACGGCGACACGCATGACATTCAACAGCAGGGCAAATCCGACGACATTGGCCAGCCGCGCCGCCCAGCGGTGACGACTGGCCAGAGGGGCACACAGCAACGCGACGAGGCCGCTGAGAATGTCCCAGTTTTGGCCGGACCACGTCATCGTTTCCGGAATCACGCCCTGCTTGAACCAGGAGTGCAGCACGAGTTCGAGCGGCAGGCGAAAGGCTTGGAAGCCGACCAGTGCCGCGAGGGGAATCGCGGCGGCCAGGCGCCCCCCGACGGGCGAGAGCGCGAATCCCACGCAGAATACGAGGACGGGTCCGAAGAGAAACGGCAGGCCGCTCAGCGGCAGGGAGGTCAGGCGCCCGCTGGCGACGAGAGCGGACAGAATGCCCAGCCAGATCCCGATCACCACGCCTGCCAGCGCCGTAACCTTCAAGCAGCGCCACGTGACGTTGATCGCCAGTAGCACGGCGTAGAGCACGCCGATCAGGATGGTGCAGAACGCGAGCAGCGAGCCGGTGCTGGCGGGCGTGAAGTTCACCGCCTCACTTGGCCAGCGCGCTGTGCCGGCGGCTGTAGCCGAAGTAGATGATGAAGCCCAAGACCATCCAGACTGCCAGGTTCAGCCAGGTGATGAGCGGCAGGAAATACATCTGGAGCGCGCAGCTGCCGATACCGAGCAGCGGCACCAGCGGCACCCAGGGCGTGCGGAACGGCCGGGGCAGGTCGGGCCGCGTGCGGCGCAGCACGAGCACGCCGGCGCAGACCAGCGAGAAGGCCAGCATCGTGCCGATGGAGATCAGTTCGCCGAGCAGATCGAGCGGGAAGAGGCCGGCGATGACGGCACACGAGATGCCCGTGATCCACGTCGTGATGTGCGGCGTGCCGTATTTCGGGTGGATCTTGGCAAAGGCGGCCGGCAGCAGGCCGTCGCGCGACATCGAGTAGAAAATGCGGGGCTGGCCCAGCAGCGACACGAGGATGACCGAGGTGAGGCCGGCCAGGGTGGCGGCTTCGATGAGGTAGCGGAAAAAGGCCGGGGCGCCGACCTGCTGCAGGGCGAAGATGAAGGGCGCGTCCACGTTGAGCTGCTTGTAGTGCACCATGCCCGTCAGCACGAACGACACGGCGATGAACAGCACCGAGACGACACCGAGCGTGCCGAGGAGGCCGATGGGCATGTCGCGCTGGGGATTCTTCGTCTCCTGGGCGGCGGCCGACACGCAGTCGAAGCCGACGTAAGCAAAGAAGATCGCCGCCGCGCCGCGGAAGATGCCGCTCCAGCCGTATTCACCGAAGGTGCCTGTGTTCTCCGGGATGAAGGGCACGAGGTTGGCCTTCGCGATTTCGGGATGCTTCAGCAGATACCAGAGCCCATAGCCGACCAGGGCGATGAGGATGCCGACCTTGATGAACACCATGAAGTCGTTGACCGTCGCCGACTCCTTGATGCCGATGTAGAGCACGTAGGTCAGGGCGAGCGAGATGAAGACCGCCGGCAAATTGATGAGCGCTCCGGTGGTGACGAGACTGCCCCCCACCACGTCCAGCGGTGCGCTGGACAAAGCGGCGGGCAGGGTGACGCCGAACTCCAGCGCGATGTCGCGCACGGCCCCGGACCAGCTTACTGCGACCGCCGCGCCGGAAAAGAGGTATTCGAGAACGAGGCACCAGCCGACGACCCAGGCGAAGAATTCGCCCAGCGTGGCGTAGCTGTAGGTGTAGGCGCTGCCCGAGACCGGGATCATCGAGGCCAGCTCGGCGTAGCAGAGGCCGGCGAACAGGCACGCGATGCCGGAAAAAACAAACGAGAGCGCGATGCCCGGGCCGGCGTATTGGGCGGCGGAGGTGCCGGCCAGGACGAAGATACCCGCGCCGACCACCGAGCCGATGCCGAGGCTGATCAGGCTGACGGGGCCGAGGGTGCGCTTGTAACCGTGCTCCGCGCCGGCTTCCCGTTGGAGGTCGGCGATGGACTTGGTGCGGAAGAGACTCATGAAAAGCGGCGCCTTCAGAAGGCGGAGCGGGGCACCTGAATCGAGTCGCCCGGGAACAGCAGCGGGTCCTCGTTGGGCTGGCGCTGGGCGAGCTTCACGTCGAAGTCGTAGGCCTTGCGGTCACGGGTGAGGGTGACCTTGTTCTCCTTGGCGTAGAGCGTGAAGCCGCCGGCCGACTGCACGGCCTTGGCCAGCGTGAGGTCGGGCGACCACGGGATGCGTCCGGGCCTTTGCACCTCGCCACCGATGTAGATGTAACGCTCGGTGACGTTTACGGAGACGTCGAGGGTCGTGTAGAATTTTTTCGCGATGTAGCTGTCGCGGATGCTCTGGGAAAGCTCGGCGGTGTTGAGGCCGGCGGCGGTGACTGCGCCGATGTATTGCAGGCGGATCAGGCCCTCTTCGTCAATTTGGACGCTGCTGGTGATCGGCTCGGGGATGCCCAACAGGGAAACGATCATCGTGTCGCCCGGACGCAGCTGCGCCGCCATCGAGGGAGCTTCAATCCGGGGGTTTGCGGCGGCGGTGGTGGTGCTGTCGGTGACGCAGCCGGCCCAGAGCAACGCGAGGGCGAGGGCGGCCAAGAGGGCGGACAGACGACGGGAAGTCATGCGGTGTGCAATCCAGTGAGGGATTGTCCGCAGGGTGGCAACACCGCCTTTCAGCGGCCGCGCTTGCCGCTGCGGCGGGGCTTCTCGTCCTCTTCTTCGGCGTCGTCGGAATCCTCGTCATCCGAGTCTTCGTCCTCGTCGTCGCCTTCCTTTTTCTCTTCGCCGTCCGAGTCTTCGTCCTCGTCGTCTTCGTCCCACTTGAGCGAGGAGTCGTTCTTCATCTTCTCGTCCTCCTCCTCCTCGACGTCCGGCAAATCGTCGTCTTCCGCTTCGGAACGGCCCTTGTCGGCGTCCTCGTCTTCGTCGCCGAAGCCCTCGGGGGTGTAGTCCAGGATGGCGGTGACCTCGGTGAAGAGATGCACGGCCTTGCCTTCGATGAAATCGCTGTTCTGGGCCTCGCGGATCTGGTCCTCGACCTCGTCCACGGTGAGCTTCTCCTCCAGATCGAGCACCTCGTTGAGCATCTTGACGCGCAGGCGGGTGATATGGTCGAGGAAGTCGGCATAAGGGCCGTTCTCCTCGTCGATCACGTCGGGCAGGGCGAAAAGCTTTTCCTCGGACTCGAGCAGCGGCTGCTTGACGCGGGTGAGGCGGACCTTGCCCTTGCCAAGGTCCTTGGCGATGCGGAAGGGGATGAAGGCGCGCTCGAAGACATCCTGATCGAAGCCGTATTCGCGCAGCGGCTCGATCAGTTCCACAATGTGGTCCACCTGGCGGGGGTCGATGATGCTGAGACCATCAACATCCCAGTGGACGGGGTCGCTGACCTCGTCCACCCACCAGTTGTGATCTTCGCCGAGACGGACGACGCACCATTCGAGTTGGGGGGAGCCTTTTGCCATGGATTTTTACTTATTTCGGCTGGACCAAAAGGGCTGGCTTCCAGCCTTGTCAAATCCTGAAACACAAAATGTTGGAATATTTGCGTAACACGCGGGAACGGGAGCCTTTGACCGGGCGGAGGGTGGGGGTGACGGATGCGCAAACAAGGACAAAATTGGCCCCGGGCAGGGGCTTGAAAGTTGGCGTCCGGGTGCCACAGTCCGCGCACACCATGGGCTGGCTCTACCAAAACGTCCTCAAACCCGCATTTTTCCGGCTCGATCCCGAGCGCGCGCATCACGTTGCCGTGGACAATCTCGCCCTGCTGGGTCGCGTTCGGCCGCTCTGTGCGGTGCTGGGACGCCTGCACCGGTTGGACCCGGCGCTGCACCGGCCGGTGGAGGCTTTCGGTCTGAAATTTCCGAACGCCGTGGGTTTGGCCGCGGGTTTCGACAAAAACGGCCGCGCCTGGCCGGCCGCTGCGGCGTTGGGCTTTGGCCACGTGGAGATCGGCACGGTCACGCACCACGCGCAGGACGGCAATCCGCAGCCCCGCGTGTTCCGCTATCCGGCCGAGGCCGCCGTGATCAACCGCATGGGCTTCAACAACGCCGGCGCTGCGGCTTTGGCCGCGCACCTTGCGAAGCTGCCCGGCCCGGGCCGGCGCTCGATTCCGCTCGGCATCAACCTGGGCAAGACGAAGGTGACGCCGCTTGATCACGCCACCGAGGACTATCTCGGGAGCTTCCGTCTGCTTGCGGATTACGCGGACTACGTCGTGGTCAACGTGAGCAGCCCGAACACCCCGGGCCTGCGCGAACTGCAGGATGCTGCGTGGCTCAAGCCCCTGCTGGCCGCACTGGTCGCGGAGAACCGGACGCGCGTCAGCGCCGGCAAGCCGCGCCGGCCGGTGTTGCTGAAGATCGCTCCGGACCTTTCCTGGGCGCAGGTGGACGCCGCGCTGGGCGTCATTGCCGACCTTGGACTCGACGGCATCATCGCGACCAACACCACCCTCGCGCGGCCGGGTTATTTTGCCTCGGTGAACGAAGCGGGCGGCCTAAGCGGAGCGCCGGTGCGCCGGCGTTCGACGGAGATCGTGAACTACATTTCCCGTGCCACGGGCGGCCGCCTGCCGATCATCGGCGTGGGCGGCATCATGGACGAAGCCGCCGCCGCCGAGAAAATGGACGCCGGTGCTACGCTCGTGCAACTCTACACCGGTCTGATCTACCGCGGCCCGTTCTTCGCCGCCGAAGTGGCTCGCGCGCTTTCGGACCGGCAGCGGTTGCGCTGAGGGATATTCTCAGATGTTCCAGTCCGCACCGTCCACGAGGATCTCGTGCGGTTTACGCGGGCGGACCACGAGACTGGTCTCCTTGTAATAAGCGACGCTGTGCGGGGGGATTGAATCGCGCACCCAGACGTTGGCGCCGATCACCGAGTGGGCGCCGATGCGCGTGTCGCCACCCAGGATGGTGGCGTGGGCGTAAATCGTGACATGGTCCTCGATGTCGGGATGACGCTTCACGCCCTTGACCGGGTTGTTCTTGCCGTCGGTCTCGAAGGATTTCGCGCCGAGGGTCACGCCCTGGTAGATTTTCACATGCGTGCCTATGGTGGCGGTTTCGCCGATCACGACGCCCGTGCCGTGGTCGATGAAGAAGTGTGAACCGATGTGCGCACCCGGGTGAATGTCGATGCCGGTGCGCTCGTGGCCGTATTCGGTGAGCATGCGCGGCAGGAGCGGCACCTGGAGCGCGTAGAGCATGTGCGCCAGACGTTGCAGCGAGATGGCGAGCACGCAGGGGTAGGCGAGGATGATTTCGTCGGTGCTGCGGGCGGCCGGGTCGCCGGAGTAGGCGGCGGCGACGTCGGTCTGCACGAGACGGCGGACCTCCGGGAGGGTGCTCAGAAATTGAGTGGTGAGGCGCGTGGCGTTGGCCTTCGGGTCAGGGTCCTTGGCGAAGCGGAGGCATTTTTCGACCTCGATGACCAGACGGGAGTCAATTTTCTCCAGTAACTTATCGAGCCAGGCAGGTGCTTCGGCCTGGGTCAGGCCGGTGTCCTCGAAAAAGCCGGGGAACAGCAGGTGCATCAGATCGCGGGCCAGTTCCGTGACACGGTCCTGCGAGGGCAGGTTGGCCCCGTCGAGGTGGTTGATGCCGCCACCGAGGGCGTAGGTCTCAAGGAGGGCCTGCTTGATGGCTTTGGGCGTCATGGTGGGCGTGTCAGGCCAGCAGCTTCGCCAAAAACCCCCTGCGGTCAAATGCGTTGGGGCGCAAGGCCGTCATAGTGGGGTGGGGATTTCAGGGTGAGGTGCGCGGAGGAAGTGGCGTTTGAGGAACGTTTTTCCGGAGCCGCTTTTGAGATACTTCTCGAAGGCCAGGGCGGTTGGCTCCTCTGCAAACCCTATGTAGGCGACCAAAGTCCATGGTTTGAATTTGCGGGTGTGCGGGGATTTCCCCTCGTTGTGCTCGCGCAGGCGCTGTTTAAGGTCGCGGGTTATGCCGACATAGTGCTGCTGTCGCTGGTGGACGCTCTCGAGCAGGTAAACGTAAACCATGAGAGGGAGCGTGAGTGTAAAGCCGTCCTCCGCCAAGCCTACGGACGGCAGCCTTCGCCGTATAATCCCAACCGAGACTTCAGCCAGTATCTCGCGATCGAACCTATGGCTGGCCTGCCAGCCGTAGGCTTGGCGAAGGCTGGTGCTCAGGACAGGACTCGAACCTGCACGCCTTACGGCACACGCACCTCAAACGTGTGTGTCTACCAATTCCACCACCTGAGCGTTCAGCAATGGGAGCGGTGACTTAGGTAAATCCGCCAAGTCTTGTAAAGCCCCGAAATGCGCTTGCGTCGCACTTTCTTCTAAGGGCACACTCCGCTTCCGGTGGGCTGACCGCTACGCCGGAAATTCCCGACCTCAACCAAGCACCGACACCGGGTAACCACGCCCGTTTTTTCCGCCCTTTCATGGACGACACCAAGCCTGCCAATGAACCCAACGAGCCGGGGTTGAACAAAATCGACCTCAGCCAGTTGCAGTCCTTCAACTTCGGCACCCAGTGGACCGAGGTGAAGCCCGTCTCCCCCGGCCGCCGCGAACGCGACTTTGAGCGCGATGACCGGGGCGAACGCCGCGACCGGCGTGACCGTCGCGAAGGCGGTCCTGGTGGTGGAGCCGGCCCGGCCGGCGGTCCGCCGCGTGATCGCCGGGGCTTTCGCAAGCCCGCGGGTGCGCCTATGGGCGGACCCGGTGCGGCTCCCTCCGGCCCGGCTGGGGAAGGCGGCGGCCAGCCGCAGGGCGGTCCTGGCGGTGAACGTCGCCGTTTTGAGCGCGGCCCCGGCGGCCCACGTCGTGAATTCCGCGGCGAGCCTCGCGGTGGCGATCGTCGTGAGGGTGGGGACCGTCGCGATGGCGGCGGGCACTCCTTCGAGCGCGCCCCGTATGTCAGTCCGTTCTTCACCGCGACCTGCTACCCGGAGGACACCGGTTTCGCGGCGATCGTGAAGGCCGTGCGCGCGTCCTGCCGCACCTTCCAGCTCTTCGAAATCACCAAGGCCGTGCTGGAAAAGAACGACCGCTTCGTCGTTGTCATCCAGCGCACCAAGGCCGCCGCAGCCGAGGGCCAGCCCGCCGCCAAGCCGGCGCCGCTCTACATGTCGATGCCCGACCATCTGCCATTCGACACGGAGGATGCCGCCATTCAGCACGCGATCAGCAACAATCTCGGGGCGTTCTTCGAGATGCAGGAGGTCGAGGTTGAGGCGCCGAAGGGCAGCTACCCGATCATCAACAAGTGCGGCATTACCGGCGAACTGCTCGGGCCGCCGAACTACCACCGTTACCAGCAGATCCTGCAGCAACACTACGCCGCGAAGATCAAGGGCATGTCCTTTGACCGTTTCCGCGAAAACATCGTCTCGGCACGCGAACCCGAGGTGGTTGCCGCGTGGCAGGAGAAAATGAAGAAGGCCACGCGCTACACTTGGAAGCCGCCGGTCGCCCGCACCGCCACCAAGCCGCCGATGGAAGTCGCCGGCTCCGCGGAGTCCGCCGCTCCGGTGGCCGCTCCGGTTGAAGCGCCCGCCGAGACCGCTCCCGCGACCGTCGAAACTCCGGTTGCTCCCGCTGATGCCGCCCCGGCGGCCCCGGCCATCACCTTCGACAGCCTCGAGGAGGCTCGCCTGCACCTGCTCACGCACGCGCGTGACCGTATGGTGCGCACGGTCGAGACCGTGCGTTTCCATGGCAAGAACCTCGAAAAGCTGCCCCAGGGAGAAATCCGCCGCGCGCTCGAGGGCCATATCGAGCGCCAGCGCCGCTTCCCGCTCGACACCGCCAACGCGCTGCGCGGTCGCCTGCGCCGCGAGGGTTTCACGATCTTCAAGAAGGGTTCGCGCGGCGTCTCCTATGTGTGCGCCGTCAAGCGCCGCTTCCGCGTTCCCGGCCAGGTCTTTTCGGAGAGCATCAGCACTCTCATCGACTTCATCGAGAAGCACCCGATGGTTCACGTGAAGGACCTGCCGAAAGCCTACCTCGGCATCGAGATCCCTGCGGCCCCGGCCGCTCCGGCCGCGCCCGCCGAGGGCGCCAGCGCTTCGCAGTCGCCGTTCGCGGCGCTGCCGGCTGAGCAGTCGGAGCGCCTGCGTAAGATGAGCAACGACCTCCGCTGGCTGGTGATGGAGGGTTACGTCACGGAGTTCTCCGACGGCAAACTTTTCGCTCCGCCGGTTATGGCCCCGCAGGCGGCGAAGAAGGCGGAGTCCGGCGAGGAGGAACACGATCCCGTGGACTTCCCTGAGGCCCACCCGGCGGTCGCGTCGGCTCCGGTGGCCGAGACCACGGCTCCGGCCGAAGAAGCGCCTCCGGCTGAGGCTCCATCCGAGCCCGCTCCTGCCGAGGAGCCCAAACCCGAGGCTCCGCAGTCCTGATTTCAAGCCCGCTCGCGAGAGCGGGCTTTTTTTCGGAGTCTTGCCTCCCTGAAGGTCCTCAGTGCAACCGAAGCGAATGCCGGTCGCCGTCCACGATGGAGAGCGTGAGATGCCACGCTCTCGGCGGCAGCCAGGCGCCGGTTTTCTCCGGCCACTCGACGGCGAGACACCACGGGGTGGTGAGGAACTCCTCGAGCAGCAACTCCTCCAATTGTTGCTCATTCTCCAGGCGATACGCGTCCAGGTGCACGAGCGTGGCGCGCGTGCCGGCATAAACGGAGTAGATCGCAAAGGTCGGGCTGGTGACCTGCCCTTTCACACCGAGACCTTGGGCGAGTCCTTGCACGAAGGTCGTCTTGCCGACGCCCATGTCGCCATGCAGCGCGATCACGGTATCCGGCGGCAGCTCGGCGGCCAGTTGGGCGGCGAGCTGTCGCGTTTCCTCGGCCGAGGCGCTCACGTGGCCCCGCCGCAGCTTATCGCAGATGTTCGTAGCCATGCAGGGAGCTCCAGTTCACGTTGCCGGGCGCAAGGCGCCGCGCGAAGTGTCCCACGAGACTTAAGGGTGTTTCGAACCGCTGGTGCCAGCGGTGCACGAAACTCAACTCATCCACGTCTCGCGTCACGAAGAGCAGCTCATAGTCCTCCCCGTCGGTCAGCGCGTGGGTCCATGCGGGGCGGCCACTGCGACGCGCTGCCGTTTTGGCGGCTGTGCTGACGGGAATCATCTGCGGCCAGATCGACGGCACCGCTCCCCGGGGCGTCAGTGAGCCCAGATCCGTGGCCATTCCGTCGCTCACGTCCATCATGGCGACGACAGCCTTTTGCCGGGCAAGCCACGCGCCCTCGGCGAGTCGGGGCGTGAACTTGAAGTGATGCCCCGCGCGGGAGCCACCCAGTTTACCCGTGACAAAAATGGCATCGCCGATCCGGGCACCCCGTCGGGTGAGCACGCGTGGCCCGACGGCGCTGCCGTGGAGCGTCAGGAACGCGCCGAAGAAACCGGCCGGGGCCTGGGTCACGTCGCCGCCCACAATCTTCACCTGAAACTTCCGCGCCGTCGCCGCCAGGCCGAGATAAAAGCCGCGGAGCCACGCCGTGCTGGTTTCGGGCGCCAGCGCCAGGGAGATAACGGCCGCGACGGGACGTCCGCCCATGGCGGCGATGTCGCTGAGGTTGCGCTTGAGCAGCTTGGCCCCGACGGACCACGGTGGCACGGAGTCATCAAAATGCCGGCCGTGAATGACTGGGTCGGTGGTGACCAACTGGTGATGTGTCGTGGGTGGGATGACCGCGCAATCGTCGCCGATTCCAAACGGTGCGGCGGGCGACGCGTCGCCCAGCCACCGGCGGATTTCACGGATGAGGCTGCGTTCGCCCAGCGCGGCGACGGATTGGGAGCGGTGGCGCGTGAAAGGGCTCATGGGCTGATTTCCTGCAGGCCGGACAGCACGATGAGGATCGTGTTCAGGTTGAACAGCGCGTGGGCGAGGATTGGGACCCGGATCGAACCGGTCGCCTCATAGGCCAGCGCGAGCAACATGCCGAGCACGGCGAGCGGGAGGAATCCCGCCCAGTTGCCATGCAGCACGCCGAAGCAGATGCCGCTGACCAGCAGCGCCGGCCAGCGGCCAAGTTTCTGCCGGATGTAACGGTAGAGACCGGCGCGGAAAATGAGTTCTTCGCTCAGGGGCGCCATTACGCACGCGACGGTCAGCATACCGGCGACAACGAGCGGCGAGCGCGTCTGCGTGAAAACGCCGATCAGATCCTGCGGCTCGTCGGGCAGGCCGACGGCCCGGAGTAGGCTGGTCCAACCGAGGCTCAGCAAGGTGAGGACCGGCAGCGCGATCAACACGGTGCCCGCGGCGTAGCGCAGCAGACGCAACCAGGGCAGCGGCGGGGCTGGCCGGAGGGGCGGCGGTGTGCCGCCGTATTCGGCGTAGATCCGCCGGCGCAGGAGGGGAAAGAGGGCGCAGCCACCGAGAATGCCACCGTGAAAACCCGCGCCGTAGAAAAACAGTTCCATGCCGGTTTGGTCGGTTGCGCCGGCGATCTTGGGTCCGACAAAAGCGTGCACGGCGGACTGCAGCAGGAAGCCGCCGGCAAAAACGAGTAGCGCCGCCATCAGGAACTCGGGCAACGAAACGGCCCAGTGGGGGAGCGCATGGGTGCCGAGCCACCGCTGGCGCTGCCGGGAATCGGCCAGCAACCACAGCAACAGGCCGGCGCCCCCGAACAGCAGGGTCATCTCCAGGACAATCAGGGAAAGTTGCGCGGGCTCGGTGGGCATGAAGGGCCCTCATGCTTGGCAGGCTGGACGCGGAAAAACCATCACGAAAGGCGGCGACACGGCCGTGCCCGGAAATCCGGGCAGGCGATGCCCCCTGACGATCGCAACCAGCGCCGGTCAGCCCTTTAGCTGGTCGGCGATCTCCTCGAGCGGATAGGTGATGAT
>CBINOW010000142.1:0-11507 GCA_966252395.1 uncultured Oleiharenicola sp. | reverse complement strand
CCCTGCCGCATTCCGAAGGTTACAACCTCGAATACCGCATCGTGCGACCCGACGAGACCGTGCGCTGGGTCCACGACCGCGCCTTCCCGATCCGGGACGCATCGGGCGCGATCACCCGCATCGCCGGCGTCACCGCCGACATCACCACGCAGCACCAGCTCGAGGACCAGCTGCGCCAGGCGCAGAAGATGGAATCGCTCGGCACGCTCGCGGGTGGCATTGCCCATGATTTCAACAACATCCTCACTGGCGTGCTCGGCTCGGCCGAGGTCGCGCGGCTCGAGCTGCCCGACAACCACCGCGCCGTGCCCTGGCTGGCCAACATCACGCGGGCCGGCAACCGCGCGCGCGAGCTCATCCAGCAAATCATGACCTTCGGGCGCAAACACGAGAGCGACATGGTCCCGCGCCGCCTGCAGGGCGTCGTCACCGAGGCGCTCCACCTGCTCCGCTCCACCATCCCGGCCATGGTGCAGATTGACAGCCAGCTCGACCCCGACTGCCCGCCGGTCATCGCCGACGACACCCAGATCCACCAGGTCGTGATGAACCTCTGCACCAACGCCTGGCATGCCCTCCCGGAACAGGGCGGCCGCCTCGAAGTGAAGCTCGCGCTCGTGCAGGTCACGCCCGAGCAGGCCGCGACCCGGCTCGGCCTCGTGGCCGGACCCTATGCGCGCCTCACCGTGCGCGACAACGGCCGCGGCATGCCCCCCGAGATCCTGGCCCGCATCTTCGAACCCTTCTTCACCACCAAGCGCAAGGGCCAGGGCACCGGCCTCGGCCTCGCCGTTGTGCACGGCATCGTGCAGGGCCACCGCGGCGCCATCTTCTGCGAAAGCACCCCCGGCATCGGCACGCTCTTCGAGGTGTTCCTGCCCGCCTTGGTCAGCCCGGTGACCCCCGACGTCGCCCCGGGCGAACAAGGCTTCGAGCGCGGCCACGGCGAAGGCATCCTCCTCGTGGACGACGACGCCACCGCCCTCGACGGCCTGAGCACCCAGTTGGAACACCTCGGCTACCGCGTCACCGCCCTGCCCGACCCGCGCACCGCGCTGACCCGCTTCCAGGCCACGCCCGGCGAGTTCAGCCTGCTCATCACCGACTACGCCATGGCGGAATACTCCGGGCTGGATCTCGCGGCCAAGGTGCTCGAAGTCCGGCCCGATTTTCCGATCATTCTGGTTTCCGGCCTGATTGACTCCCAGCAGCTGAAGCGGGCCCGCGACCTCGGCCTGCGCGACGTCCTCCGCAAGCCCGTGCCGCTGGCCGAGCTCGCGCAGGTGCTCGCCCGGCATGTCCGGCCGGCCGTCCGCGCGTGATCCGTCCCTGCCCGGGCGCACGGGCCACCCGCCAGTAATTGCTTGTCAGGCGCGCTTCGCGCCTCCTGTTTTTTACCAACGGCCCCTCCTCGCCTTGGCCCGTTACCGGCGTCCGTCCGTTTTTCAACGTCCGCCCTGACTTCTTAATTCTTCCTTTCTCCTTCCGCCTTCCTTCATGGCCTCCAACTACACTGAAGCCAGCATCAAGACCCTCAGTTCGCTCGAGCACATCCGCCTCCGCCCGGGCATGTATATCGGCCGCCTCGGCAACGGCGCCCACTCCGAGGACGGCATCTACGTCCTCCTCAAGGAGACCATCGACAACTCCATCGACGAATTCATGATGGGCGGCGGCCGCAAGATCGAGGTCGAGCTCACCGACCGCACCGTCCGGGTCCGCGACTACGGCCGCGGCATCCCGCTCGGCAAACTGGTGGACTGCGTCTCCATCATCAACACCGGCGCCAAATACGACTCCGAGACCTTCCAGAAAGCCGTCGGCCTGAACGGCGTCGGCCAGAAAGCCGTCAACGCCCTCTCCCTCACCTACCGCGCCCAGGCCGTCCGCGACGGCGAGACCAAGGTCGTCGAGTTCGAGCAGGGCAAGCTGAAGTCCCAGTCGCGCGTCACCAAGACCGACGAGCGCACCGGCACGATCATCGAGTTCACGCCCGACGAGAAGCTCTTCGGCAAGGACTTCAAGTTCCGCACGGAGTTCATCGAGGACATGCTCTGGAACTACGCTTTCCTCAACCGCGGCCTCACCCTCACGCTCAACGGCAAGCCCTTCAAGTCCGAGCACGGCCTCAAGGACCTCCTCACCAAGGAACTCTCCGGCGAGCCGCTCTACCCCATCATCCACCTCGAGGGCGAGGACATCGAGATCGCCGTCACCCACGGCAAGCACTACGGCGAGGAATACTGGTCCTTCGTCAACGGCCAGCACACCACCATGGGCGGCACCCACCTCGCCGCCTTCCGCGAGGCCTTCGTCGAGACGCTGCGCAACCATTTCAAGAAGGACTTCGACGCCGCCGACGTCCGCCAGTCCATTGACGCCGCCATCGTCGTCCGCGTGCAGGAGCCGGTCTTCGAGTCACAGACCAAGACCAAGCTCGGCTCCACCGAGGTCGGCCCCAAGGGCCCCTCGATCAAGGAATTCGTCGGCAAGTTCGTCCAGCAGGCCCTCGACACCTACCTGCACAAAAACCGCGAGACCGCCGAGATCATCAAGGCGAAGATCGAGGAGAACGAGCACGAGCGCAAGGAGCTCGCCGGCATCCGCAACATCGCCCGCGAGCGCGCCAAGAAGGCCTCGCTCCACAACAAGAAGCTCCGCGACTGCCGCCTCCACCTCGGCGACCGCAACCCGCGCGCCGAGGAATCCACCCTCTTCATCGTCGAGGGCGACTCCGCCGCCGGCTCCCTCACCGCCACGCGCGACGTCCAGACGCAGGCCGTCTTCGCCCTCAAGGGCAAGCCGCTCAACACCTACGGCCTCACCAAGAAGGTCATCTACGAGAACGAGGAATTCCACCTGCTCCAGTCCGCCCTCAACATCGAGGAGTCCCTCGACGGTCTCCGCTACAACCGGATCGTCATCGCCACCGACGCCGACGTGGACGGCATGCACATCCGCCTGCTCCTGCTCTCGTTCTTCCTCCAGTTCTTCCCCGACGTCATCCGCAACAACCACCTCTTCATCCTGCAGACGCCCCTCTTCCGCGTCCGCAACAAGAAGATCACGCGCTACTGCTACAACGAGCAGGAGAAGCAGGCTGCGATCGCCGAGTGCGGCGCCAGCCACGAGATCACGCGCTTCAAGGGCCTCGGCGAGATCAGCGCCGGCGAGTTCAAGGACTTCATCGGCGAAAACATCCGCCTCGACCCGGTGAATCTCCACCACCTCTACAGCTCCGACGAGCTCCTGTCGTTCTTCATGGGCAAGAACACCCCCGAGCGCCAGGACTTCATCATCGACAACCTCCGCGTCGAAAAAGACCTGGTCGAAGCCTAAACTTCACACAAAGCAGCCAAGCAGCAAAGGTCAGAACTTAGCTTCTTTGCTCCTTCGTGTTAATCCCCTCCTCCCTTTCGTAAATGGCCAAAAAGAAACCTTCCAAGAAGTCCGACCAGCCCGAGCTGCCTTTTGACGGCGGAGCGCCGTCAAAGGAGGCAGGAGACCGGAGTCCGGAGACCGGCAATGCTCCGCCCTCCTCTTCCGCGGCCCCTGTTCCGTCTCCGGCCTCCAGCCTCCCGCCTCCAGCCTCCGCTGAGGCCGCGGCGGCTGAGCCGCCGGCGCCGAAGCGGCCGAAGGGCCAGAAGGTCCAGGACGAACAGGCCCCGCTCGCGCAGGCCTACCGCAACTGGTTCCTCGACTACGCCAGCTACGTCATCCTCGACCGCGCCGTCCCGCACATTGACGACGGCCTGAAGCCCGTGCAGCGCCGCGTGCTCCACACGCTGTGGGTCATGGACGACGGCCGCTTCCACAAGGTCGCCAACGTCGTCGGCGCCACGATGAAGCTCCACCCGCACGGCGACGCCTCCATCGGCGCCGCGCTCGTGAGCATCGCCCAGCGCGGCTGGCTCATCGAGCCGCAGGGCAACTTCGGCAACACCCTCACCGGCGACGACGCGGCCGCCCCGCGTTACATCGAGGCCCGCCTCACGCCCTTCGCCCGCGAGGTCCTCTTCAACCCGAAGACCACCACCTGGCAGGCCAGCTACGACGGCCGCACCAAGGAGCCGGTCACGCTCCCCGCCAAGTTCCCGATCGTCCTCCTCGAGGGCGCCGACGGCATCGCGGTCGGCCTCTCCACCAAGATCCTCCCGCACAACTTCAACGACCTCTGCCGCGCGGCGATCAACCACCTCCAGGGAAAAACCTTCCGCATCCTCCCCGACTTCCCGACCGGCGGCACCGCCGACTTCACGGAATACAACGACGGCGAACGCGGCGGCAAGGTGAAGGTCCGCGCCAAGATCGAGGAACGCTCCAAGTATCTCCTCGCCGTCACCGAGCTCCCCTTCGGCGTCACCACCGAGTCCCTCATCGAGTCCATCCTCGCCGCCAACGCCAAGGGGAAGATCAAGATCAAGCACGTGGACGACAACACGGCCGACAAGGTCGAGATCCTCATCCACCTCCCGCAGGGTGCCGAGGCCGACAAGGTCATCCAGCAGCTCTACGTCTTCACCAGCTGCCAGGTGCAGCTCAACCCCGCCGCCTGCGTCATCGTCCGCGACCCCACCAACGGCCAGGACAAGCCCGTCTTCACCGGCGTGCGCGACATCCTCAAGGCCAGCGCCGACGCCACCAAGGAGCTCCTCAAGCGCGAGCTCGAGATCAAGCTCGGCGAACTCGAGCAGCAGTGGCACTGGGATTCGCTCGAGCGCATCTTCATCGAGGAGCGGATCTACCGGAACATCGAGAAGTCCAAGACCTGGGAGAGCGTGATGTCCGAGATCCGCACCGGCCTGAAGCCCTTCCTCAAGGACCTGCGCCGCGAGGTCACCGACGACGACATCGTCCGCCTCACCGAAATCCGCATCAAGCGCATCTCCGCCTACAACCGTTTCCAGGCCGACGAGGCCCTGAAGAAGATCGAGGAAGGCATCAAGGAGACGAAGGGCCACCTCAAGAAGCTCACCGAATACGCCGTCGCGTGGTTCGAGATGCTCCAGGAGAAATACGGCAAGGGCGTGAAGCGGAAGACCAGCTACGACGAGATCGAGCAGATCGACGCCGCCGCCGTCGTCTCCGCCAACCAGCGCCTCTACGTCAACCGCGAGGACGGCTTCATCGGCCTCAACTGGCGCCAGCACGAGTTCGTGCAGGAATGCACCATCCTCGACAGCGTCCTCACGATCATGGGCGACGCCTCGCTCAAGGTCACCAAGGTCGCCGACAAGACCTTCATGGGCCGCGATATTCGCCACGTCGCCATCTGGCCCAAGGACGGTGACACGCGTTTCTACACCATGGTGTATCGCGACGGCCCCGAGGGAAAGTGCTACGCCAAGCGCTTCCAGATCGGCGGCCTGAGTCGCGACAAACTGTATCCCCTCGCCAAGACCGAAGGCTCCAAGCTCATCTGGCTACATGTGGCGGATAAAGAAAAAGACATGCCGAAATCAATTCATGTCTCCTTGGATGGCCGTTCCGGAGCCAGAGTCCGCGAACTCGACTTTGATCTAACCCCCGTGCCGGTTAGCACCCGAACCTCCAAAGGTCTCCTGGTGACAAAGTGGGCGATCAAAGAGGTCCAGATCAACGATCTAGCTCTCAAGTAAAGCCCTCTCGAAATCCTCAGATTTCAGGACTCGGCTTGATCTATAATAAAAGAGCCCGCTTTTTTAGTTCACATCCACTTACATCGCTAGTCGTGCAAAACTCGGGAAATACCTAGCGAAAGCAGCGTAGTTCTTCAGGTCGTCAGCGGCGGAAGCCTCTGTGTTGGCGATGCAATAGCCCAGCCTCCGATGCAGTCTGTGACCGGGTCACCCCGGCCTTCGCCAAGCTGAAGGAGGCCGCCATGCGTCTGCCGGATGGTCTCGCGTCGGCCGAACGCCTGCCGGTCCACGGACGCCAGGGCTGGAAAGTCCTCGAACGCCTCGAATTCGGCGACTTCCGCGTCCACGACGTCCGGCGCTCGCTTTCCAAGGGCGGCGACCTCGGCCTCTCGGTGCCGGGCCTCGCCTACGAGGGCAGCAAGCGCCGGCAGACCTTCCTCTTCAAGTTGTCCGGCGCCGATGCCTCCCCCTGGCGCGGCGCGGCCGCCACCAACCTCCGCCGCCGGGCGCTGGATGTCGGCTTCGACATCGAGCTACGCAACAAGTCCGGCTTCATGGCCCTGCTCTCCTCCGACGCGCTCCCCGACGACACCTGGACACTCGACCTCGCGGAGAAGCGCGAACGCCCGCTCGCCGGCACCCTCAGCCGCAACGGCGAGGTGATCACCGTGACCAGCACCAACCGGCTGGCCGGCACCTTCCTGCCGCTGGGCGAGACCTCCGGCTATGTGTTCGAGTCCCGCGGCCAACCGGTCGCCGCCGTCGAGGTGATCAATAACGGCGCCGTCTGGCTCGCCCCCGATCTCGACCCAACCCTGCGCGCCCCCGTCACCGCCGCCATCTCCGCGCTGCTGCTCTTCGAGGAACTCCGCAAAACCCTGCCGGAGTGAGATGCCGGGCATCAATCCAGCCCCGGCCGTTCATTCCTCAGCCCTTGAGCAGCGCCATCGCCAGCTGCTGCCACGCGTCGGTCCTGGAGATCTGGTCGGCCACGAGATAAGTGACCACGATGACGCCATGGCCGGTCGCCAGCCACCGGTCGAACTTCCGGGTCAGGAGTGATCGGGCGAGGACGAGCAGCGCGCCCAAGACAAACACCGGGCCGTAGAAAGCCACCCGGCTGTCGTGGCCGCCAAAGAGCGCCACCAGGCTGGGGATGCGCGTCGTGGCGCCCAGCAACAGGCTCAGGCTCGCGGCCAGCATCATGGCCCGGTGGATTTCGGGACGCTTGCGGGTGAGGAGGCCCGCCGTCACCAGCCCGGTGAAAACCGCGATCTCCACCAGCATGACCAGCAGGAACTCATGCTGGTAGTTCATGCCAAAGAAAACAAACCCCGGCGCGCCCTGCGCGGAGCGAATCGCCACCAGCACGCCGCTGACGGCGACCACGGGCAGGAGCATCACCGCGCCCCAGCCGAGCGACATGTGCAGCTTCCGGTTTTTCCCGGCGATCAGGAACGTCTGCACCACCGACAGGAGATACCAGGCCGTGATGCTCATGCCGTGCACGATCACGACGGTCATCAGCTGCGGGTCGATGACTCGGCCGCCTTCACCGCGCCCGGCCGTGTAGAAGGCGAAGAAGCCGACGATCGTGATGCCCAAAATGAGCAAAGCCGTGGCGGAATGAAACAGACGTTCGGCCTTCATGGCGTGCGGGGAAGTGCCTGCAAGCTGCCGGCCGCCCGGGACCCGGTCAAACGCCATTCCCTGCCGCCTTCCGGCTTTCCTGATTTTCAGGTTTCCAAATTTTCCCCTTCCCGTCTCTCCTCCCCACACCCCGCTTGCCCGGATAGCAAAGTTCAAAGGATCAAGTAACCAGCCCCAAGCCCTCCCGACCTCTGATTTGCCCCGCAAATCACCCTGAGCCCGCCTGCGGTGAGCTTGCCGAATGCGTCGAAGGGTGACATCTGCCTTCTGACGTCTGACTTCAGTCCTTGGTCTCTGGCCCATAGTCCCTCGTCCTTCCCCACCCCATGCCCCGCCCCGCGCCGCTCAGCAGCTTCCGCGTCCGTCCGCGTTTCGAGCAGGTCGTCGCCGTTCCGCCTGAATCCGCGCACGCCGCGCTGGTCCGCGGCCTCGCCGCCGCCGCGCCGGAGCTCGCGGTGAAGTCCTTCCCGGGCTTCATCGGCATCCACCTGCCCGACGCCGAGCGCCGGCAATGGTCGCCGCGGCTCTTCCTGAGCGTGGACGCCGCGCCCGACGGCGGCACGCGCATCGAGGGCATCTACGGGCCCGAGATCGAGGTGTGGTCGGTGTTTCTCTACGGCTACCTCGGCACCGGCCTGCTCGGCACCTTCTCCGGCATCTACGGCCTCTGCCAGCATCTCCTCGACCAGCGTCCGTGGGGCCTGTGGGTCTGCGGCGCCATGGCCGCGGCGGCGCTGCTGCTCTATTTCTTCGCCCAGCTCGGCCAAAAGCTCGGCGCCCACCAGACCTACCGCCTCCACGAGGCCTACACCGCCGCCGTCGGCGAATTGGCCCGCTCGGGCTGACCTGTCACTTGACAGGCGACGTTTGTTTACCCTCCCCGCACATTTTGTGCGCCGGATCCCGTCGGCATCCGCCCCGAGCAGGGCAAACGATGCGCAGCTTCCGTCGTGGGAATTCCGACTGGCCGAAACCAGTATCTCCGCATGAAAACGCGCTTCCTGCTCTCCGCCCTCTTCTCCCTCCTGCTGTTACCGGCCGCGGTTCTCGCCGCCGGCTGGCAACGCGACGTGACGCTCCACGGTGTGTTGTTCACGAAGGTGCGCACCGCTCCCGACGGCCTGCACATCGGCCAGATCGACACCGAGACCGTCGTCGGTGGCCGCGCCTGCCGCGCGGGCTGGCTCCATCTTCATCCCGACGGCACCCCCGCCGCCTTCACCGCCGCGCAAGCGATCGTGCTGCCGCGCGTCACCATCCCCGCCGGCACCTGGGTGACGCAGAATCCGGAGGGCGTGATCACCGTCTGCGCCTTCCCGCAGGACACCGAGGTGCAGGGTCACCTCTGTCGCGGCACCGGCGGCCCCAAGGGCGTGCAGACAACTTTCTATGCCGACGGCGCACTCCGTCAGTTTTTCCCCGTCGCGCCCGTCGTCGTCGACGGCGTGCCCTGCGCCACCGGCCTGATGCGCGGTTCGATCGAGCTGCACCCCGACGGCCGGCTGAAATCCTGTCTCCTCGCCCGCGACCACGTCACGGCCGGCATGAAGCACCGCAAGGGCACCCGCCTCACGCTCGGCGGCGACCATCCGCAGCCCTGATCGCAAGCTCCTGAGCCCTGCGAAAGGGCAGCGCCGTTTGGTTCCGACGGTTCCACCCTGAACAATGCTTTCAGCCGCATGCGTGCGGCGGAGGGCGACTCGCAAGGCGGATGCCGGGCATCCGCCTTGCCTCGCCGGCGGTTCTCCGCCCTACTCCGCCGTCATGACTCCCCGCTTCCGCGCTTTCGGGATGTTCGTGCTCGTTTGCGGCGGTCTGGCCCCCGCTTCCGCCGGCACGCCTTGGGAAGAGACCGCCCCGGCCAGTCCGGGGATCTGATCCCCGCTTTCATTCCTCCTACAAAGCCTCGGAGCCCAGCTAGGATATTTGTCCACCCTCGCGCCCTTCATCCGTCGTCATCACTGTCACCATCACACGGAAACTCCTCCGTCCCTGGTCCCTTGTCCTTAGTCCCCCTCCTCCCCTCCGCCCATGCCGACCAAGTCCCTTCTCAAGCGCCTGCCTGCCAAAAAACGTCCGCGCAAGGCCAAGGCCGGCTCGCGCGGCGCCGACGCCTCCGCCGCGCTGTTGCCGGAGCTGACCGGCGTCGCCGCCGAACCCAAGGCGGCGGTCGAGACCGCCGGCGGCGTGGTCGTGGGCCAGTATCTCGATCCCATCGGCCAGTCGCCGCTGCTCGTGGCCGTGTTGCCGGTGGCGAAGGTCGAGCCCACGCCGTTCCAGCGCGACGTGTCGGACCTGCACCACAAGAAGCTGGCCGACGTCATTGACCGCACCGGCATCTTCCTCGATCCCATCATCGCCATCACGGCACCGGGCGGCGGCTTTTGGACGCCCAACGGCGGCCACCGTCTCGCCGCGATGAAGCGTCTCGGCGCCAAGGCCATCACCGCCCTCGTCGTGCCCAAGCGCGAGGTCGCCTGGCAGATCCTCGCCCTCAACACCGAGAAGGCGCACAACCTGAAAGACAAGTCCCTCGAGGTCATCCGCATCTTCCGCAACCTGCTCGAGGACCGCGCCGCGTCGACCGAGAAGGAATTCGCCTATTACTTTGAGGAGGCGTCGCTCATCACGATGGGCCTGTGTTACGAGCAGCACGCGCGCTTCAGCGGCGGCGTCTATAATTCCTTTGTCCGCCGTCTGTCGGCCTTCAGCGGGGAATCGCTCACCAAGTCCCTCAAGGAACACGAGCGCATCGCCGCCATGCTGCTGGAGCTCGACACCGCCGTCGCCGCCGTCGTTGCGAAGCTGAAGGCGAAGGGTTTTGTGAGCCCGTATCTGAAGACCTTCGTCGTCGCCCGCTCGAACCCGTTGCGCTTCATGAAGGAGCCGCCCGCGCTGGAGGAGCTCATCAAGACGATCCGGGGCAAGGTGGACCGCTTCAACGTGGACCGCATCAAGCCCGAGGACATCACCGCCTCCGGCGGCGGCGCGCCGGACGAGGAGTGACGGACCGCTGGCGACCGGGCCTTCAGCCCTTCGGCGCGTAGCCCCGCCAGAGCCACTCGAGTGCGCTGGGCAGCGTCTGCTCGCGCACCTTGCGGTCCACATGCACGGAATCCAGCGAGAAGACGTATTGGCAAGCATAGCCCTTGGCGCGGAGCACGGCGGCCATGCGGTGGTTGGCCATCACCCAGTCGTGCATGCCGTCGCGCAGGGCGTTGGGGTTGTAGAGATCACGGTCGCTCACGTGCAGCCAGATCCGGAGCGGCTTCGGTTCCGCGGCCTCGATGAGCCGGTTGTGATATTCCCAGGCGCCGCCGGGGGTGACCGGATCGTAGGGCCACTGCTGGTTCACGAAAGTCCCCGAATAACAGAGCACGCGACGATACCACTCCGGGTGATACCACGCCATCGTGAACGCCGCGGCGCCGCCTGAGCTGTTGCCCATCACCGCGCGGCCGTCGGGATCGGCGGTGAGCTTCACCCCGCAGCGGGCCTCGACCGCGGGCAGCACCTCGGCCTGGATGAACTCGGCGAAACGGCCCGACATCGTGTCGTATTCAAGGCCGCGCTGGCTGCCCTGCGCGTCGCCGCCGCCGTTGGCGATCATCACGGCGACCATCGCCGGCACGCGCCCTTGGGCGATGAGATTGTCGAGGATGCGCGGGAGCATCGGGTCGGGCTTGCCGACGTCGCGCGGGCCGTCATGCACCACGATAAACGGCGCCGCGGTGCCGGGCTGGTATTGCGCCGGGACATAGACGGTAATCGTGCGCTGGTAAGGCTGGGGATGCGACTTCACGACCAGCGTGAGCGGGTTGGCCGGGTCTGCCGTGCCGGGCGCTTCTCGGGCGATGCCGGGGTAGAATTTGCTGTCCGCGGAGCTGAGCACGAATTGCTCGATGCGTCCGACCGGCACGCCGGGCACGACCGTGAGCTCCGGCGCAGGGACGTAGTCGGGGCCGACCAGCCAGTCGCCGTCCGCCGTCACGGGCGCATTCGCGCCGGGCGCCGCCCGCAGGGCGGTGTCGCCGGGCTGCGCGCCCGCGACGTTGAAGCGCGGTGCGCCCGGGCCGTCGGGCGCGCGCTTGGGCGGAAGCGGCCGCGCCGACGGCACGGGCGGCGGGGCCGGGTTGGCCGGAGGCGCATCGGCGGCGCCGTGGGCAACGGCGGCCGAAATCAGGACGAAGGCAAAGACCAGGCGACGCTGGAAGGGCATAAGGATTGGGTGAACGACGT
>CBINOW010000141.1:0-11855 GCA_966252395.1 uncultured Oleiharenicola sp. | reverse complement strand
CCAACGCGGCCCTCGCGCAGCAGTCGGCCAGCTCCGCCGAGGAGATGAAGGCCCAGTCCGCGCAGGTGAAGATCGCGGTGAACGACCTGCTCCGCATGGTCCAGGGTTTCGCCGAGGCCGAGGAACAGGCCACGGCGATTGTGAGTCCGGTGAGACCTGCGGTTCACGCCGCATCCGCAGCCTCGGCCGGCGTCAAGAAGCCGGTCCTCGCGGCACCGACCGTGGGCGGAACTCCCTCAGCCCAGACCATGGAATGGAACGACTGATCCGCGCCCCGAGATCATTTCAGCACCTTAAGAGGCAGCCGTAAGGGCTGCCTCTTTTTTTTGGGCGAATGCGCTCCATCGGCTCGGGCGGAATCTACCGGATCGAGGTGGAGCCGGGGCGCCCTCGCCCCGGACGTTTGGCAAATCCGCTGGCTGGAACAGGGAGGACCGCTCCGCACACCGTAGCCCTGCCCGGGAGGGCAGGGGGCAGGAACGCACAATTGCCTGCAACACTCCCGCTGCTTCCTCATCGGGCCACTGCACGTGAGCGAATTCCCGGGTATAAAAGCAAAAAACCCGGTGCCAAAGCACCGGGTAAGCGGAGGGATCAACTCTTCAGCGCGAGAAAGGATGGCGGCTGCGCTGCGGCCGCGCGATGGTCTGCGTGCGGAAGGGCAACGGATCGAACACCAACCGCGGATTCAGGACCGGGGGCTGAAAGAGGATGCGGTTCCACGTGACATCACGGGACCGACGGGGCGCAGGGTCGGTCGCCTGACTGAGGTAGGGGTAAGGCGAGTTCATACCGTAACAACGGCGCAAGCCTCGCCCGGCTTGAGAAAATTTCCCTTGGCGACGACGACTACTCCGGCTTGTCGGGCTTCTGGATGCCCAGCTTGTCCATCAGTTCGTAGAAGGTGGGGCGGCTGATGCCGAGTTCGTTGGCGGCGGCCGTGATTTTGCCGGCATGGCGGCGCAGCGACTGCTGGAGCATGTCGCGCTCGAGCGCTTCGCGGGCTTCCTTGAGCGTGGTGCCGACCGGGGCGGACGCCTCCAGTTCCAGATCCTGGGCGCTCAGGCGTTTGGTTCCGCCCATGATCACGGCGCGGCGCACGCGATTCTGCAGTTCGCGCACATTGCCGGGCCAAGGATGACGCAGGATCGCGCGCGTCGCCTCGGGGGAGAAGGCGAGGCCGTTCTTGCCGCTTTCCCGGGCGGATTGCTGGAGGAAGGCGTTGGCGAGCAGCACGAGATCGTTTTCGCGTTCGCGCAGGGGTGGCAGCACCAGCTGCACGACCGCGAGCCGGTAGAACAAGTCCTCGCGGAACGATCCAGTGGCCATGCCTTTTTTGAGATCCACGTGCGTGGCCGCCAAGACGCGGGTGTCCACCGAAATTTCCTGACGCCCACCCACGCGCTCAATGACACGCTCCTGCAGAAAGCGGAGCAGCTTCACCTGGATGGGCAGGGGGATTTCGCCAATTTCATCCAGAAAGAGGGTCCCGCCGTGGGCGCTTTCGATGCGGCCCTTGCGCTGCATGTGGGCGCCGGTGAAGGCACCCTTTTCGTGGCCGAACAGCTCGCTCTCCATGAGCGATTCCGGGATCGCGCTGCAGTTGATGGCGACGAACGGACCGTTGCGGCGCGCACTGCGCTGGTGGATGGAGCGGGCGGTCATCTCCTTGCCGGTGCCGCTTTCGCCCAGGATCAACACCGGCGCGTCCACCGTCGCCACTTTCCGGATCGCCTCGAAGATGGTCTGCATCCGGGTGCTGTTGCCGAGGATGCCGTCGAACGATTCGCCGAGGATCTTCTGCTGGATTTCGCGGTATTCGCGCTCGAGGAGGGCGACATGGAAGCAGCGTTTCAGGAGCAGCTTCAGCTCCTCCATTTCCACGGGCTTGTTGAGGAAATCGTAGGCCCCCGCGCCCACGGCGCGCAGCGCGTTGGATTTTTCGCCCTGACCGGAGATGATCACGACCTTAGTCTGCGGGTCGGCCGCGAGCAGTTCCGTGAGCGTGGCCAGGCCTTCATCCGGTGCGTTGGGGTGCGGCGGGAGGCCAAGATCCAGCAGCACGACCGCGGGTTTTGCAACCCGCGCGGCTTCCAGGGCCGCGGCGCGATCGCCGGCTTGCACGACTTCGTAGTCGCGGGCCAGGGCCCATTTCATCTGGGTGCGGATCTCCTCGTCGTCGTCAACGATCAGCAGCGTGGGTTTCATCAAGTAAGGGGTGTGAGAGGCAGGAAGATACGGAATGTCGTGCCTTGGCCCACGGTGCTTTCAACCGTAATCCGCCCACCATGGGCCTCAATGATCATCTTGCTCTGAAACATCCCGATCCCGAGGCCGTTCTTCTTCGTGGTCTGGAACGGCCGGAACAGCGAGCGGCTGAGGAACTCGGGCGGAATGCCGCGGCCGTTGTCCGCCGCCTCCAGCACCGCCCACGCACCGGAGCGGCTTGTTGACAGGGTCAGCCGACCGTTGGCCGAGGCGGCCTCGCGGGCGTTGAGCACGAGGTTGGTGATGACCTTGGCGAACTGTTCTCGATCCAGCGCAAGCCGGGGCAGGTCGCTGTAGCGGGTTTCGATCTGAAAATCCTTTTCCGGGCTGAAACCGCCGAGCACGCCGCGCACCACCTCGTTGAGGTCGGCCTCGCCCGGGGTGATTTTCAGCTCGGAGCGCAACTGGGTGAGGCGGCTGATGAGGTGATTGATGTGGGCGACGGATTTGCCCACGCCGCGCAGGGCGTCTTCGCGGAACGCCGGATCGTCGAAGTGATCCGGCAGGTTTTGCAGCATCAGGTTCAGCGTGGAGGCCGCATTCTTCAGGTCATGGACAAAGAACGTCGCCATGGTCTGGAACGCCTCGTGTTCCCGCGCCTGCAGCAGGCGCTGCGAGAGGCGCACGTTGAGCAACCCGGAGGCGACGTGGTCGCCGATGGATTTGAGCAAGTCCAAGTCCTGCAGGGTGAAGGCCGCCCCGCCCACGCGATCGCCAATGAGAAACACGGCCAGGACTTCCTGGCCGGACATTATCGGCACACAGACCCGGGTAACGCCCTTGTGAAATTCGCCGGGATGGCAGCGGCGCAGAACTACGGCCCAGGCGGCCTGCTCGGTCTCGATGTCCACCGGTTCGGGGTGATCACGCAAATGGTTCAGGACGACGGCGGATTCTTCCGGAGTGGGCTGAAGCTCGCGTGCCTGGCGCTCCCCCAGGCTGGTGGAGGCGCCCATCGTCAGGTCTTCCTGCCGGTCGCCGACCACCCAGATGGCCACGGAGAGGGACTGGAAAATGTCTCCCGCCATCTTGACCACGGCCCGGTAATATTCGGCGGGCTCCACCCGGGAGGCCGTGCCCTCGGTGAATTTTCTCCAGATGGCCCGATAATCGTGATGCGGGCGCTGAAAGTGTCGGCTGACGAAGCGCCCCAGATACATGCGCACCCGGTCCGACTGCAGAAATATACCAAGCAGCACGAGCAGGACGAGCACCACCAAGGCTTTCAGGGCAAAGGAGGCATCCCCGCCCAGATAGGTAACCACCTTGGCGAGCAGTCCGACCACCACCAGATAAATGCCAACGAGGATGACCGTAACCGACCCTTGCAGCACCGAGTGGGATGGGTGGATGTCTAGGTTGAAACGATCCGTGCGGAAGACGGAGCGCATGATCAGCAGCACCGCGAGAATCAGCGCACCGGCATGCAAGATGTCCAGGCGCGGATCCAGGCTTTTGAAAAGCAGCGTCTGGCTGGTGGTAAACAGCCGCACCGTAAAAAGCACTCCTACGCCCATCAGCATGAATTTGATCCGCCAGCGGACCGTGCCCAGGGCCGAGCGATAGGTGTGCTCAAGATTGATCAGAATGAGCACAGCCGTGCACAGAAAGAGCAGGTAGAGCGCCGTGCCCGCCCAGCCCACGTGCATGATCAATACTTTCGGATCTTCAAGCAGGTCGCTGGAGGTGATGATTTCGCTGCGAAACCCCAGCATGACAGCTAGGGGAAAGGCGAACACGGTAGCCACTACCCAGCGCCACTTGCGCAGGAATTCCCGTGAGTTGCCGCGAGCGTAGGTCAGGCTGAAAACCAGCCAGAATCCGGGAAGCAGCGCGACCGCGGTCAGGCGCCACATCTGCCAGTTATACACGGCATGAGGAGTTACGGAGCCGGCCATCAGGCCGCCGAAAAGGCGCTCCGCCGCGAGAGTGAGCATGCCGGCGGCAAAGGCCCGACGATCCGTGGCCTGACGGGCCTGGAGCGCGGCACCCAATCCCAGCAAGGCCGCCAAGCCTGAACTCCCGAAGTCGAGCAAGGTCTCCAAGTTCATGTGGCTTAAACAACCGATGAGACAATCAGGCGGGTGGGGTGGAGTCGGCCGTTCATTTCAGGTTGGGGCGCCAAAGAAGCAGCCGGGGGTGATGGGGTCAAATTCACAGAAGCAGCCCGTCACTATTTCATGAGGCGCAAAAAAAACACGCTCCCCATGGGGAGCGTGTTCAAACACTACGAGATAGATTTTTGCCTTACAGCTTGCGGCGGAGCGCAGCGAGACCGAGGAGACCGAGACCGAGGAGGGCAACGGTCATGCCGGAATCCGGAACATAAACCAGCTGCGACTGCTTGTCGGCCGGCTCACCGCGATTGTTGAGGGCTCCCCAGATATTGAGAGCCTTCATGCCGCCACCGTTGTAGTCGGCCTTGGCGCTGGCGGCTGAGCCGAAGTAGGATTCAACCAAGCCGATGTAATAGTTGTTAGAGTCGTAGGCGATTTCGTCTTCGAGCATCCAGAAAGCCTGCTGCAGGAGGCCGGCATGGATGTCGTGGGCGCCATTGCTTCCGCCCAAGTAGGTGCCGTTGCCGGTAGGACCGGAGAGGTCGCCCTTCAGAAAGTGGCTGTAAAGATAGGCTGTGGCACGCGAGATACGGTCGTTCTGCGACAAAACAGCATCATCGATGGAGTAAGAGTAGGTGGTGCCAAGCGCGATGGTCACGCTGTGCTCCAAGCAAAAGGTGAGGAAGGTGCCGTCATCGCTGGTAACCGCTTTGAATTCGCCGGCACCCGCGTAGGGGTTACCATTGAAGCCGGTGCTGGTGAGCACGACGGTGTTGGCGAGGAGGCTGCTGGCCGTGAGCGCGGCTCCGATGAGCGCGGTGCTGAGGATGGATTTCAGTTTCATGCGTGTAGTGTTTTAGGATTTACGATTCGAACGATGATATAAAAGCAACATGCGGGCCAAGGTGATTTTAAATTCCATCACCAATCGCAAAATGCTCTTAATCAATTAATAGATAATTCAAAAAAACAATAATGCAAAAGAGATTCATTTTGATGACCTATAAAACGTAAGAGATTCCGACAAATCGCAGGGCGAACGCTCGGGCAGGTTTACACATCGTCATACAGGTGTTTATTGGGGGTATTCCTTAAGGTCGCACGCGCTCTGCATCTGATGTTTAAGATTGGGTGTGCCGCCTGAGTCCTTTCGAGCTACAAGCGATTCGGGGCACATCGCGCTGCCCTGCAATTGCCCGTAGTCGATTCCCTCCGCCGGGTCTCAGTAAGTCTTCGCGGAAACCATGCAATCGATCCGTAGGGGGAAAGTATGCTCGCGATTGATGCTGTTAAGAGTTGAGAGCATGCAAGCACTCCAAAAAGACTAACTCCAAACGGTGGAGCCTGCCATCAGCATGGGCTGATGGTAAAACGGACGCATAGCTGCCGGAAGTTAGCACCCGGGTGCTTGGCCAGTGAAACGAACTCGATGCATCGGGTTATCAGATCGGGGAATTGCCATGTCATCCTCACTGTTCTCTCTGTCCTGAACAGGTGTCAGCCTTCTCACCGGCCCAAACATGGAGCGCAGGTTTTACCCCGCTCCTGCTGCATGGTCCGGGCTTAGAGCAGGTGACTTTATCGGTCCCTGCTTACTTGTCTGCAGCGAGGAGCTTCCGGGCTTGCTCCGCGGCGGTGGCGTCGGGCAGGCCGAGAGCCAAGGCGCGTTGCAACGACGCGCGGAAGCCGGAGTCCTTGGTCTTCTGCTGGGCCAACCCCAGATAGTAGTGGCAGAGTGCATCGTTGGGGCGGTTGGCCACGCTTTCTTTCAAAAGGGCCACGGCCCGGGCCGCCTCGCCCTGGAGGTAGCTTTGGATGCCGAGAGTTTTTGCGACAATCGGGTCGCCAGGGTAAGCAGGTCTGATCTGGAGGGCCCAGTCGTAGAGTTTGGTATCGAGGGTTTGCAGGTCGGCACCGAGCACGACCAGGCGATGTTTGGCGGGACTGAAGTCGGGGAATCGCTCCAATATTTTTTCGTAGGTCTTGCGAGCGGAGGCGGTTTCGTTGCGCTGCTCGCTGATGACAGCTGTCGCCATCAGGACGGGAACCGATTCGGGCTCCGCCTGAAGATTTTTTTCAACCAGAGGGGCCTGGCGGACGGCTTCCGCGGGATTTGCGGAAAGGTTGATCAGGTCCAGCATCCGGCGGGCATCCGCCGCTTGCGAGAAAAGCTGTTTGCCGGAAAGCTCAAGAGCCTTGCGCAGGGCTTCCTGTGCCTCGGGCACTCGCCCTACGCTGTAGGTGGCCAGCGCGAGTTCGTAGTAGAGTTCGGCGGAATCCTGACGGCGGCGCACGGCTTCCTGGAGCAGGCTCGAGGCCCAAGGATAGTCGGCATTGTCATAGGCGAGTCTTGCCAGTGAGCGGGTGACCTCCGGGTCGTCGGGCGAAAGGCGGCGCGCCGCCTTGGCGTATTCCAAGGCTTTGGCTGGGTTCTTGGCCCGGCCATGCAGCCTAGCCAGGGTCGTCAGCAGTGAGGCATTTTGATCGTTGGCCTTGATCGCCTCCTCGATGGCGAGGATGGCCGGTTGGATCTGCCCCTCCTTTTCCAGCAACAGAGCCTGGCGGTAGAGGGCTACAGGATCATCCGGGCGATCGGCGAGTGCCTTGGCGATGATGGGTTTGGCCGAGGCGTCCAATTGCGCGGGGGTTATGTCCAACAGGGCCAGGGCGTCGCGGGCGGTGGTTGCCCAAGCGGCCGTGGGCCCAAGTTGCAGGGAGCGGGCAAGCGCGGCGCGGGCCGCAGGTTCGTCTCCCATCATGTAGCAGGTAAGGCCGAGGTGGAAATGAATCTCAGCTTCACCGGAGAGCTTCTCGACCGACTCTTCCAACAGGCCGCGGGCACGCGTGTATTGACGCTTGCGATGCAGAATCCAACCCAGCGTGTCGGCCGTATGGGGGTCGCCGGGGGCAAATTGCCGTGCCCTTTGGGCCAGGGTGTAACCCTTCTCCAAATCATTGAACTTTTCTGCCTCCAGGTAGGCGAGGTTGTTGAGGGCGACCATTGAGCGTGGGTTGATGGCCAGCAGCTTCTCATAGCCGGCGCGTGCCTCCGGCAAATTGCCGCGCTGATCGTGGATGACGCTGACCAGCATGAGTGCGGTGACCTGCTTGGGGTCGCGGGTAAGCACCTCGTTGAGCTGGCGGAGCGCCTCTTCCTCGCGATTAGCGCGGCTATAAACCCCGGCGAGAAGCAGGTAGGGCGAGGGCGAATCGGGCATGAGCTCGATGGCCTTCTTGAGATGGGCCTCGGCGGCGGTTTGGTTTTCTTGGGCGAGCTTGATCTTGGCGAGGAGCAGCTGGCCCGGGCCCGCGAGTTTGGGATTTGACGCCACCTCGGCTTCCACCCGCGTTGTGACCTCCGCATACTGCCGGCTCCGAAGGCCCAGATTGACGAGTTGCTCGAGGGCGGCCGGGCTGTCGGGGGTCAGCTTGAAGGCTTGTTCAAAGGCGGCTTGGGCTTCGGCGTTCTTGCCCTGCTGGGCGAGAATGATGCCGATGGCCATGCTGGGCTGCGGATTGTCGGGGAATTGTTGAGCCAACTGACGATAAAGCTGCAACGCTTCGGGCAGGCTACCTTGAATGCGATAGGCATCGGCCAACATCACTCGCGCGGGTGCCAGATTGGGACGCTGCTCGAGCAGACGGCGGAGCAGGGCGATGGCGGCGTTGTGATCGCCGCGGCGGAGGTGCAACTGGGCGAGCAACAGGGCCGCATCGGTGTGTCCGGGGTTGATCGCCAGCGCTTGGTTCAGGCTGGCGATCGCCTTGTTGATCTCGCCCGAGATGGCGTAGGCGCGCCCCAACTCAAGGTGAAGCTCGGTCAGCTTGGGGTAGGAGGTGGTCAGCTTTTCGAACAGCTCGATCGCCTTTTCGGGTTGGTTGTTAAGCGAGTGAAGCCGGCCTTGCAGCATCATGGCCTCAAAGCTTTGGGGATCGCGGTGGGCCACTCGGTCGATCAGGCGCTGGGCCTCGGCGGGTTCGTTTTTCCCGAGACTGATTTCCGCCAATGCCAGCCAGGCAGGCAGGTAGTCGGGAGTTTTGGCCGTCATTTCCTCCAGCAATTTGATCGCGTCGGGCATCTGGCCGGTGCGCATCTTGAACTGCACGTATTGGAGGCGCTGGGGCGAACGAAGGGGGGAGAGTTCCGCGGCCTGTTTGAAGGCCTTGTCCGCCTCGGGGAGGTTTTTCTTGCTCACCTGAAGGGCGCCTTCGGTCGAATAGGCAGCTACGAAGGTCGGGTCGGCGGCCTTGGCCTTTTGCAGCAAAGATTCGGCTTCCGCGATGTGGCCAAGCCTCAACTCCATGGCCGCCAAAGCCGCCAGAACCGGGGCGCCTGTGGGGGCCGGAGCGGGCAGTTCCTGCAGTCGTCGGCGGACCAACTCGACGTCCTCCGGCTTTTGGATGGCAGCAACGAGCAAGGAAGGGGCTTCCAAATCCCGTGGATTGCGATCGAGGACGAGGTTGGCTTCGGCGCGTGCTTCCGCGATTTTGCCAGAGAGGAGATACAGTTTTCCGGCCATGGTCCTCAATTCCAGATCGTCGGGCTGCATTTCATGGCCGCGCATGATGAAAGCGATCGCGCGACTGTTGCGGCCTTGCGCCGCGTAGATCAGGCCGAGGCGACCGAAGGCTTTGCCGTTCTGGGGATCGTCTTTCAGCAGATTGAGATACTCCAGTTCCGCCCGGTCATATTCTCCTGCCAAGTAGTGCCGGTCGGCGCTATCGAGCAGCTTTTTCTTCTTCGCTTCGGGCGAGCAGCCGGCGGCCAACAGGGATATCATCACTGCCAAAAGGCAATGGGCGATGGGGCGCAGGAGAGAGGACATTTCTGGGGCTGGTTATGACCGTGCCTTGGGGCGACGGTCGGTTTTATAGAGGTAAAGCAACACGAGGCAGAATGGAATCAGCGACAGGGCAAAAAAGAGCGGACCACCTTGGTGGTGCACCCAAGAATCAATCATGTGCGGTCCCACCTTTACGCAGAGCTCGCCGATCACAAAGACCCGCAGACCATTGCGCAGAAGAGCGATGGGCAGCACGAGCGCAGCCAGCAGCACGCATTTCCAGGGTGAGCGCAGAAACATCCGGCCGGCGACCAAGCTGGTCAAAAAGAGTGCCAGCGTCGAACGGATGCCGCTGCATTCCGGAGCGACCTGCATGCTGAAACCGGGGAGCTGAAACAGGGTCCCTTCGCGATAGACCGGCATATCGGACAAATCGAAAAAGCGATGGGCAACCCAGGAAGAACCATGCTGGAGCAGAGTCTCGAAGCCCGACTCAAAAGCGACGGGGAGAGGCGCGAGGAAGATCAGGAAAGCGAGGGGAAAACCAAGCACCCGGAGGGTGTCTCTGCCGAGAAAACAACAGGCGGCCGCTCCCAGCAGGCATACCAGCGAATACATTGAATAGGCCAGAGAATCCACCAAAGGGGCCGTTCCGCCCAAGCGGGTTGCCAAAGCAACTGCGAACAAGGCGGCACCAATCACAAACAGCAACGCGGACCAACCGCGTGGGAGCGTGGTGCCCGCAGGAGAGAGCCGTCCACGCTCAATCCAGATCAGGTAGGCGCTGATGAAAGGAATGATCAGAATGAACGAATACAGATCGCTCTTCAGGGCGAAAGCGGCGAGCTGGTAGAGGGGGAAGGAAAATACTCCCAACAACACAACACAGCTGATAATGAAACGACGCAGCCGAATCTGTTCAGCGGGTTCAATGACATCGGCTGTTGCCTGGGGCATCATCGGGCTGGGCATGGTGGGGATGGCTGGGGGTGGTCGTCCAGAGGAATTAGGCCTGAGGCATACCGCACTATGGTTTGAGTAAGGTTGGGCTGTCCCGGAACCGCAAATTCGATGGAGGAGCTGGTCGTCGTCCTAGGGCGGTCACGCCGGACCTTCCGGTTCGATACCGGCTTGGGCCAGTTGCTCTGCGGTCAGATGTCCGATGAGCCGTTGAAACTGCGTGGGCAGAAAAAGCTTCAAGATCAGCCGAGCGCACGGGTTGATGTCGAGGCGGGCAGGTTGTCGCACGAGTTTGGCGCCGCGATGAAGATAGAAATCGTCCAGTCCCCGGATGCCCTTGAACATGCCCGCGTAGATATGGGTGACCTCCGGTGAGGCGGCCGCGCCTTCGCGCACGGTGTGCAGCATCAAGTCGGAAAGGTAGCCCTCCAGCGAAGCATCGTCGCAAAAAAATGTCGCGTAGTAGACGGTGCTGCCAAAACGGTAGGTCAGGCTGACGCCGCCCAAAACGCCTGCTCGGTAGCCGCCCAGCACGAGCACATTGGGAGTGGCAAAGACCCGGTCGGCCCAGAGGGAAAAAACCTTCGGGTCGCGGCGCTCGGCTCCGACCTTGTAGCCGGTCCGGTTATGGAAAGAAACGTAGGCTGCATAGGCCTGACTTTTGAATTCCTGCAGATCCGTCACCGGTCGGACGAGAAAGTCTTTGGCCGCCAGCCGCACCTGCCGGCGACGGTTCTTGTCGAGCGTGGCAAGGGAGTAGTCCCGCGTGCGATCGAAAACCAGCCAGTTCAGCCACGAGTTGGCTTGGTGGGCACGGGAGATCGCGTATTGGACACCCCCCAGGAGGGCGAGTCGGGGCAGGGTGATCGTCGCAGGATCGAATTCCCGGAGCGGAATGAGCGGACGATAGAAAAAGCGACGGGCCTCAGCCCAGTAAAGTCCGCCGGCCTCGACCGCCCGGGGGCCCAACAGCCCCACGAAAGCGGCGAAATCCGCGGCTGACATTTCCTTCCAGGTGGCAGGCGAGTTCAAAGCCGATGCAGGATGAGAGGAACAGGGCGCGGGGCGCTGTTCGGGGGAAAGGGCATGGAAGGTGAGAATGTTGAATTGGCGGGAATCATCATGAGCCCGGGCCGGTATCAGGAACGCGTTGCGACCTCCGAGCAAGCAGCTCTTGTTCCCGACGACGCTCGCGGGTGAGGTAGGTCAGGCGATAACCCCAGCGAAGCAGAGGATTGACCAGCAGCAAATGCGCCCGCGGCAGGAGGCGCGGAAAACCGCCGAGCCTGAGGTTGAACATGTCCCGGGAGCGAGCGATCGTGTCGTCGCTGGGCTTTCCGGAGAGAAGATGCTCGGCGGTCAGGCGGTTTATGGCGGAGAAGTCGCAGAATCGGTAGCCTTGGGCGTGAGCCCATTCCAACGCATGGTCGGCGAGAAATTCGTTGGCATGCCAATTGGGATTGGTGCCGTCCCAGCCTTTTTTCCATTGGGTAACCCGGTTGCCAAAAATCAGGTTCATTCGGCCGGCCACATCATGCCCGTCGCGGCCGGCAAAGGCCAGTTCCGCCGAGTTGCTGCCGGCAAAAAGGTGCCACAGCCGGCGCAAGGAGTCCAGACTGCCGGGATTGGGCGCAGTCTGCTGGCGCTGGCAGGTGGCGCACATCAGTTTGAAAAACAGCGGCAGATCCTGCTCCGAGCCGGTGCGCATGCCCAGATTTTGCTCCCGGGCTTGGCGCACATACTGCCGCATTTTGGGGTGCATGCGCTTGCGCACCGGCTCCATGCC
>CBINOW010000140.1:0-11907 GCA_966252395.1 uncultured Oleiharenicola sp. | reverse complement strand
AACAACACCGAGTGCGACGCGCTGCTGATCAACACCAACAGCCGCACCGACACCTATCCCGCGATCACCGTCCGCGGCGACAAGAACGCCACGCAGCACGAGGCGAGCGTGTCCAAGGTTTCCGAGGACATGATTTTCTACATGCAGCAGCGCGGTCTCACCGAGGCCCAGGCCATGAGCCTCGCCGTGAACGGCTTCATCAACGACCTCGCCCGCCAGTTCCCGATGGAATACTCCGTCGAGCTGAAGCGGCTCATCGACCTCGAAATGGAGGGCTCGGTTGGTTGATTAACCACAAAGACACGAAGGCACCAAGCCGGAGCCTCTGCTCCGTGTCTTTGTGCCTCTGTGGTTCAAAACTCTTCTGAAAAATGTCCGCTGCCTCCACTTCTTCAAACCTCACCGGTTCCTTCACCCGCGAAGCCTTCGCCGCTCACCTTGAACGCGTGAAGCACCTGCCCGCCTGGTGGCTCGACCGCAAGCGCGCCGCCTACGAGCGCTTCGCGGCGCTGCCGATGCCCAAGCGCACCGACGAGGGCTGGCGCTTCTCCAACTTCGCCGCGCTCACGCTCGACGGCTTCGCCCTGCCCTCCGGCGGCGCGTCCATCGCCCCGGGCTTCGCCGCCCAGGCCTCGCTTACCTTCGTCAACAACCGCGCCGTCGCCCGCACCGGGACCGCCCCGGCCGGCGTCATCTTCGAGACCCTGCAGAACGCGCTGCTCCAGCATGGCGATCTGGTGAAGGCTCACCTCCTCACCCAGCCCTCGAAGCTCGGCTCCGACAAGTTCGCCGCCCTGCACGAGGCTTTCCTCGAGGACGGCGCTTTCGTCCATGTGGCGAAAGGCGTCGAAGTCGCCGATGTGCTCGCCGTCTTTCACCAGGCCGAGGGCAAGGGCATGGCGGTCTTCCCACACACGCTCGTCGTCGCCGAGGAAAACGCCAAGGTCACCGTGGCCGACTTCTTCAGCTCCGCGGCCGGCGGCTTCGCCTGCGGCGGCAACGACCTCTACGCCGGCCACGGCGCGTCGGTCACCTACGTCGCCATGCAGGACTGGAGCCGCGACACGCTGTCGTTCCAGTTCAACGCCACCGTCGCCCGCCGCGACGCGAAGGTCCTTTCGCTCAATCTCCACGCCGGTGCGCGTCAGGCGCGGCACGAGAGTTTCTCTCAGTTGCAGGCGCCCGGCGCGCATTCGGAGATGCTGGCGCTCACCGTCGCCCACGGCAGCCAGGAGTTCGACCAGCGCACGCTGCAGATCCACCAGGCGCCCAACACCGGCTCAAACCTGCTCTACAAGAACGCGCTCCTCGACTCCGCGAAGACCATCTTCTCCGGCCTGATCGTCGTCGATCCCGACGCGCAGAAGACCGATGCCTACCAGTCGAACCGCAACCTGATGCTCTCCGACGACGCCGAGGCGCACTCGCTCCCTGGCCTCGAGATCCAGGCCAACGACGTCCGCTGCACCCACGGCGCGACCAGCGCCCGCATTGACCGCGAGCAGGAGTTCTACCTCGAGGCCCGCGGCATCAAGCCCGCCCAGGCCCAGGAGATCCTCGTCTTCGGTTTCTTCGAGGAAGTCCTCGGCAAGATCGAGAACGAGGCCCTCCACGACACCCTCACCGAAATCATCCGCCGGAAATTCAAGGAATGAGATTCTTCGCGGATATCGCGGATAGACGCGGATAGGTCTTTTCCTTATCCGTGTTCATCCGCGGGATCCGCGGAAAAATCAGAACCCTCGCCCGCCGCATCATGCAAGACCGCCAACGCACCCTCTCCCGCGACGTCCATGCGTCGCAGATTCCCTCGGGCGACAAGCACACGCTCTCCGCCGGCACCTCGGTGTTCATCCATCAGGTCCTCGGCGGCAGCTACACGGTGCAGACCGATACCGGCCTCTACCGCCTCGACGGCAAGGATGCCGACGCCATCGGCGAGACCGTGAAGGACCAGACCGTCAACGCCGCCACGCTCGCCGACGGTGCACCCGACCCTGAAGCCGTGTGGAGCCAACTCCGCCAGGTCTTCGACCCCGAGATCCCCGTCAACATTGTGGACCTCGGCCTCGTTTACTCGATGGACATCTCCAAGGCCGACGACGGCGGCCACAAGGTGGACGTCGCCATGACGCTCACCGCCCCCGGTTGCGGCATGGGCCCGGTCATCGCCGAGGACGCGAAGTCGAAAATCCTCCTCGTCCCCGGCGTCGCCGCCGCCGATGTGCGCATCACCTGGGAACCACCCTGGAACCAGAGCATGATCTCCGAAGAGGGGAAGATGAAGCTCGGCCTCATCTGATTTGTAGGGCGGGATCGCTGATCCCGCCTTTTTTCTGCCTGAAAACCAATATCCTCTTCATCTGCTCGCGCAACCAGTGGCGCAGCCCTACGGCCGAAGCTTTGTTCAAGCACCACCCGCGTTACGATGCCCGGAGCGCCGGCACATCCGAATCCGCGCGCATCAAAGTCACGGCCTGCCATCTTGGCTGGGCTGATCTGATTTTCTGCATGGAGCGCAAGCACGCCGATCTGCTGCGGGAGCGGTTTCCCGATGAGCTGGCCGGCAAACCGCTGATCACGCTGCGCATCCCCGACGATTTTCAGTTCATGGATCCGGAGCTTGTCAGCCTGCTCCGTGCCGAGCTCGCGGCTCACTTGCAAATCTAGCCTTCCGCCAACGCCGCGTTGAAATCCTCCGTCGCGCGGAGCAGGCGCCCCTGGCGCTGGAGGCCGGTCGTGTTAAGCGCCATCGCCGCGTTGAAGTAGCCGTGGATGAAACGGTAGAGGCGCGGATCCACCGCACCGTATTTTTCTTCGTAGGCGCGGCGGAAAAGCCCGTGCCAGTTGCACTTCACGAACGGTGCGAGAGCGGCGTCCTCCATGCGGATGCGACAGCGGTAGCGGCCGCTGCCCTCGCCGAGGCCCGCCACATCAATCTTCTCGGCGCGCAAGGCCATCAGCTCGCCCGTCGCGTAGGATTCGTATTTCACCAAATCCCACAACGGCAGCCCGAAGGTCACACCGGCCACGGAGACGACATCAATGAGCACGAGCCGCGGCTCTCCGCCCGCAATCGCCTGCGGCCGCCAGAGGATGTTTTCTAGGTGCAGGTCGCCGTGCAGCCGCACTGCGGGCGTGCCATCAATCAAAGCCAGAATGTTCGTATTACGAACATTGGCCTCGAAGGCGGCGCGCGGACCGAACGCGGGCCGGCCGTTGAGCTCAATGCGTTCGGCCTCGATCAAGGCGGCGAAGGCCGGGTCGCCGGTCAATCCGTCGAAGGCCTGGCGCACGGCGCGCGTCATGTGCTGCGACAACGGCTCGATGTCCTGCCCCGTCGTCGCGTGCAGGCGCGTGAGCACCGCGTCGGCGAGCGTGCGCTGGAACTCGTCGATCTCGACCTGCCCCAGCGCCATCGTCTTGGCCAGCGTGCCGGCGTCGCGATGGTCGGGATAAAACGGCATTTCGTAACCAACATCAGTCGCGCCCGCCGCGTCGGTGCGATCCCACCACGCGAGCAGAGGCGGCAGCACCGCCGCGGCTTCCGGCGTGGCCGAACGCAGGTAGCGGATCTCCCGACGCAGCGACTCCGGCCCCCACGGCCGCTCGGCGGTCGCACCCTTGCTGCGCTTGCGCACGCGGCGCGAGCCGTCGGCCAGTTCAATCACCTGCGTGAGATCCCAAAAGCCGTCGTGCAAGGTGCGCACGACACGGCCATCGCAGGGTCCGTTGGCAGGTGGGGGTAACGACATGGGCGGCCGCCGAAAGTCGGCCAGACCGCCCGTGGTGGCAAGCAGGGCTTGCGATGAAACCGGTTACAGCCCGGCGAATTTCCACTCGGTCTGCTCGTTCTCCGGCGCCCCGCTGTAGCGGAGCAGCGCCTTCTGGAAGAAGGTGCCCTTGAGGGCCTCGGGAAACGACTGGGCCAGCAGTTTGGCCAGGCCGGGGTCTTCGTTGCGGGTCACCAGACAGATCACGCGCTTCGGATCGCCCGAGGCAGGGGTGGCCTTGTAGACCGTGAAATTGGAGCTGACCATCGTCCTCGGCACGGTGCCGCCGATGACCACGGCCACATCGTAGGCGCCAGTGCCGAGCCCCCAGCCGGCGCGCGAGGCGTCAACGCTCACGGGCTTGATCGGCGTGGGCATGTTGCAGAGCTGGCTCATCTCGTAGCTCAGGCTCTCCTTGAACGCATCGTGCACGGAATCGCTGGCAGGATTCTTGCGGTCGAGATCCACGATGGCGAGGGACAGCGCGCGGCTGGCCTCGACCTTGACCGCGGCTTTTTCAGCAGCGCCCGCGCTCAGGCTGAGTGCGGCGGCCACCAGACACATGACTACAGAGGGGGTGAATTTCATGACGGGGGGATGGTTTTATTGCCCGGGTAATCGGCACAGCGCGGCTTTTCTGAAGCGCCGGCCCGCCGGGGCGCCCGGTGTTCGACAATTATAATAAATATTCACACCTGTGCCGCAGCCCCGGCTCGACATGGCCGGGGCGAACGGCGTTTCTACGGGCACCCCATGATCCGCGTTTTCCTCGATTCCTACGGTCCTTTGCTGGAATCGTCCGGCAACGTCCGCCGACCCGCCGGCAACTTCGCCCTCGACGATCTTTTCCGCGCCGCCGACCCCGGCGCCTTGGCGCGTCAGGTCTGGGCGGCCGGCCTGCCCGCCGTGCTGCCCACCACCCCGACAGCGCCCATCGGCACCCAGGAGGTCTGGGCGGCGGGCGTCACCTACCTGCGCAGCCGCACCGCGCGCATGGAGGAATCCAAAGACGCCGGCGGCGGCACCTTCTACGACAAGGTCTATCACGCCGACCGGCCCGAACTGTTCTTCAAGGGCACCCCGCACCGCGTCGCCGGTCCGGACATGGCCGTCCGCATCCGCCGCGATTCCAAGTGGAACGTGCCCGAGCCCGAATTGACCCTCGCGATCAACAGCACCGGACGCATCTTCGGCTACACCGTCGGCAACGACATGAGTTCGCGCGACATTGAGGGCGAGAACCCGCTCTACCTCCCGCAGGCCAAGGTCTATGACCGCTCCACCGGCCTCGGGCCGTGCCTGCTCGTCACCGACGACCCGCTCCCGCCCACGACCACGATCGCCATCGAAATCCGCCGCGAGGGCGTCGCCGCTTTCACCGGTTCGACGCAGATCAGCCAGATCAAGCGCAAGTTTCCCGAGCTGGCCGAGTTCCTCTTCCGCGACAATTCCTTCCCCAACGGCACCTACCTGATGACCGGCACCGGCATCGTGCCGCCCGATGCGTTCTCGCTTCGCTCCGGCGACGAAATCCGCATAACCATCGAGCCGATCGGCACGCTGGTGAACACAGTAGCGTGAGGAAATCCGCTCCCGCAGACGTCATCCTGATCCCGCAGTCGCGGGAGAAGGATCCAAGCCGCTCCATGTCTCACGCGCTCCCCTGGATTCTTCGCTTCGCTCAGAGTGACCGGATGTGTATGTTTGGTATCACTCCGACATGAGCGACCCCATTTTCGATTCCGGCGACGACGCGATCTACACGCTGCGCACGACCGGCCCCGGTCCGGCCGGCAGCCTGCCGCTCGACGCCGAGCGCCTGCGCCGCATGTCGAGCGGCGAACTCTTCGGCTGGACGCAGAACGCCGGCATGGGCTGGTCGCCCGCCGCGATGCTCGGCAAACAGTTCCTGATCCTCAGCACCCAGGGCGGCATCCGCGCCCCTGACGGCACGCCGATCGCACTTGGATACCACACGGGCCACTGGGAAGTCGGCCTGCTGATGGAGGAAGCCGCACGCGAGTTCTCCGCCGCCAAGGCCATCCCCTTTGCCGGCTACGTCAGCGATCCCTGCGACGGCCGCACCAACGGCACCCACGGCATGCTCGACAGCCTGCCTTATCGTAATGACGCCGCCATCGTGCTGCGCCGCCTGATCCGTTCTCTTCCCACCCGCCGCGGTGTGCTCGGTGTGGCCACCTGCGACAAGGGCCTGCCCGCGATGCTCATGGCCCTCGCCGGAACATCCGACCTGCCGACCGTGCTCGTGCCCGGCGGTGTCACGCTCCTCGCCGAGGAAGCCGAGGACACCGGCAAGGTGCAGACGCTCGCCACGCGGTTCGCGCGCGACGAAATTTCGCTCGAGCACGCCGCCGAGATGGGCTGCAAGGCCTGCGGTTCGCCCGGCGGTGGCTGCCAGTTCATGGGCACCGCGGCCACCAGCCAGGTCGTGGCCGAGGCGCTCGGCCTCGCGCTGCCGCACAGCGCGCTCGCACCCTCCGGTTCGCCGATCTGGCGCGATGTCGCCCGCCGCTCCGCGCGCGCCCTGCTTGCGCTCGACCTCGCGGGCACGACCACGCGCGACCTGCTCACCGACGACGCGATCCACAACGCCATGGTCTGCCACGCGGCGTTCGGCGGTTCGACCAACCTCGTGCTGCACGTGCCCGCGATCGCCCACGCCGCCGGTCTCCGCCGACCGACCGTGGACGACTGGGCGCGCATCAACCGCGCCGTGCCGCGGATTGTGGACTCGCTGCCCAACGGCCCGCGCCACTTCGCCACCGTGCAGGTCTATCTCGCCGGCGGCGTGCCCGAGGCGATGCTCCACCTGCGCGACCTCGGCCTGCTCAAACTCGACGCCCGCACCGTCAGCGGCCGAAGCCTGGGCGACAATCTCGCCTGGTGGGAAAAATCCGAACGCCGTGTGCGTCTGCGCGAAAAACTCCGCCAGCTCGACGGCATAGATCCCGGCGACGTGATCATGCCCGCGCCGCAGGCCCGCGAATGCGGCCTCACAAGCACCGTCACGTTCCTGCGCGGCAACCTCGCCCCGGATGGCGCGCTCGTGAAGAGCACCGCCATCGCCCCGCAGCTGATCGGCGCCGACGGCGTGTTCCTGCACGAAGGCCCGGCCCGTGTTTTCACGAGCGAGAACCAGGCCATCGCCGCCATCAAGGCCGGCACGGTCAAACCCGGCGACGTCATGGTGCTCGCCGGCATCGGCCCCGGCTGCGGCATGCCCGAGACTTACCAGGTCACCTCCGCACTGAAACACGTGAAGGACGGCCAACGCATCGCGCTGATCACCGACGGGCGTTTTTCCGGCGTCTCGACCGGCGCCTGCGTCGGACATATAAGCCCCGAAGCCTGGGCCGGCGGCCCGATCGGACGGCTACGCGACGGCGACACGATCCGCCTGCGCATCGATACCCGCAGCCTCGAGGGCTCCGTGGATGTAGTGTCGCTCTCGCCCGAGCAACTCGCGACCCGCCCGCGACACCCCGGCTTGCAGCCCAATCCCCATGTCCCGGCCGACACGCGGCTCTGGTCCGCCCTGCAAAACGCCAGCGGCGGCACCTGGGCGGGCTGTGTTTACGACGCCGAGCGCATCACGCAGCTGCTGGAACTCGGTCTGGCCGCCGAGAAAAACCGGCCGGCCCACCGCGAGGCTTGATTTACACTAACGGCTTCCCTCCGAGGAAGTAAGCGATAGTGTCAAAAACGAGTAATTAACCCTGCCCGTTGTCCAACGGGTTTACAGCGACGGGATTTTCACGCGTATTTTCCACCCCCCTCACGATGCCCAACGCCAACCAGCCGGAGTTTTGGAACGCGCGCTACCTCAAGGATGACACCCCTTGGGATTTCGAGGGCGTGCCGGAAGCGCTGAAGACGTTCCTGAAAAAGAAGGGCAAGGGGGCGCGGGTGCTCATCCCCGGCTGTGGCTCGGGTTACGAGATCGTGGCTTTCGCGGAGGCCGGCTACGAGGTCACCGCCATCGACTTCGCGCCGTTCGCCGTGGAACGCGCGCGCCGCCTTGTCGGCCCGGCCCTCTCCGACCGCATCATCGTGGGCGATTTTTTTCAACACGACTTCCCGGGCGAATCTTTTGACGTGATCTACGAGCGCTCCTTCGTGTGCTCGTTCACCCCCGACCGGCGGCCCGCCTACCGCGACCGCGTGGCGCAGCTGCTGAAATACCGCGGCCTGCTCGTCGGCTTCTACTACTACAACAAGCCCGTGCTGGCCGAGGGCCCGCCCTACGGCTTTGCGTGGAGCACGGCCGATGATCTCTTCGCCCAATACTTCCTGCTCGTGAAGGACGATCCCGTGGCGGACTCGCTGCCGCTGTTTGCCGGCCGCGAACGCTGGCAAGAACGCCGCCGCACTTCCTACCAAGGTTGAGCAGGCGGACGGCGGTCGGGCCGAGCGTCCGGTTTGGCCGAAACGCGCAACGGTTGGCTGAAACGCAGCCTCCGCCAAAGACCGGACTCGTCTTTTAGCCGTTCTTGGCTCTCTTGTTACGCTCCATGCGCACCCCTCTTTCCTTTCCGCGTGGCGTCGTATTGCTGGTGGCGCTGCTTGCGCAACCGTTCACGCCCGTCGCCCGCGCCGACGATCCCGCTCCGGCCGCTCCCACCCCACCCGCGCCTGCTCCGGCCGAGAACGCGCCCAGCCGGACGGTCGAAAATTCCGTCGTGAAGATCTTTGCGACGATGCGCTACCCTGACCCCTACAAGCCGTGGACCAAGCAGGCGCCGCGCGACAGCACTGGCACCGGCGTGATCATTGAGGGCAACCGGATCCTCACCAATGCGCACGTAGCCCTCTATGCCAGCCAAGTCCAGGTGCAGGCCAACGAATCGGGCGACAAAATCCCCGCCACTGTCGAGTTCATCGCGCCCGGCATCGACCTCGCCATTCTCAAGCTGGAGGACGAATCCTTCTTCGCCACCCGCCCGCCGCTCCCGCGCAGCCGCTCCCTGCCCGCCGTGAAGGACGCGGTCATGGTTTATGGCTTCCCCACCGGCGGCTCCAGCCTCTCGATCACCAAGGGCATCGTCTCGCGCATCGAGTTTGCCCTCTACAACTACCCGGTCGGCGGCCTGCGCATCCAGATCGACGCCGCCATCAACCCCGGCAACAGCGGGGGCCCCGCCCTGTCCGGCGACCAGATGATCGGCCTCGCGTTCAGCCGCCTCGGCGGTGCGGACAACATCGGCTACATCATCCCCTGCGAGGAGATCGACCTGTTCCTGCAGGACATCACCGACGGCCGCTACGACGGCAAGCCGGCCATGTTTGACCAGCTGCAGACGCTCGAGAACCCCGCGCTGCGTGCCTACCTCGGTCTCGACAAGACCACCGAGGGCATCGTCGTGCAGGTGCCGGACAGCACCGACCCCGCCTACCCGCTCAAGGCTTGGGATCTCATCACCCGCATCGGAGACACCCCGGTGGACAACGAGGGCATGATCAAGCTCGCCTCGGGCCTGCGCGTGCGCCTCCAGTATCTCATCCAGCATCTGACGCGCGACGGCACCGTGCCGCTCACCGTCGTGCGCGCCCGGCAAAAGCTCGACATCCGCCTCCCTGTCAGCGCCGACCGGCCCATGTTGATCAGCAACAATGAGGGCGCCTACCCGCCGTATTTCATCCTGGGGCCTCTCGCATTCACCCCCGGCACCGCCCTGTATGTGGCACCGGTCGCGGGCAACGCCAAGGCCCTCAACAGCCTCAGCTTCCTCGGCAGTCCGCTCGTCACCCGGCGCGGCGAAAAACCCGCCTTCCCGGGTGAGGAACTCGTGGTCGTGGCCGCGCCCTCCTTCCCGCACAAGCTGGTCAAGGGCTACGACAACGCCGTCTCCCGCGCGATCCGCTCCGTCAACGGCGTGCCGATCAAGAACCTCCGCCACCTCGTCGAGGTGCTGCGCGATGACCGCAACGAGTTCCTCGTCTTCGAGTTCTTCGGCATGGGCGAGACGATGATTTTCCCCCGCAAGGAGATGGTCGACTCGACCGAGGAGCTTCTCTCCGACAACGGCATCCGCGACCAAGGCACGCCCGAGTTGCTTGAGATCTGGAAAGCCAAGCCCGCGAAATAAGGTGGCTTGGTCCTGATGGAGCCGGGGCGCCCGCGCCACGGATTGTCTCTGTCGCCGTTGGGCTCTCGCCGGAGGGCCGAGTTCTCACGAGGCCGAGTGCACACTGAATGCAACGGCCTCGCAGGGGCTCGACCCTCCAGGTAGATTTTTCCGCCGTTACGGCAGCAAATCCACCTGCGCCGCGCGCTCGACGATCAGCTTGGCCAGCGTCTCCGCCCCCGCCGCGCTGTAGTGGATGCTGTCCACATACATGATCGTGTCCGCGCGCGCGAACGCGTTGCCACACCACACAAAGCGTTCGCCAAACCGGCCGAGTCGCGCGGCCTCCTTGAAGCGGCCGTAGCCCCAGCCCGCCAGCTGGTGCTCGGCAAAGGTGCTCTTGAACGGGTAGTTCGCCTCGCTCATCGGAAAGTCCAGGAACGGCACGGGCTGGCCCACGAAGACCACCGGCACACCCGCCGCGCGCCCCAGAGCCTCGGTCAGCTTCACATGCCGCGCGTAGGCGGCGATCATCCGGTCCACCGCCCCGGCACGTTGGCTGTCATCGGCCGGCTCGGCGCGCAACGGCGGGGGCAGGTCCGGTGCCACAAGGGCGGCGATCTCCTGCGTCAGCTCGGGCACGCCGTCGTGATAGATGAAGTCGTTCAGCCCGTCCACGAACACCGCGAGATCCGGCGCGATGCCCTGCGCGAGCAGCGTCTCGAACAGCACCCGTTCCTGCGCCGAAAAATAATAGCCGCGTCCGAAGTTGTAGCAGCGCACCGTGCGCTGCGGCCACCGGCGCGCGAGTTCCGTTTCCAACGCGCTCACCAGCGTCTGCCCGTCGGGCAGCCCGAAACCAAACGTGGTTGATCCGCCGAACGCGAAAACCGTGAACTCCTCCCGCACCGGCGGCCACGGGGCCGGATTCCGCCCCTCGCGGTAGCCGGCCGCGTTCACGTTGACGAAACGCCCCGTCACCGCCCGCGGCGCAAATTCCACAAACGGAGCATACACGTAGCGCAGCCCCAGGCTCTCGCGCTGCAGTTGGTCGATGTCCGCCGCGCTCAGGCCCGGATAGACCTTCGCGAAATCCGTCTCGGGAAATTTCTTCCGGATCAGGTTCTCCGTCTCCGCCACCGCCGGGAACACCACCGCCGGCGCCGACCGGTGCGACCACAGCCACGCCACCATCGCTCCCAATCCGATCACCAGCGTCGCGAGCACAATGATCGCCTTCGTGGCCGCCCCGGTCGGACGGCGGGACGGGGCGGAATCAGCGGAAGACGCGGGCTGGCGGCTCATGGTGCGGGGTTGCGCGCACGAAACCCTTGCCGGCCGCTCGGGGCAAGGGGGATTCCTCCGGTCCGTCCGACCGCGTTTGCGCTTAAGCGCGATCCGGTTGCGCCGATGTCTTCCCGCCTGGGTTGTGAGCAAAAACTACTCGCAAAACCGGCCCGGCCAGATTCCCTACCTCCCATGTCCGCCCACAATCTCTCCCGCGAATACCAGAGCCCGGTCGCCCCCCGTTTTGACGACGATGAAGACGATGAGCGCGAGGAAGCCGCCGCCAAGTCGCCCGCGCCCGTCGGCGCCCTCATCCAGAAGAAGTTTCTGGAGCAGCGGAAAATCTTCCTCTGGGGCGCGGTCACCGACCAGACGGCCAAGGACCTCACCGAGAAGCTGCTCTACCTCGAGGCCGTCGCGCCCGGCCAGCCGATCACTTTCTACATGAACACGCCCGGCGGCTCCATCACGGCCGGCATGGCGGTTTACGACACCATCAAGCTCATCAGCTCGCCCGTGACCGTCGTCGTCACCGGTATGGCCGCCTCCATGGGCTCGATCCTCCTGTCCTCCGCCAAGAAGGGCAACCGCTACATCTACCCGCACGCCCGCGTGCTCATCCACCAGCCGCTCATCACCGGCCGCATGGTAGGCCCGGCGTCCGACATCAACATCCAGGCGAAGGAAATGGAAAAGCTCCGCACGGAACTGAACCAGATCCTCGCGACCGCCTCGGGCCAGCCCTACGACAAGGTCGCCAA
>CBINOW010000139.1:0-12038 GCA_966252395.1 uncultured Oleiharenicola sp. | reverse complement strand
CGGCCTGCTCGGGGGGGGCCGGGCCCCCGCCCGGGGGGCCGCCTGGGCGCCCCCCCCCCCGACCCTACACAGAAATTCGCCCTTCTCGAAGGCGCCGACAAAAACAAAGATCAGTCCTACTTCCTCGCGCTCCTCTCGCAGGCGCAGCTGCGCGACGCCCTCTTCCCCATCGGCCATCTCGCCAAGCCCCAGCTGCGCGAACTCGCGGCCGACGCGCGCCTGCCCAACGCCCGCAAGAAGGACAGCCAGGGCATCTGCTTCATCGGCGAAGTGAAGATGACCGATTTCCTCCGCGCCTACGTGCCCGAACATCCCGGTCCAATCGTCCGCGCCACCGATGGCAAGGTGCTCGGCGAGCACCGCGGCCTGCACTACTACACCATCGGCCAACGCAAGGGCATCCGCATTCCGTCGAACACCGACAACCAAGCCTACGTCGTCGTCGGCAAGCGCGCCAGCGACCACGCGCTGCTCGTCGCCTTCGACAGCACCGATGCGCCCGGCCTCTGGGCGAACGAGACCCGCGTGCACAGCCTGAGCTTCATCGGCGATCCGATCACCGCGCCCACCCGCCTCGAATGCCGCGTGCGTTACCGCGACCCGCGCGTCGCCATCGAGTTCAACCCCGGACCCGACGCCACCGCGCATATCCGCTTCGACCAACCCCAGCGCGCCCTCGCCCCTGGCCAGATCATGGCGCTCTACGACGGCGAGCGGCTGCTCGGCGGCGCGGTGTTTTCGTGAGCGGCGAAGGAGACGCGGTGTGGGAGCGTGCTTGCACGCGACAGTCGCGACCAAGGTCGCTCCCACGAGGTCCCTTACCGCTTTGCCAACATCTCCCGCACCACGGCTAGCGTGCGCTCCGTCGCCCCGCGATTCGCTTCGTGCCACGCGTGCGCCGACGAACTCAGCTTCGCCCGCTTGGCCGGAAACCGCAGATACTCCACCGCCTCGCGCACGAGGTCATCGTGCGTCTCCACCTTGCGCACCGCGCCGGCGTCCGTGAGCCCGCGGATAATGTCGCGGAAATTTGTCATGTGCGGCCCGTGCAGCAGCGGTTTCTCCAGGATCGCCGCCTCGACCGGCGTCTGCCCGCCGTCGTGCGGCGCGAGGCTCTTGCCCACGAACACCAGGTCCGCCAGCTGCGTGAGTTTGCGCAGCTCGCCGGTCGTGTCGCCGATCGCCACATCCACGACCCGCGGCGCCACGCCGGTAGAACGGAAATGATACGAGAGCCCCGTTTCCGCCAGCAGCTCGCGCAACTCCTCGCGACGCTCCGCATGACGCGGCACGATCAGCAGGGAGACGTCGAGTCCCTTGCCCCGGGCCTCCTGCAGCGCCCGGATCAGCGCCTTCTCCTCTCCGGGCCACGTGGATGAACCGAGCAACACGAGTCCGTCGCCCAAGCCGGCTTCCGCGCGCAACTTCGCCAATTCGGCCTCGCCGAGCCGCGGAATCTCCACATCTAGCTTCAGATTGCCGGTCGTCTGCACCCGCCCGTCCGAAAACCCGATCGCCTTGAAGCGCTGCTCGTCGCGCTTCGAGGCGCAGAGGATGCGCGTGATGCCGCGTGACAGCGCCAGCACCAGGGGCGCGAAACGCATGGAGCGCCGGTAGCTGCGGTCGGAAAGCCGCGCGTTCACGCTGAGCACCGGCACACCGTGGCATTCCGCCTGCCGCACATGCTCGGGCCAGCGCTCGCCTTCCATCAGGATGCAAAGATCCGGCTGCACACGCCACCACGCCCGCTCGCTGGCCCACCAGAAATCCAGCGGGAAATAACCGATGCCGATCGTGAGCGCAGGGTATTTTTCTTTCGCCAGCTGGTAGCCCGTGCTCGTCGTCGTTGTCAGAAAAATTTCCATACCTCCTTCGCGCTTGATCGCCTCCAGCAGCGGCCCGATCGCCAGCATCTCGCCCACGCTCACCGCCTGCAGCCAGACGCGCTTCACGCCGGGCCGCTTTGGCGGCAGCGGAACGGTCCGCCCCAACCGCTGCCAGAAAGCCTCCCCATACCCCCCGCGCCGCCGCATGCGCCAGAGATAATACGGCGATGCGAGGAGCAACGCGGGCAGAAAGATGATTCGATAAACCCAGATCACGAGGGGTGAACCACTCATGGTCACTGATTGGACACTAATTCAATTAGTGAGTCATTAGTGAAGATTAGTGGTGCCGCCCGTCACTGCCCCAGCACCCAGGCAAAGATCAGCGGTGCGACGATCGTGGCGTCGCTCTCGATGACGAACTTCGGGGTCTTGGCCCCGAGCTTGCCCCAGGTGATCTTCTCATTCGGCACGGCGCCAGAGTAGCTGCCGTAGCTCGTGGTCGAGTCGCTAATCTGGGAGAAATACCCCCACAGCGGCACGTTGGTGCGACCGAGGTCCTGGTGCAGCATCGGCACGACGCAGATCGGAAAATCGCCCGCGATGCCGCCGCCGATCTGGAAGAAACCGATGGAGCCCTCGCCTGACTTGAGCGTCTTCGCGGTCTTGGTATACCAACCGGCGAACGTGGCCATGTATTCGATGCCGGTGCGCACGGTGTGCACGTTCTTGATTTCGCCTGTGATGACGCGGCCGGCATACATGTTGCCCAGAGTGGCGTCCTCCCAACCGGGCACGATGATCGGCAGGTTCTTCTCGCAGGCGGCGAGCATCCACGAATGCTTCGGGTCGATCTGGTAGGACTTCTTCAGCTTACCAGACCGCAGAATCTTATACATGAACTCGTGCGGGAAATAGCGTTCGCCCGCGCGGTCGGCAGCCACCCACTCCTCGGCCACGGCAGCCTCGATGCGGCGCATGGCCTCACCCTCGGGGATGCAGGTGTCGGTCACGCGGTTCATGTGCCGGTTGAGCAAGGCCTGCTCGTCGTCGGCCGTCAGCGAGCGGTAGTGGGGCACACGCTCGTAATAGTCGTGAGCCACGAGGTTGAAAATGTCCTCCTCGAGGTTCGCGCCGGTGCAGACGATGGCGTGGACCTTGTCGCGCCGGATCATCTCGGCCAGCGAGATACCCAGTTCGGCCGTGGACATGGCCCCGGCGAGCGTCACGAGCATCTTGCCCCCGGCCTGCAGGTGGGCCTCGTAGCCGTTGGCGGAGTCCAGGAGGGCGGCGGCGTTGAAGTGACGGTAGTTATGCGCGATGAACTTCGAGATCGGCCCCTTTTTCCGGGCGAGCTTGGCATTGACCAGTTCGGGTTTCGGGTGGGCTTTGGCTTTCGTCTTCATCCCTCCAAGCAAGGTCGCCGCCCCGGCCTTTGGCCACACCAAAGTCCGCGCCCTTCTTGTCGTCTTTTTGCCGTTCGTCGTTGGACGCTTGCGCCGCGACGCGCTTTGAGAAATATGCCCGCGCCATGAAGTTGCTTCCCTTCCCCGCTCGCGCGCTGCGGTTGGCGCTCGTCCTCGTTCTCGCTCCGTTCGCCGCGCTCCGCGCCGCCGACTTTCCCCACCAGGCCAGCGACCTCCCGGCCGACCCGGCGATCCACTGGGGCAAGCTCGACAACGGCCTCCGCTACGCCCTCCTCCGCAACGCCGAGCCCAAGGGCCGCATCAGCGCCCGCCTCGCGATCAAGGCCGGCTCCTTCCACGAAACTGAGAACCAGCGCGGCCTCGCGCACTTCCTCGAACACATGGCGTTCAACGGGAGCAAACACTTCCCCGCGGCCAACGTCATCGAATTCTTCCAGAAGCTCGGCATGGACTTCGGCGGCGACACCAACGCCTCCACCAGCTTCGACCGCACGATCTACCAGCTCGAACTGCCCGACACCAAGCCCGAGACCCTGCGCGAATCGCTCACGTGGTTCGCCGACGTGGCCGGCGGCATCCTCTTTGAGCCGTCCGAGATCGAAAAGGAACGCGGCATCATCCTCAGCGAAAAACGCGCCCGTGACTCCGTCGGCCTGCGCACCTTCCTCGCCGAGGTGGATTTTCTCGTCCCCGACACGCGCCTGCCCCAGCGCCTGCCCATCGGCACCGAGGAGGTTCTGAAGACCGCGCCGCGCGAGCGCTTCCTCGAGTTCTACGACGCGTGGTATCGCCCGGAACGCATGGTGCTCGTGCTCGTCGGCGACCTCGAGCCCGCAGCCGTCGAGCCGCTCGTCCGCGAAATCTTCGGCCCGCTCACGGCCCGCGCGCCCGCCCTGCCGGAGCCGCGCCTCGGCACCGTCACGCCCACCGCCACGGTCGAGGCCCGCCTCCACACGGAGATGGAAGCCGGCGCCGCCAACGTCTCGATCCAGACCGTCGTCCCCTACGCCTTCGAGCCCGACACCGCCGCGAATCGCCTCAAATACCTCCCGCGCACGCTCGCCCTGCGCATGCTCAACCGCCGGCTCTCCATCCTCGCGAAGCAGGAAGGCGCGCCCTTCCTCGGCGGCATCGTCGGCGTCACCGAGCAGTTCGATCTCTTCCGCAACGCCTCCATCGAGCTAAACTGCCGCCCGGACCAATGGCAGGCGGCGCTGACCGTGGCCGAACAAGAACTCCGCCGCGCCCTCGAGCACGGCTTCCAGCCCGCGGAACTCGCCGAGGCCGTCGCCGAGATGACCAACAACCTCGAGCAAGCCGTGAAGACCGCGCCCACGCGTCGCTCGGGCGGTCTCGCCCAGGACCTCGTCGGCGACCTCATCGACGACGCCGTCTCCACCCACCCCAGCGTCGAGCAGTCGCTCTACCAACCGGCCCTCGCCCGGATCACGCCCGAGATCTGCACCGCCGCCCTCCGCGCCGCCTGGTCCGAGGCCGCCGGCCGCAAACTGTTTGTCACGGGTAACGTCCAGCTGCCCGACGCCCCCGCGGCCATCGCGTCCGCCTTCAAGGCCAGTGCCGCGGTCGCCGTCACGCCACCGACGAAAATCGAGGACGCCGCCTTCGCCTACACCGACTTCGGTCCCGCCGGCGAAGTCGCGAAGCGCACCGCCGTGGACGACCTCGGCGCCACGCTCATCGAGTTCGCCAACGGCGTCCGCCTCAACCTCAAGCCCACTGACTTCGAGGCGGGACGCATTCGCGTCAACGTCCGCCTCGGCGGCGGCACGCTCACGCTGCCCATGGAAAAGCGCGGCCTCGGCGTGCTGGCCAATGTCGCCTTCACCACCGGCGGTCTGGGCAAGCACAGCGTGGACGACCTGCAGCGCCTCCTCGCCGGCAAGACGGTCGGCCTCGCCTTCGGCGCGCAGAGCGACGCCTTCACCTTCGGCGCCGCCACCAACCGCACCGACCTGCTGCTCCAGCTCCAGCTCTTCTGCGCGTTTCTGACCGACCCCGGCTATCGTCCCGAGTCCATCCGCCAGCTGCACAAGATGGCCGACCAGGTTTACCAGCGACTGCCGCACACACCCGACGGCCCGTTCCAGCTCGAGATCGCCAACCTTCTCGCGGGCGGTGACCCGCGCTTCGGTCTCCCGCCGAAGGACGTGTTGCTCTCCCGCAGCCTCGACGAACTCAAGGCCTGGCTGGCCCCCGAGTTTGCCCGCGCCCCGATCGAAATCGCGGTCGTCGGCGACTTCGAGCCCGACGCCGTCGTCGCCGCCGTCGCGCGGACCTTTGGCGCCCTGCCCAAGCGCGACGCCAAGCCCGCCTACGAGGCCGCCCGCCGGGTAACCCTCCCTACCGCGCCGCTGGCCAAGGAATACACCATTACCTCCGAAATCCCCAAGGCCCTCGTGCGCCTCTACTGGCCCGCCACCGACGGCCGCGACGTGAAGCTCACGCGCCGCCTGCGCATGCTCAACGACGTCTTCTCCGACCGCCTGCGCGTCGAGATCCGCGAGAAGCTCGCCGGCACCTACAGCCCCAACGCCGGCGCCGACCTCAGCGACACCTACCCCGGCTACGGCTGGCTCGTCGCCGAGGCCGTCGTCGCCCCGGCTGACGCCCGCAAAATCGCCGACGCCATGAAGAAGGTCGCCGCCGACCTCCACGCCGGCGAGGTGACGGCCGAGGAACTCGAGCGCGCCCGCCAGCCCATCCTCACGGCCCTGCGCGACTCGTCGCGCACCAACCCCTACTGGCTCGGCACCGTCCTCGCCGCCGCGCAGGAATACCCCGACCGCCTCGACTGGAGCCGCAACCGCTACAGCGACAACGAAAGCATCACCGCCGCCGAACTCACCACCCTCGCCAAACAATTCTACGACCCCGCCAAAGTCAGCGAATTCATCGTGCTGCCGCTGGCTAACCAAGCCGAGGGTCCGGCCGCGGCCACTCCGGCCAAAGCGCCTTAACTGTAGGGCGGGATCTCCGAATCCCGCCTTTCCGAACGCGTCTCCTGTTGCCTTCCCTGAAGGCTTTCGCCCTGCTCGCACAATAAGTCCGCTTCGTCCATGAGCCACACGCCGCAACTCGGTTTTGTCTGTCCCATGCCATGGACGCAGATGTCGGGCAGCGAACGCGAACGGTTCTGCGCAGCGTGTCGGATGCAGGTGCCCAACCTATCGCTCGTTTCGTCCGAGGAACGCGAAGCGATTCTCAAGAGAGCGCTGACCGAAAAGGTCTGTGGCTCATTCCTTGTCCGCCTCTCCGGTGAAATCGTGACTCCTGAAAAGCCCCTCACACCGAAGGAGCAGTTCGGTATCAGGCAGCTGGGCGTCGCCGCACTTTCCGCAGGGGCGCTGGCCATGGCCAGTGGCTGCGTGAGTGCCAAACAAGGAGTGATACCGCAGCCTTCCGCCGACCCAGCGGTCGTCAACTCCGCGTCGATCACAAGCGCCTCCGACTCGAAGCCCGAAGAGGAAGCCATCGTTCTTTTTGTCGGTTTGATCACCTGCGAGAAACCCACCCCGGTCAGACCGAAACTACCGAACGGAAAGTGGTAAGAACCAACATCCACTCGCTAGATCTCATGTCAGGTCTTCCTCGCGCGACGTTAACTTGACCACGCCGTGCTGCTCAAACACGCCATCGCTACCGTCGCAGTCACTTGGTTTATCATCATTGCTTCAGCACTCGGCATTGCCGTCTATCGCTCTGATTTAAGCACGCAAAGTTTGATCGAATACTCGTGGGGCGTCTCCTTTGCGGTAAGTATGCTTGGGGTATTGCTACAAACCGGCGCTTCCAGGGGCGACACTGTCGAGCGCACCGAGGGCGTTGCAAAGTCATCGCTAAATCGGGACGGCTATCAACAGGCCGACATCGATGATGCGGTGGTTGGCTATGCCTTTGGCACGATCGTGATGACTTCCGCGCTGCTAATTTTCGCCAGCACTCTCGCTATTCTCTATTTCTTTTTCAAGCAGTGAGCTGCTGACTGGCTTCTCGAAGCGCAGCCCTGCCCAGTTCCAATTCATCAAACCTTTCACCTCGGTTATGCCGGATTTCGTGCTGGTTCCGGGTTTCCGGCCGGGGTATTTCTGACCGCCTATGAACTGGGAACGTTTCAAGTCGCTTTACTACACCAACCCGAAGCTCGGCCTGTCGCTCGACATCAGCCGCATGCCCTTCCCCGATGATTTTCTGACGGCCATGCAGCCGAAGCTGCAGCAGGCTTTTGCCGACATGGCCGCGCTTGAAGGCGGCGCCATCGCCAATCCCGACGAGAACCGCATGGTCGGCCACTACTGGCTCCGCAACGCCGACCTGGCCCCCACCCCCGAGCTGAAGCAGGCCATCACCTCGACGCTCGACGCCATCAAGGATTTCACCGCCAAGGTCCACAAGGGCGAGCTCACCGCGCCCGGCGGCGTGAAGTTCAAGGAAGTCCTCGTCGTCGGCATCGGCGGCTCCGCCCTCGGGCCGCAGCTCGTCAACCACGCCCTCGGCCGCCTCAAGGGCGGACGCGACAAGCTGCGCGTGTCGTTCTTCGACAACACCGACCCCGACGGCATGGACTACGTGCTCAAGGAACTCGGCAGCCGTCTCAAGCAGACGCTCGTCATCGTCATCTCCAAGTCCGGCGGCACCGTCGAGACCCGCAACGGCATGCTCGAAGCCGCCGCCGCCTTCCAGGCCGCCGGCCTCGCCTACGCCAAACACTTCGTGGCCGTCACCGGCGACGGCTCCAAACTCGACCAGACCGCCATCAAGGAAGGCTGGCTCGCCCGTTTCCCCATGTGGGACTGGGTCGGCGGCCGCACCTCCGAGCTCTGCGCCGTGGGCCTGCTGCCCGCCGCGTTGCAGGGCATCAAGATCGACCAGATGCTCGCCGGCGCCGCCGCGATGGACGAGGTCACGCGCAAGAAATCCCTCCGCGACAACCCCGCCGCGCTCCTCGCGCTGATGTGGTATTGGGCCACCGACGGCAAGGGCACCAAGGACATGGTCGTGCTGCCCTACAAGGACCGCCTGCTCCTTTTCTCGCGCTACCTCCAGCAGCTCGTGATGGAGTCGCTCGGCAAGGAGCTCGACCTCCAGGGCAACGTCGTGAACCAAGGCATCGCGGTTTACGGCAACAAGGGCTCCACCGACCAGCACGCCTACGTCCAGCAGCTCCGCGAGGGCGTGAACAACTTCTTCGTGACCTTCATCGAGGTCCTCAAGGACCGCAACGACGCCTCCCTCGAGGTCGAGCCCGGCATCACCACCGGCGACTACCTGCAGGGCTTCTTCCTCGGCACGCGCGACGCCCTCAGCGAGAAGAACCGCCATTCGATCACCATCACCGTCAACGAGGTCTCGCCCCGTTCGCTCGGCCAGCTCATCGGCCTCTACGAGCGCGCGGTCGGTCTCTACGCCTCGCTCGTCGGCATCAACGCCTACCACCAGCCCGGCGTCGAGGCGGGCAAGAAGGCCGCCACCGGTGTCATCGCCCTCCGCCTCAAGATCGCCGACGCCCTGAAGGCCGCCGGCGGCCGCGAGTTCACCGCCGACACGCTCGCCGCCCTGCTCAACCAACCCGAGAAGACCGAGCTGGTCTTCAAGCTCCTGGAGCACCTCGCCGCCAACCCCGCCGGCCACGTCAAAAAGACCGTCCAGAAACCCTGGCACGAGTCCACCTACGCCTGGCAGGAGTAAACGGTGGAGCCCGCGCTCTGCGCGGGCTTTCTGCCGCAAGGCTATCACTGGAGCCGGGGCGCCCTCGCCCCGGGGATCGAAACACCGGCCCGGGGGCGGGCCGGCTCCACTTGGTAACCACGCTTCCTTCGTGTAAAATCCGGAACATCCCGCCTTACCTCCGTTCTCTCTATTGCCTCCTGTAAGGCAGGTTCCATCCGTGCAATCCGTGGCTGCCCTGCAAATCCTCAATCGATCCGCCTGAAACGACAGTTGCAGACCGGCCCGACAATCCTAAGTTCACCTTCAGACATGCCCTCCTCCCGCAAAATCTTCTTCGCACTGCTGCTGCTCACTCTTTCGCTGCTCGGCTTTTCCGGATGCGTCGATCCCAAGCAGGATTCCTCCATCCCTTGGAACCGTCCCGCCAGCTGGGAAGGCCGCATCCCCGGCATGGGTCAGTAAACCGGTCCTGATCGCGGCCGACTCCGCGCCGTCATGACCGCCCCGGCCGCCAACGCGTCTCTGACGCCCCAGCCCGGCCACCTTTACATGGTGGCTACACCCATCGGCAACCTGGCCGACCTGACCGAACGTGCCCGCGCCATCCTCGGCGCCGTCGATCTCGTCGCCTGCGAGGACACCCGCACCACGGGCGCCATGCTCACGCGCCTCGGCCTGCACCGCGAACTCGTCGCCTACCACGATCACAACGAGACCGAGGCCGCCGACCGCCTGGCCGACGCCCTCGCCGCCGGTAAATCCGTCGCCGTGGTCAGCGACGCCGGCACCCCCGGCCTGAGCGACCCCGGGTTTCGCGTCGTGCGCGCCTGTCGCCGCCACGGCCTGCCCGTCGTCCCCGTGCCCGGCGCCAGCGCGCTGGTGGCCGTGCTCTCCGCCGCCGGCCTGCCGACCAACGGTTTTCTGTTCGCCGGCTTCCTCCCGCCCAAGTCCGCCGCGCGTATTGCATTTCTTAACAAATACCGCGACTTCGACTACACACTCGCGCTCTACGAAAGCTGCCACCGCATCGACAAGTTCGCCGCCGAGATCGTCGAAGTGCTCGGCCCCGACCGTGTCGTCTGCATCGCCAAGGAGGTCACCAAGCTTCACGAGACCTTCCATCTGGGCCTCGCCGCCGACGTGCTGGCCAAACTCACCGCCGGCAGCCTCAAGGGCGAGTTCGTGGTGCTTATAGCGCCACGAGATTTCACGCTCTGAGTGCTACACATGAAAGACAAGAATCTGAAATTTTACTTGGAGTCGCAGTTCCGAGTTCTCTGTGACCAGAGAAAGCTCACCCTAGAGTCGTTGGCTGTCAGCGTTTATGGTCGCGAATGGCAAATTGATGCGACTGTAGCGAAGAGGATATTTTCTTTCGGCACTGACTACCGTGACGGTTATGTGTTCGGTGAACGAAAGGGCGACGATTTCATGCTTTTTGACTGCGAATTGCATGAACCCATTTTTGTCCCTGACGATAAGGCCTTGCTCACTTCAGCCGACATGATCGTAGCCGCGCTGGGCGATTCCGGTTTCCTCGGGAAAAAACCCAAGGTAATTTGATAAAGGCGCAGATTCTCCCGCTGCACTTTTGCATCCTATTGTGGTCAATTTCTTATCTACTCTAGGATAGCCACTCAGAGACTTCGTTTTGTGAACTACAAAGTCACCGAGGAAGTCTTGAAATAGTCACCTTCTCCGTGTCTCTGTGTCTTTGTGGTTAAACCTTCCCTAGTCGCAGTCATCGATATCGGCAGCAACTCCATCAAGAGCCTCGTCGCGGCCCGCGCGCCGGACGGCCAGCTCGTGGCCCTGAAACAGCGCACCCTCGACGCCCGCATCAGCGCCGGCATCAGCAAGGACAAGCCCGTCCTCAGCGAGGAGGGCATGACTCGCGGTCTCGGCGCCATCCGCGAACTTATCGAGGAAGTTGGCCAGCGCCGCCCGGCCAAGATCCAACTCGTCGCCACCAGCGCCGTGCGCGATGCCAGCAACGGCGCGGCCTTCCGCGAGCGCGTGAAGAAGGCCACCAAGCACGAGATCCGCCTGCTCAGCGGTGACGAAGAAGCCAATCTCATCGGTCGCGGCCTCGTGTGCGACCCCGCCCTCGCCGAACTGCAGAATTTCTACGTCTTCGACCTCGGTGGCGGCAGCCTCGAGTGTCTCGCCTTCAAGAACCGCAAGATCCAGCAGGCCCTCAGCCTCCAACTCGGCTGCGTGCGCCTGACCGAGAAGTTCATCAAGGACCCGGCCGCGCCCGTCCCGATGGAAACGCTCGCCGAGATCGCCGCCCACGTGACCGCGACGGTCAAGGAGGCCGGGATCACCTTCAACCTGCCCGAGTCGGTGGCCATCGGCACGGGCGGCACCGTGACCACGGTCCGCGCCATCCTCGGCGCCCGTGAGCAGCTTCGCGCCGAGGAAACCTCGCCCGCCGTAGGCGCCGACCAGCTGCGCGAGCTGCTGACGACCCTGAGCGCACTGACTCTCGATCAACGCAAACGCGTGCCCGGCATGCCATCGGCCCGCGCCGATGTCTTTCCCGCCGCACTCACGACCGTCGTCGCCCTCGCCGAGCTGGGCGGCTTCGCCGGCTTCATCCACTCCTTCTACAACCTCCGCTGGGGCCTCGCCGCGGAGATGCTGGACCAAGTGTGATTCACCTTTGATGGAGCCGGGGCGCCCTCGCCCCGGGTGCCCCTTGGAGGGCCGGTCTCCCACCGCCGCCGAGCCTATGGCTAGCATGCCGCACCGGCCGGGTTTGGTTTGTAGGGTCGGCGTTTGCGCCGACCTCATGCACGAGATCGCTGCAAGCAGCGACCCTACAAAGGCAGACAGTCCCAGCGCAGCCGCCCTACACCTTTCGCAACGCCGTCAGCATCGCCTTGAAATCCTTCGGCAGTGGCGCCCGCAGATCGAGCACCTTGGCGCTCACGGGATGCGCGAACACGAGGTGTTCGGCGTGCAGCATCACGCGCGGCGGCACGGGCAGCGCGGGATTTTGTTTCCAGCCGTAGGTCTCGTCGCCGAGCACCGGGTGCCCGATGGACTTCAGGTGAACCCGGATCTGATGCGTGCGCCCGGTATGAATGCGGCA
>CBINOW010000138.1:0-12581 GCA_966252395.1 uncultured Oleiharenicola sp. | reverse complement strand
GCTCGCGGGTCAGCAGCGGGACCTGGCCCATCTGCTTGAGATACATGCGGACCGGATCGTCGAGGATGTCGTTGTTCGAAGTGCGGGACTCCTCCTCCTCGGCCTCCTCCTGACGCTGCTTGTAGTTGTCCACCTCCTGCGGATCGAGGATGTCGATCTCGAGGTTTTGGAGGACTGAGATGACGTTTTCGATGTCCTCGGGATTGTCCACCGACTCGGGCAGCGCCTCGTTGATGTCGGCGTAGGTCAGGTAACCCTGTTCCTTGGAAAGGCGGATCAAGTAACGAATCTTGTCGTTGAGATCGCCGGAAAGGTTCTCGAGCGCCTTCTCCTTGAATTCCTTGGCCGCGTCGGCCGTGATGTCAGGCACCGGTGCTGCGGCGCGGGCGGGTGCGGGCGGGTGCTTGGCGTGGTGATCAGCCGCTGCTTTCAGCGTCTCGGGCGCGTGCGACTTGGCGGCGGGCGCGTGATCCTTCGCAGGCTTCTTGGGAGCGGGAGCGGCGGGCTTGGATTTGCTCGGCATAACGTGAATAAAGTATCCCGGGTGGGCTACAGCGCAAAAAGGGTGTTCTCGGCAGCGTCAGGAAGCCACGGAGAGCTTCGGCGGATTGAGGAGCTGGCGGGTGATTTCGGCGCGCTGTTTAAAGAGGGTCGTCAAGGCCGGGTCACCTATCGCGCCTTTCGAAGCTATTTCAAGTTCTATTTGTTGCTTCTTCGGCTCTAGGAACCGCTTCTGCAAGTGACGCAATCCCTCGTTGGCGATTTTGACCCAATCCTCGTCACCGGGTGCCTGAAAGAGGAGGGTGGCGGCAAGAGTCTTTTCTTCCTCTGTTTCAAGGAGTTGGTCCAGAGATTCGCGCCCGTGCCAACCGTTGTGGACGACCTCCGCCAGCAGGCGGTCCAGCAGCCGGCCGGCGGTGCTGCTAATATCAATCCAGTCGTGCGCGAGATGGTGGCTGAGCTGCTGCATGAGCGGCTCGTTGTGGAGGCAGATGTAGAGCAGGTGTTCCTCGAAGCCCTTGGTGTGGCTTTCGGCGGCGCCGCGGCCAGGTGCCGTGGCAGCATCCTTGCCGCCGGCGGAGCGGCGCTTTTCCAAAATCGCTACTTCGCTCCGAATGGCGTCGGGTTGGACGCCGAGGAGCAGGGAAATCTGCTGCAGGTAGTCGTCGCGCGCGACCTGGGTGTCCGCTTGCAGCGCGATTTCAACCATGCTGCGCACGGCGTTCATCCGCTCGTTGAAGGAGGCGGTGGTCGGGTCGGGGAGAAAAGCTTGGCGCGCAAACGTCATCGCGCCCATCGCGCCCTTGCGCACCTCCTCGTAGGCGGCGAGGCCTTTCTCGAGAAACAGCAGATCGGGGTCGAGCTTCTCGGCGCCGGCGAGCTTGAGGAATCGCACTTCCAGGCCGGCCTTGAGCGCCATCGGGAGGAAACGCAGCGCGGCTTTCTGGCCGGCGCTGTCGCTGTCGAAGAAGCATTCGACCTGCGGGTGGTAGCGCCGCAGCAACGCGAGCTGACCCTCGGTGATTGAGGTGCCCTGCGGGGCGATGGCGGTCTTCAGGCCCACGCTCCAGCAGCGCAGCGCGTCGAGCTGGCCCTCGACGAGGACAAAGGGATGGCCTTCGCCGGCGTGGCTGCGCGCGCGGTCCAGGTTGAAGAGCAGGTTGCTCTTCGTGAAGATCGGCGTCTCGGGCGAGTTGACGTATTTTGCTTCATGCGAGGGATCGTCCTGCGGGGTTATTTCCAGCTGGCGCGCGGTGAAGGCGACCACTCGTCCCTGATGGTCGCGGATGGGGATCATCAGCCGTCCACGGAAGCGGCAGCGGATTGCGCCGAGCGTGGGGATGACGCCGTCGCGGATGAAAAACAGGCCGCACTGGCGCAGCGCGTCCTCGGAGAATTTCCGTTTCAGCATCGCGGCGGCGAGCCCGCTGTCTTCGACCGGGGCAAACCCGATTTTGAAATCCTCGGCCAGCTCGGGCGTGAATTTCCGGTTCTTTGCCCAATAGTCGCGGATGAAGATGCCGTGCGGGTTGGTCGCAAGAAAGGCCTGCCGGTAGTAGTCGGCGGCGAGGTCGTGGATGTCGAAGATTTCCTGGCGGAGCGAGCGCGTCTCCTTGGAGGGACCACCGGAGCCTTCCTCATATTCGAGCGCGAAGCCGAAGCGCTGGGCGATGGCCTCGACCGCCTCGGTGAACTGCAGGCCCTCGGTTTCCATCACGAAATTGATGGCGTCGCCGGCCTTGCCGCAGCCGAAGCACTTGAAGAAGCCCTTGTCGGCCGAAACGTTGAACGACGGGGTCTTCTCCGAGTGAAACGGGCACAGGCCCTTGAACCGCCCGCCGCCGGCCTTCTTCAGCGACACGACGCGGATGACAACGTCGTGGATGTTCACGCGGTTTTTGAGGTCGCGGAGGCTTTCGGTTTTGATGACAGGCACGGGTCGAAAAGGGGAGGGGAACGGCCGGAATTTGTCGAGTGCGCTTGCGAAGCGACGTCTGAGGAATTTCTGTGATTCAGATTAAACTTTTCCCGTCCGGTGGGGTCTGTCAGGTTTCGCTCCCGCGCCGCCACCGGTCGGTCGCCTCTTTCATGCGCCTCACTTCGCTTCCCTCCCTGTTCTGTCTCGCCCTGCTGGCTGCGCCGGTGCTTCGCGCTGCCGAGGCCACGCCGCCTGCGGCCCAGGCTGTGCTTTTTGAGCACCGGCTGAACGACTTCAGCGATGCCGATTATCGTTATGCCGTGGAGCAGACGATCCAGGCGTTCGAGCGTAGCTCCGGGCGATCGCTGGTCCCTGGGGCGAAGAAGAAGGCCGGCATCAAGATTTACGCCGACTCCGGCCCGGGCCTTGCCACGCCCTTCGGTCTGGTGCGCGCCGTGATCGGTGCCCTCGAGAAACGCGGCTTTGAAAAGCAGGACATCTTTCTGGTCGGCCTCAATCCCCTGCGCCTGCGCCTCACCGGATTCCTGCCGTCCTATTCCTCGGGCCTCGCACCGTTTCCCGGACATCCGGTCTTCGTGCTGGAGTCGGGCAAGTTCTACGACCCGGCCTGGTTCTACGACAGCCCGTTGCCGGCCCGTTTTGATGCGGTGCTGACCGAGCAGGCCGCCAAGCGCGCCGCCGGCGGCAAGTCCGAAACGACGGTCGAGGAGGATCGCAAGAGCTTCCTCGCCACGCCGCTGTTCCTCGACGCCGATTTCTGGATCAACCTGCCGGTCTATACCGACCACCCCGTGCTCGGCATCAACGGCTCGCTGGTCAACGCCACGCTCTGGAACGCGAGCAACACTTTCCGCTTCTTCAAGAGCCCCGCGACCGCGCCGGCGGCCGTGGCGGAAATGGCGGCCATCCCCGAGCTGCGCGAGACCTGGGCGCTGAGCATCGCCAGCCTCCAGCTCTACCAGTTCATCGGCGGCCCGTTCTTCAATTCGCTCTACACGGTCTCGGAGCCGCGCCTGCTGGCCAGCGCCGATCCGGTGCTGCTCGATTCGGCGCTTTTGCTGCGCATGAACGCGGCCCGCAAGCGCGCGGGCTTCGATCCTATTTCCGAGGATGACGCCCGCGTGCTCGAGTTTGCCCGCCAGCTCGGGGTGGGATCAACGGATGTCGAGCACGCCGAGGTGCGCAAGGTCGGGGCGCAGTAAATCACTCGCTGCCGTCCGAGTTTGTCGCCGGGCTGCCCGGACACCGGGACACGGGCGCCCCGGTTCAATGGCAGGCAAGGCGGTTCAGCCCAGAGTGGTCCGCAGCGCGCGGGCCTCGGCGGCGAGTTCCTTGGCGGCCACGAGCAAGTCGTCGTTGGTGGCGGACGTGGGTGTCGCTGCGGATTGCGCCACGGAACGCTTTTCGTCCGGATCACCGAGGCCGCTTTCGCGGAATAGGCGCAGCCGTTCGAGTATGAGGTCGCGAATTTCGGACGCGTTGGTGACGCTGTGGAAGAGCCCCTGATGCATGTCCTCCTCGCCGTGGTGCTTGGGGTCGTGTTCGCCGCTGCCACCGCCGGCGGATTGCACCCGCACGTCAGCGAGGCCGAGCACGCGCTGCAGGGGGCCCTGGGAGACTTCGACCTGCTGGATGTTGGCGAAGCTCATGGTGGATTCGCTGATCTTCCACACGCCGTGCCGGATGCGCAGGCTGCGGTCAGTCACCATATACCACCGCATTTCGTAATCGAGGCGCGCGATCAGAAAGGTCAGCGGCAGCTGGATCACGTAGAGGATGAGACCGCCGATCTCGAAGAACCAGATCACGAGCATCGCCGGTTTGGGCAGGTGCGAGAGAAAACCCACCATGCCGTTGCGCCAGGCGTAGAACCCCTGCACCGGCCCGAGTTTCTTCTTCGACTTCCGGGCCTCTTGATACTCCTTACCCGCCGCCTCGGCCTGGGTCTTTATCTCCGTCACGACGGTGTTCACCGTGCGCTCGACGGCATTGTTGCCCGATGGTGCGGACGGGGCCGGGCCGCTGGTGGTCGCAGGTGTGGCGGCTGCCGCCTTGGGCTGCGTGATCTGGACGCGACGCTCCTCCACCCGGTCACCGAGGTCGGAAAAGACGCCGAACCAGAAAATGATGCCAAAGAGCGCGCCGAGTTGCGCTAGACCCCACTTGGCCAGGCGCAGGTTCAGGAAGTTTTTGCCGGCACGGAAAACGCGCAGCGAAGCCGGATCGCCGTGCGGCGGATGAGGCTCGGGCGGCACGCGCAGCCAGTGAAGCAGGAGGGCGGTGAGGCGCTGATACATGGCGTTCAGGCGCGACGACGGGCCAGTTCCTCGCGCAGCGCGCGCAGCTCGGCGGCGGTTTCCCGCAGGGCGGCGGCCACCTCATTGGCATTGCTGCTCGCGGCGGCCTGGACGGCGGCGGTGCCGGACGCGGTGGCGGGATGATCCTTCACCCCGCGCATCCGGGAGTAGAGGAAGTCGCGCAGGGCCTCGAATTCCTTGATACCCTCAATGGTCATCTCGGCCGAACTGCTGCCGGAGGCGGTCTGCACGAGGATGCGCGCGAGACCGAGCCAGCGCTCGACGATGTTTGATTTGAGATGGATGTCCTGAATGCGCGCGTAATTCACGATGATCTCCTTCCGGAAGAGGATGCCCCAGCTCATGGAGATCCCATCGTCCGTGAACCTGTAGCGCATCGTGTGGTAGCGGAAATAGAGGTAGGGTCCGGCGATGACCAGCAGCGGCGGGAAGCTGAGGCAGCTGAGCAGGTAGTATTTGAGCAGCGATTTGTCCGGGCGCTCGATCGCCTGGATCTGCCGGTCAAGGACGGGGTCGGTCATGGGATGAAGAAAAGCCGGTGTGGAGCCCGGGCGCAAGGCTCGGGCCGTTGCAAGACACGGCGGCGATTCCAAGAGTCGCAGTTAATCGCCAGGGGCGGTGCGCTTCAGCTCCGCGCGCACCCGCTCCGTTGCAGGTTGCCCGGTGGCCGTGTCCACGATCCAAAACTCACAGTAGCTGCTCTTGCCGAGAAACTGGGCGTCGGTGGCGAAGCGGACCTGATAGGCGGTCGCGCTGGCCGCGTTGAGCGAAATTTCGGCCGTGGCGGCGAACACGCCGCGGGTGAAGCCGAGCGCGAGGCGGCGCGGGCCGGCTTTCAGCGGCAGGCTCGTGCTCCAGCCCACGCGGCCGACGGCTACGGGCACTCCGTCAATGGCGGCCACGTAAACCGTGAAATTGTCCAGCATCGCGCTTTTCTCCTCCGAGCCGGTGATGCTGGCCGGGGGCAGCTCGATCACAGGCGCGGGCGTTGGCGGGACCGGGGCGATGGGCGTCGGCTTGGTGGCGGTGCAACCGGCCAGCAGCAGGGCCCCGATGAGGGCGAGCGGCAGAGCGGTGGGGTGGCGGGACATGGGAGGGGCAGCAAAAAGCGCACGGATAAACGTGCGCTTATGGGGGCGAAGCACGATGCGCGCGCGGCTCAGTGTGCGGTGACGGTGACCGCGATGCTGCTTTCACCGGCGCTGCTGCGGAAGAACAGCGAGCCGCTGCCGGGTTTGCCGCCTTGGATGGGCACGGTGACGCTCGTCTGGTTGGCCGGAACCATCACCACGGGCATGACGACGCTCTCGGGCACATCGGTGGTCACGTCAATCAACAGGCCGCCGGCGGGCGCGGGTTGCGGGATGGTGAAGGTGACGGCCTGTTGCTCACCCTGGCGGAGGGCAACGGAACTCGGCGACACCTGGAAGCTGATGGCGTCCACGCGGAAGCTGCCCACATCGAGGCGCGTCCCCGCGCCGCGGATGACGAGCTTGTAGCTCTGTCCGGGGGCCACGGCGGGCACGAAGAAACTCAGCGAGCTCGGCGACTCGAAGACCGTGCGGGTCGGGGTGCTGTCGAAATAGACGATGTCGGCCGGCGTGAAGCCTGCACCGAGCACGCTTACGCGGGAGCCGACCGGCGCACGCGAAGCCTCCGGACGGATCACGTAGCGACCGGCGATGTTGAGGGTCTGCAGCTCGGAATAGAGATCCTGCAGGTCGGAGCTGCCCTTGGTCATGTAGTCGCAGATGAAGTAGTAGGTCGCATTGGTGCGGCCGGCGGGCAGCTGGTAGTCGAACTCCCAGAGGTCAATGCCGGCGGGGCTGCGGTTCATCGGGTAGGCCTGGCCGTCGATGATGATGCGCGGGCGGATCGTGGCGGTCTCGACCTGACGGCTGGCACGGAAGCTGGCCGTGATGGTGTAGATTTGCGAGGGATTCTGCGGGACCGTCTCGGGCGTGAGATTCGTGATCGTCAGATTGCAGCCGCTGACCAGCAGCATCATGAGCAACGCGGCCAGCGCCGGGAAAATTCTGCTCGCTTGGAAGGTGGGAGTCTTGTGCATTGGTTGGAAAATAAGACGGAACAGCCGGGCCGCGCAGGCCGTTGGCTGACCGTTAATTGAAGAACCCTCAATAATGGCCGGGCTCCCCTCAGGGCAAGAAAAAGCGCAGACGCCGACCCCCGCACCGCTCGGCGTGTATGTGCATGTGCCGTTCTGCGCGACGACCTGCGACTTCTGCGCGTTCTACCAGACCGTGCCCAAGGGCGACGCGATCACCCGCTACCTTGACGGCATCGAGGCCGAGGCCGGGCTGGTGGAGTGGGCCCATTCGACGGCTTCGGCAGGCTCACCGCAGGCGGGTTCGGGGCAGGGTGGTCGGGCGGCGGCCACGGCATTCTGGGGCGGCGGCACGCCGGGTCTACTCAAGGCCGACCAGTTGGAACGGCTCGGGCGCATCATGTTGCTTTACTGCGGCGGACAACCAGCCGAGTGGTCGGTTGAGCTGGCTCCGGCCACGGTCACGGCCGAGCGACTGGCGGTGCTCAAGGCGTTGGGCGTCACCCGGATTTCGCTTGGGGTGCAGAGCTTCAACGATGCGTTGCTCGACGCGCTCGGCCGTCAGCACACGCCCGCGCAGGTTTATAGGGCCTACGAACTCATCCGCGCGCAGGGCTTCGCCAGTGTGAACATTGACCTGATGTTCGCCCTGCCGGGCCAGGAGGAAACCCAGTGGCGGGCCGATCTCGACGAGGCGATGCGCCTCGCTCCCGACCACCTCTCGACCTACTGCCTGACCTTTGAGGAGGACACCGCGCTGTGGGTGAAGCTCTCGCAGGGCAGGGTGAAGCTCGACCCGGCCAAGGAGGCGCTGTTCTACCAGCGCACCTGGGACTACCTCGGCGCGGCGGGTTTCGCGCAATACGAGGTCTCCAACTTCGCCCGTCGCGGGCATGCCTGCGTCCACAATCTCAACACTTGGCGCATGCACGAGTGGGTCGGCCTCGGCCCGTCCGCCGCCAGCCAACACGCCGGTTGGCGCGCCTCCAACCCGCCGGACCTTGGGCTGTGGCTGGCCGATGTTGCAGGTGGCCGCAGGGCCATGGCTGATCGCACGGCGTTGACCGAGGCGTTGCTCGCGTCTGACGCCGTCGTCTTTGGCCTGCGCATGAACGACGGAGTGTCGTTGCCGCGTTTGCGGAAGCGTTTCCCGAAGGCCAATTGGTCCGGCCTCGAGGACTTGTTGCCCAAGCTGCTGCTCGAAGGCCTGCTCACCGCCACGCAGGAAGGCGTCATCCAGCTCACCCCGCGTGGCCGCCTCATCGCCGACGCCGTTGGCGCGGAGGTGCTCGAGGCGTTCGAGACGGAAACCAAGCCGACCGCGCGATGAGTTCTGGGCACTCAGATTTTCCCAAATTGTGTCATCCTGGGCGCAGCGAAGGATCCAAGAGGGCTAACGCGACCGGAAAATATTTCGAGCCTGCCGCTGGATTCTTCGCTGCGCTCAGAATGACAGTTACGCTTGGTGTGCTGTTAGCTGGGCTCCTGATCCCCGCCGTCGCCCACGCCCAGCGCGTCGAGATCTCGTGGCCGACCCCAAGCAAGGCTTGGGAGCGCGGAGGGCATTACGAATCGTGGGTGCAACCCACCGTCTCCGGTGAACCGACCTCGGGACTCTGGGGCTCGGTGCGCAGCAACGGCACGCAGTTTCATGAGGGCCTCGACATCCGGCCGGTCGGCCGTGACCGCAACGGCGAGGCTACCGACCCGGTGTCCGCCGCGATGGACGGAGTTGTTCGCCACATCAGCACGAAACCGGGCAACAGCAGCTACGGCCGCTACGTGGTGCTGGAGCATCCCGGTCTCTCGCCGGGCGTTTACACGCTCTACGCCCACCTTGCCTCAATTGATGCCGGCATCCGACCCGGCACGACAGTCAGACGCGGCCAGCGTCTCGGCATCATGGGTCGCAGTGCCGGCGGTTATGCCATCCCCAAGGATCGGGCGCACCTGCACTTCGAGATCGGCGTGCGACTCACCGACGACTTCGCCTCGTGGTATGCGTGGAAGAAATTCGGCAGCCCCAACGTGCACGGCCCGTGGAACGGCATGAATCTGATGGGTATCAACCCGAAGGAGTTTCTCGATCAATGGCGCCGGCAGCGCGTGGACAACTTTGATCAGTTCTTTGCGGGCCTGGATTCCGCCGTCCGGCTGCGCGTGATCACGACCCGTGTGCCGGATTTCATCCGCCGCTATCCCGCGCTGCTCACGAGACCGATCGACGGCCTGGTCGGCGGCTGGGAAGTGCAGTGCGACGTGACCGGATTGCCCTTCGCCTGGACACCGCTGACGCCAATGGAAGTCGCCGGCAAGCGCGCCGGCTCGGTCGAGATCGTCTCCGTGGACACGCCCGCATTGCGTTCCTTCCGCGGCAAAGACCTCATCCGCACCCGCAGCGGCCGCCACACCGTCGGCCCTGACCTCAACACGATGCTGCAGTTGGTGTTTGGGCTGAGGTAGCCAGTAAGCGCTCCGAGTCTCAGCTCTGCGGCTTGAGCTGCTTGAGGAGTTGCTGGAACTCAGGGTCGGTCTTCAAAATCTCCAGGTCTGGGTCCTGTTCCATCCAGTCGCGGTCGTCGTAGCCGAGGGCGATGGCCTGGCGCAGCGTGCGCAGGGCGTCGGGGCGCTTTTTGCAGAGGGCAAGGGAGCAGGCGAGGTTGTAGTGGGCCGTGGCATTGGTCGGCTCGAGGCGCACGAGCTTGCGGTCCATCTTCAGGCCGTCGGCGATCCGGCCGACCTTGGTGTAGAGCCCGCCGAGCAGGCTGACGACCTCGGTATAACCGGGGCAGCGGCGGTGCACCGCTTCGTAGAACTCGATTTCAAACTGCGGATCGGGCTTGGACGTCTTGGCCATGTTTGTAGGAAAACTCAGGCGCCAAGGATCCAAACGCCAAAGAAGCGCGACCAAAAATCAAAAGCTGAAAAACTGGAACCCGACAGTTTTAAGTTTCCTTTGGCGTTTGGCATCTGGCGTTTGGAGTTTTCAAGAAGGACCCGTCACTTCTTGACTCGATTGGGGCAGCGGCCGCCGGAGCGGTGGGCGATGCACTGGGCGCTGACCTGCAGGCGCTGCGAGATGGGCTTCAGGCCGAGCTTCAGCGACACCGTGCTCCCATACCAGCTCATGAACGGGGCGCTGATCTCGAAGATCTTGTCGCAGTCCACGCAGACCACCTGCGCGACCTGGTTGCTGCCGCCCTCGGTGGCGGGACGGTAAAATTTCTCGCCGGAGCCGATGTCCACCTCGCGCAACACCAGGCTCTCGGTCATGAGAGGGAGCGTGCGATAGACGGTGGCGCGGGACACGGAGTCATCAATGGCCCGGGCGCGGTCGAGCAGTTGTTCGGCGGTGAAGTGCTCCGTCTGTGCCATGGCGGCGTCGAAGATGGCCAGACGCTGGTTGGTCACACGGTGACCCTGCTCGGTCAGGTAGGCGGTGAATTTGTCGCGGGCGGATGCTTGACTCACTGCCGGTTATGTCGCCGGTCCGGGCACAGCCTGTCAAAGGCAATCTCGGCGCAGCGATTGCGCAAAACACGTTGCCTCGCTCCAGCGGCGCGCGCTCACTGGCGGTCATGATCGTGGGTGTCCAGCCGCTGGCGGGTTTCGACAAGCTCCTGCACTACAAGGTGCCGGAGACCCTGCGCGCGTCGATCCGGGCCGGCTCGCTCGTGCGCGTGCCTATTCTCAACCAGCACAAGGTCGGGCTCGTGATGGAAGTGAACGGCGTCGTGGACGTGCCATTGGAAAAGCTGAAGTCCGTTTCCGGCCTGTTGCAGGATTATCCGGCACTGACGCCCGACCTACTCACCTTGGCCAAATGGATGCACGGTTACTACGCCGCCCGCATGGAGTCCGTGCTGGAGGCAATGATCCCCGGCGCCGTGCGCGACGGCACGCGGCTCAAACAGGAGAAATACCTCTCCGCCGCGCACAAACCAACCACCGAGGAACTGACCGCCCTCCGCAAAAAAGCCCCGCAGCAGGCGCGGCTCATGGAGTTTCTGGCCCATCAGTTTCAACCCGTGAAGAAGGGCCTCGTGCTCTCGCGCCTCGCCGTGACCACGGCCGTGGTGAACGCGCTGGTGAAACGCGGTTGGGTGCGCGAGGAAGTGCGCCACGTCGAGCGCGTGGCCTATGCCGACCAGTGGGCTTCCGGGGAGGTAGTGGCGGCGCAGCCGCCCAAGCTCAACGAGGAGCAGGCCGCGGTCGTGAACTCGGTGGGCGCGAGCCTCGAGAAGGGCAAATTCGCCGTCCACCTGCTGCATGGCGTTACCGGTTCCGGCAAGACCGAGGTCTATCTGCGCGCCGTCGAGCAGGTGTTGGCGGCCGGCGGCAGCGCGATCTATCTCGTGCCCGAGGTGGCGCTCACCCCGCAGACCGTGGCGCGCCTGCGCGGGCGCTTCGAGTCGGCCGGCCATCGCACGGTGGTCTGGCACAGCCACCTGAGCGAGGGGGAGCGCCTCGACGGCTGGACCGCGCTGGCCTCCGGGCAGGCGAGGGTGGTGGTGGGGGCGCGCTCGGCGGTGTTCGCCCCGGTGCGGGACCTGCGGCTCATCGTCGTGGACGAGGAGCACGAGCCGGCCTACAAGCAGGACGAAACCCCGCGCTACCATGGCCGCGACGTGGCGGTTTACCGGGCGAAGCTCGCCAACGCCACTTGCCTGCTTGGCTCGGCCACGCCGTCGCTGGAGTCGTTTTCCAATGTGCGCAGCGGGAAATACCGCCTCGACCTGCTCACGAAGCGCGTGGACGACAAGCAGCTGCCGGATTTTCAGATCGTGGACATGCGCATCGAGGTCATGCGCACGCGCGGGCTGGTGACGCTCTCACGCCTGCTCGTGAACCACATGCAGGCGCGGTTCGAGCGGAAGGAACAGACGATCCTGTTCATCAACCGCCGCGGCTATTCGTCGAGCATGCAGTGCCGCAAGTGCGGGCACGTCGAGGAGTGCCCGCATTGCAGCGTGGCGATGACCTACCACCGCGCCGACGAGACGCTGAAGTGCCACCTCTGCGGCCATCAGCGCGGCGCCCCTGCGGTGTGTCCGAGCTGCGCGGCGCCGGACATTCGCTGGCGCGGCCTCGGCACGCAACGCGTCGAGGAAGCGGTGCGACGCGTGTTGCCGCGCGCGCGACTGGAGCGCGTGGACACCGACACAATGGCGAAGCGGCACCGCTTCCGCGAGATTCTGTCCGACTTTCGCACTGGCAAGATCGACGTGCTCATCGGCACGCAGATGATCGGCAAGGGGCTCGATTTCCCCAACGTCACGCTCGTCGGCCTCGTGGACGCCGACCTCTCGATGCACGTGCCCGATTTTCGGGCCAACGAACGCACCTTCCAGCTCCTCGTGCAGGTGGCTGGCCGCGCGGGGCGCGGTGACCGCGCAGGTGAGGTGGTGGTGCAGACCTTCACGCCCAAGACCGACGCCGTTCAATTCGCGAAAACGGCCGACTTCAACGGCTTCGCCGAGGCCGAGCTGCATGTGCGGCACCGGTTCCAGTATCCGCCCTACCGGCACCTCATTCACCATCTTTTCCGCGGACCGAACCCGGAGAAGATCAAGTTCTTTGCCGAACATTGGGCCAAGGAAGTGGAGAAGGCGCTCGGCAACACTGTCGAGCTGCGCGGCCCCACGCCGTCACCTATCGAGAAGGTGAAGGACGAATACCGCTATCAGATATGGTATTTCTGCGCCTCAACTACCAAGGTCGTGCCAACGCTGGTGAAACTACAGGCCCAAACCAAGTG
>CBINOW010000137.1:0-12662 GCA_966252395.1 uncultured Oleiharenicola sp. | reverse complement strand
AGGTGCCGGTGGATATTTCGAGTTTGGGCCGCAAGGCCGCCGAGTCCGTTCCGGTCATCGCGCAGGCGCTCGTCGCGCGCCTCGAGGAGCTCACCGAGGAGGAGTTTGAGCGGAAGCTGTTCCTTGCGCACATGGTCGCGGAACGCCGCTGCCTTGCCGCGCGCATCGACGGGTTCTACGTGTGCAGCTTCTCCTGCCGCACCATCGTTTACAAGGGCCTGCTCAACGCCCCGCAGGTGCGCAAGTTCTATCCCGACCTGCGTCGCAAGGACTACCGCACCGCCTTCGCGCTCTTCCACCAGCGCTACTCGACCAACACGTTTCCGACCTGGCACCTCGCGCAGCCGTTCCGCGCCCTCGCGCACAACGGCGAGATCAACACCATCCGCGGCAATCGCGTGCGCATGGACGCGCGCGAGCGCTCGATGGCCGGTGGCGTGTGGGGCGCGCGCTTCGCGGACCTGCACCCGATTGTGCAGCCGGGCATGTCCGACTCGGCCAGCCTCGACAACGTCCTGCAGACGCTGATCCTGGGCGGCCGTTCGCCGCTCCACGCCATGATGATGACGGTCCCGATGGCGTGGGAGAAGGACAAGGCCCTGTCGCCCGAGCTGCGCAACTTCTACCGCTACCACTCGCACCTGATGGAGCCGTGGGATGGTCCGGCGGCGCTGGTTTTCACGGACGGCCGCTTCGTCGCCGCCTCGCTCGACCGCAACGGCCTGCGCCCCGCGCGCTACAAGGTTTACGACGACGGCTACTTCGTCCTCGCCTCCGAGGCCGGCGTGGTCGCAGACCTGCCGGGCAAGGTCGTCGAATCCGGCCGCCTCGGGCCGGGCCGCATGATCGCGGTGGACCTCAAGACCAACAAGCTGCTCAAGGACGCCGAGATCAAGGCCGCCGTCGTGGCCGAGGCGCACTTCAACTACGGCGAGTGGTGCGACAAGCACCTCGTCAACCTGCACAAGTTTGCGGAGGCCTACACGAAGAAGGTCGCCGAGTCGGCCGCCCCGGTCACACCCGCGCCGGCCGCCCTCGACCAGCAGCTGGCCTTCGGCTACGACCTCGACGAGCTCGAGCTCATCTTCGCGCCGCTCGCGGAAGGACAGGAACCCGTCGGTTCGATGGGCGACGACACGCCGCTGGCCGTGCTCTCGCGCCGTCCGCGCCTGCTCTACCAGTATTTCAAGCAGCTCTTCGCGCAGGTCACGAATCCGCCGATCGACTCGATTCGCGAGAAGTCCGTCATGTCGATCCAGTCCGGCATCGGCGGGCGCCTGAACCTGTTCGAGAACCAGCCTGACTTCGACGGTCTGGTCACCCTCGATACGCCCGTGCTGCTTGACCACGAGCTGACGGCGCTGGCGGAAATCAGTTTCCTCCGTGGCCGCGTGGCGCGCTTCAGCGTGCTGTTTGATCCCGCGACCGGTCCCGATGCGTTGGAGAACGCGCTGGCCGACCTCGCCAAGCGCGCGCTCAGCGTCGTCCAGACGCATGGTGCCCGCGTCATCATCCTTTCCGACCGCGGCGTCGGCCGCGGCCAGGTTGCGATTCCCATGCTCCTCGCGATGGGCGCGGTGCAGACGAAGCTCGTCAACGCCGGCCTGCGCCTGCGCTGCGACCTCGTGGCCGAGACCGGCGAGGCGCGCGACGTCCACCACATCGCCTGCCTCATCGGCAATGGCGCCGCCGCGGTGAACCCCTGGCTCGCGCTCGCGACCGTCCGCGACCTCGCCGCCGCCGGTAAGACCTCCGCGCCGGTCACGCCCGCGCAGGCCGAGCAGAACTACAAGTCCGCCATCGAGGCCGGCCTCCTCAAGGTCATGGCCAAGATGGGCATCAGCACGCTCCTCAGCTACCGCGGCGCACACATGTTCGAGGCGCTCGGCATCGGCAACAAGGTCATCGAGGACTGCTTCAAGGGCACGCCGTCGCCCATGGGCGGCATCGGCTACCGCCAGATCGCCGAAGAAACCATCGCGCGCCACGAGCGCGGTTTCCCCAGGCTCGACCCCGCCGATCCCGACCAGGTCGGCCAGGCCACCGCGCCGGCGATGCACAACGAGGGCTACTACCGCGTGAACAAGCGCGGCGAAGGTGAGTTCCATGGTTGGAATCCCAAGGTCGTCGCGGGCATGCACAAGTTTGTGCGCAACCCCGACGCCGAGGCTTACAAGACTTTCGCGACCACGGCCGACGAACACGCGCCCGTTACCCTCAAGGACCTGCTGAAGATCAAGTTTGCCGAACAGTCGGTCGCGCTCGACGACGTCGAGCCGATCGAGGACATCCGCCGGCGTTTCACCACGGCCGGCATGTCGCTCGGCGCGCTCTCGCCCGAGGCGCATGAGGCGCTGGCCATCGCGATGAACCGCATCGGCGGCAAGTCCAACTCCGGCGAGGGCGGCGAGGACCCGAAGCGTTTCGTCGTCCGCGAAAATGGCGACAGCGCCAACTCCGCTATCAAGCAGGTCGCTTCCGGCCGCTTTGGTGTCACGGCCGAATACCTCTCCAATGCCCGCGAGATCGAGATCAAGATGGCGCAGGGCGCCAAGCCGGGCGAGGGCGGCCAGCTGCCCGGCGCCAAGGTCACGCCGCTGATCGCGCGCCTCCGCTACTCCGTGCCGGGGGTCATGCTCATTTCGCCGCCGCCGCACCACGACATCTATTCCATTGAGGACCTCGCGCAGCTCATCTTCGACCTCAAGGAGGTCAACCCGCGCGCCAAGGTCTGCGTGAAGCTCGTTGCTTCGTCCGGCGTCGGCACCGTTGCGGCCGGCGTGGCCAAGGCCTACGCCGACGTCATCCTCGTCTCCGGCCACGAGGGCGGCACGGGCGCGTCGCCGCTCGGCTCGATCAAGAACGCCGGCTCCGACTGGGTGCTCGGCGTCGCCGAGGCGCACCAGGTGCTCATGATGAACGGCCTCCGCAGCCGCGTCGTGCTCCGCACCGACGGCGGCATGAAGACCGGACGCGATATTGTCATCGCCGCACTGCTTGGCGCGGAAGAGTTCAACTTCGGCACCTCGGCGCTCATCGCGGCGGGTTGCGCGATGTTCCGCGTCTGCCACCAGAACACCTGCCCGGTCGGCGTCGCCACGCAGCGCGAGGACCTGCGCGCGAAGTTCCGCGGCAAGCCCGAGAACGTCATCGCCTACTTCAACGCCGTGGCCGAGGAGGTGCGCCGCTACCTCGCGCGCCTCGGCGCCAAGACTCTCAACGAGGTCATCGGCCGCGTGGACCTGCTCGAGCAGATCGACGATCCCGCCAACCCGAAGACGCGCCTGATCAACCTTTCCGGCGTGCTCCACGATCCCGACCCGAGCGGCCAGTCCGAGCGCTACCACACGCGCGAGCGCAACGCCCGTTTCGGCAACGAGGGCACGCTCGACGAGGCCATCGTCATCGAGGCGCGCGACATCATTACCGGTCACGCGGCCAAGCTCACCGGCCGTTACAAGGTCGAGAACGCCAACCGCGACGTCGGCACCTACCTTTCCGGCCAGATCGCCTACGCGCGCGGCAACAACGCGCTGCCCCCCGGCACCGTGGACCTGCAGTTCACCGGCAGCTCCGGCCAGAGCTTCGGCGCCTTCCTCGTGCAGGGCGTGCGCCTCCGCCTCATCGGCGAGGCCAACGACTACGTCGGCAAGGGCATGGCGGGCGGCGAGATCATCGTCCACCCCAAGCCCGTCGAGAAGTTCGTCTGGCGCGACAATGCCATCGTGGGCAACACCTGCCTCTACGGCGCTACCGGCGGTTCACTCTTCGCGGCCGGCCGCGCGGGTGAGCGCTTCGCGGTGCGCAATTCCGGCGCCACCGCGGTTGTCGAGGGGGTGGGGGACCATGGTTGCGAATACATGACGCGCGGCACGGTGGTCGTGCTCGGCGAGGTCGGTCTGAACTTCGGCGCCGGCATGTCCGGCGGCCTGGCCTTCGTCTATGACGACCAGGGCACGTTCTCCGACCGCTACAATTCCGCCCTCATCCGCCCGGTTCGCCTCGATGACGCCGCGGAGAGCACCGCTCTCCGCAAGCTCGTCGCCCTCCATGCCGAGCTGACCGGCAGCCCGCACGCTGCCTTCCTCGCCGCCAACTGGGCCGCCGAGTCGGCCAAGTTCTGGAAGGTCGTGCCGCTTCCGCCCACCGCCGACACGCCCGTGCCGGTTTACCGTTTTGAGGAGTTCGGCGCCCAACTCGCGCCGGCCGCCTCCCTCCAGACTTAGTCACAACCCACCTCTTGCCTTGCCTCCGCCGCGCGGGGGCCGTTTCGTCGCCTTTCACCATCACGATGTCCGGCCAATCTTCCTCTTCCATGTCCACCACCACCGTTCCCACCGGCCGGCCCGGCAAGCAGGGCCTTTACGATCCTTGGTTTGAACACGATGCCTGCGGCGTCGGCTTCATCGTGGACATGAAAGGCCGCAAGTCGCACAAGATCGTGGCCGACGGCCTCCAGATCCTGCGGAACCTGGACCACCGCGGCGCGAGCGGCGCCGAGATCAACACCGGGGACGGTGCCGGCATCCTCATCCAGGTGCCCCACAAGTTCTTCGCCGACATCGGCAAGACCCTGCGTTTCACACTGCCCGAGGTGGGCAATTACGGCGTCGGCCTGATCTACCTGCCGCGCAACGCCACCGTCCGCCGCAAGGTTGAGGAGCGTTTCGAGCAGGTCGTGCAGTCCGAGGGCTGCAAGTTCCTCGGCTGGCGCACCGTGCCGACCAAAAACGCCTCGCTCGGCGACACCGCGAAGTCTTCCGAACCGTTCATGCGCCAGGCCTTCATCGAGCGCCCCGAGGGCCTCGACGAGCTGGGCTTCGAGCGGAAGCTCTACGTCATCCGCAAGCGCGCCTACAGCGACATCCGCACCTCCACGCTGGCGGGCGCCGAGGCCTGGTATGTGGCGTCGCTCTCCGCCCGCACCCTCGTTTATAAGGGCATGCTCACCACCGACCAGGTGGACAACTACTTCCCCGACCTGAAGCACCCGGCGATGGAGTCCGCGCTGGCGCTGGTCCACTCGCGTTTCTCGACCAACACCTTCCCGAGCTGGGAGCGCGCGCACCCCTACCGCTACCTCGCGCACAACGGCGAGATCAACACCCTCCGCGGCAACATCAACTGGATGCACGCCCGCCAGGCGCTGTTCGAGAGCCCGCTCTTCGGCGACGACATCAAGAAGATCCTCCCGATCGTGAACCCCAACGGTTCCGACTCGTCGATGTTCGACAACACGCTCGAGCTCCTCGTGCTCGCCGGCCGTCCGCTGGCGCACGCGATGATGATGATGATCCCCGAGCCGTGGTCCAACCACGAGTCCATGGATCCGGACCGTCGCGCGTTCTACCAGTATCACTCCTGCCTGATGGAACCGTGGGACGGCCCCGCCTCGATGGGCTTCACCGACGGCCGCCAGATCGGCGCCATCCTTGACCGCAACGGCCTGCGTCCGTCCCGCTACTACGTCACGAAGGACGACATCGTCATCATGGCCTCCGAGGCCGGCGTGCTGGAGTTCCCGCCCGAGGACGTCGTGCGCAAGGGCCGCCTGCAGCCCGGCCGCATGTTCCTCGTCGATACCGAGCAGGGCCGCATTATCGAGGACGAGGAGATCAAGCGCGCCATCTGCTCCGCCCAGCCCTACGCCGAGTGGATCAAGGAACACCTCGTTCACCTCAGCGACCTGCCCCCGGCCCCGACCGTCGAGGTGCCGGACCACGAGACGCTGCTCCAGCGCCAGATCGCTTTCGGTTACACCTTTGAGGACGAACGCGTGGTCATCATGCCCATGGCCAAGGATGGCGTCGAAGCCATCGGCTCGATGGGCAACGACGCCGCCCTCGCGGTGCTCTCCAACAAGCCGCGCCTGCTCTACGATTATTTCAAGCAGCTCTTCGCCCAGGTCACCAACCCGCCGATCGACTCGATCCGCGAGGAGATCGTGACCTCCGCCGAGTCGCGCCTCGGTTCCGAGGGCAATCTGCTCAACCCGCAGCCCACGGCCGCCCGCCGCGTCGAGCTGAAGTGGCCGGTCCTCACCAACGAGGAGTTTGCCAAGATCCGCCGCACCAACCTGCCCGGCCTCAAGACCGGCGTGCTGCCCATCCTCTTCCGCGTCGCCCGCGGCGAGAAAGGTCTCGCCAAGTCCATGGAGGAGCTCTCCGTCATGGCCCGCCGCATGATCGAGGAGGACGAGGTCAACGTGATCATCCTCTCCGACCGCGGCGTCACCAAGGAGTTCGCCCCCATCCCGTCGCTGCTCGCCGTCGCCGGCCTGCACCACTACCTGATTCGCGAGGGCCTGCGCACCCGCGTGTCGCTCGTCGTCGAGACCGGTGACGCCCGCGAGGTCCACCACTTCTCGCTGCTTATCGGCTACGGCTGCACCGCGATCAACCCCTACGTGGCGTTCGAGACGATCGATGACATGATCCGCGAGGGCATGCTCACCGGCATCGACCACAAGAAGGCCTGCGCCAACTACGTGAAGGCCGCTTCCAAGGGCGTCATCAAGGTCATGTCCAAGATGGGCATTTCCGCCATCCAGTCCTACCGCGGCGCCCAGGTGTTCGAGGCGCTTGGCCTCCGTCAGGATGTCGTGGACCACTACTTCACCTGGACGCCTTCGCGCGTCGGCGGCATCGGTCTCGATGTCATCGCGCAGGAAGTCCTGCTTCGCCACAAGGCGGCCTATCCGGACCGTCAGGTGGACGGCCATGTGCTCCCCGTCGGCGGGCTCTACCAGTGGCGCGCGAGCGGCGAGGCCCACCTCTTCACGCCCGAGTCCGTGCACGCCCTCCAGAAGGCCGTCCGCACGAACAACAAGACCGCCTACCAGAATTACGCCAAGCTCGTGAACGAGCAGAGCGGACGCCTCTGCACGCTGCGCTCATTGCTCGAGTTCAAGGCCGGCACCGCCATTCCGATCGAGGAAGTTGAGCCGATCGAGAGCATCATGAAGCGCTTCAAGACGGGCGCCATGTCCTACGGCTCCATCTCCCTGGAGGCCCACGAGACGCTCGCCATCGCGATGAACCGCATCGGCGGCAAGTCCAACACCGGCGAGGGCGGCGAAGACCCCGCGCGCTTCACCTGGACCAACGAACTGGGCGACTCCAAAAACTCCGCCATCAAGCAGGTCGCCTCCGGCCGCTTCGGCGTGACGAGCGAATACCTCGTCAACGCGCGCGAAATCCAGATCAAGATGGCCCAGGGCGCCAAGCCCGGCGAGGGCGGCCAGCTGCCCGGCACCAAGGTTTATCCCTGGGTCGCCAAGACCCGCGGCACCACTGCCGGCGTGGGCCTCATCTCGCCCCCGCCACACCACGACATCTATTCCATCGAGGACCTCGCGGAGCTCATCCACGACCTCAAGAACGGCAACCACCACGCGCGCATCTCCGTGAAGCTCGTGTCCGAGGTGGGCGTCGGCACCGTCGCCGCAGGCGTCGCCAAGGCGCACGCTGACGTCGTGCTGATCTCCGGCTACGACGGCGGCACCGGCGCTTCGCCGATGACCTCGCTGCACCACGCGGGCCTGCCGTGGGAACTCGGCCTCGCCGAGACCCACCAGACCCTCGTGCTCAACAACCTTCGCTCCCGCATCGCGGTTGAGACCGACGGCCAGCTCAAGACCGGCCGCGACGTCATCATCGCCGCGCTGCTCGGCGCCGAGGAGTTCGGCTTCGCCACCGCGCCGCTCGTCGCCACCGGCTGCATCATGATGCGGGTTTGCCATCTGAATACGTGTCCCGCCGGCGTCGCCACGCAGGACCCGCAGCTCCGCGCCAAGTTCGCCGGCAAGCCCGAGCACGTGGTGAACTTCATGAAGTTCATCGCCGAGGACATCCGCGAGATCATGGCCTCGCTCGGCTTCCGCACCATCGAGGAGATGATCGGCCGCACCGACCGTCTTGAGTCGAAGAAGGCCGTGGACCACTGGAAGGCCAAGGGTCTGGACTTCTCCAACATCCTCTACCAGCCGGATGTCGGCCCCGAGGTCGGCCGCTTCTGCTCGCAGAAGCAGGACCACGGCATTGATCGCTCGCTCGACATCACCACGCTCGTCGCGCTGGCCAAGCCGGCCATCGAAAAGGGCGAGAAGGTCGTCGCCGAGCTGCCCATCCGCAACGTCAACCGCGTGACCGGCACCATCACCTCCGGTGAAATCACCCGGAAGCACGGCGCCAAGGGCCTCCCCGAGGACACCGTCCGTTTCAAGTTCAAGGGTTCCGCCGGCCAGAGCTTCGGTGCCTTTGTCACCCGCGGCGTCACGCTCTCCATCGAGGGCGATGCCAACGACTACTTCGGCAAGGGCCTCTCGGGCGGCAAGCTCATCGTCTTCCCCGACGCCAAGGCTCCGTTCAAGGCCGAGGAGAACATGATCATCGGCAACGTGGCGTTCTACGGCGCCAGCGCCGGCGAGGCCTACATCCGCGGTCTCGCGGGCGAGCGCTTCGCGGTCCGCAACTCCGGCGTCACCGTCGTGGTCGAGGGCGTGGGCGACAACGCCTGCGAATACATGACCGGCGGCAACGTCGTCGTGCTCGGCCGCGCCGGCCGTAACTTCGGCGCCGGCATGTCGGGCGGCATCGCCTACGTGCTCGACGAGGCCGGTGATTTCGCCGGCCGCGTGAACACCCAGATGGTCGGCATCGAGAAGCTCGAGGACGCCAAGGAGATCGCCGCCGTCAAGGCGATGATCCAGAAGCACCTCGATTACACGAAGAGCGAGAAGGCCAAGGCCGTCCTCGCCGCGTGGGACAAGTTCGTGCCGAAGTTCGTCAAGGTCATGCCCAAGGACTACAAGCGCATGCTCGCCTGCATCGAGCGCGCCCAGGCCCAGGGCCTCACCGGCGACGAAGCCATCATGGCCGCCTTCGAGGAAAACGCCCGCGACACCTCCCGCGTCGGCGGCAACTAACCGCCGACAGTTTAAACTTCCCACTTCAACTTTCCTCCCATGGGCAAACCAACCGGCTTCATCGAATACCTCCGCGAGCTTCCGACCGACCGCACGCCGACCGAGCGCGTCAAGGATTGGAAGGAGTTCCACCACCACATGGAGGAGAAGAAGCTCCGCACGCAGGGCGCGCGCTGCATGGATTGCGGCGTGCCGTTCTGCCACACGGGCAAGCTGATCAGCGGCATGGCCTCCGGCTGCCCGATCAACAATCTCATCCCCGAGTGGAACGACCTCGTCTATCGCGGCCTCTGGCACGAAGCGCTGCACCGCCTGCACAAAACGAACAACTTCCCGGAGTTCACCGGCCGCGTCTGCCCCGCTCCCTGCGAGGGCTCCTGCGTGCTCGGCATCAACAACCCGCCGGTCACGATCAAGAACATCGAGGTCTCGATCATCGACAAGGGCTGGGACGAGGGCTGGGTCATCCCCGAGGCCCCTGCGGTTCGCACCGGCAAGAAGGTCGCGGTCATCGGCTCCGGCCCCGCTGGTCTTTCCGCCGCGGCGCAGCTCAACCGCGCCGGCCACACCGTCACCGTCTTCGAGCGCGCCGACCGCCCGGGCGGCCTGCTCATGTATGGCATCCCGAACATGAAGCTCGACAAGCAGGAGGTCGTCCTCCGCCGCATCAAGCTCATGGAGCAGGAGGGCATCAAGTTCGTGTGCAACGCCAGCGTTGGCACCGGCGACAACGACAACGTCGATCCGGCCATCTTCCTCAAAGAATACGACGCCACCGTCATCTGCACCGGCGCCACCCAGCCGCGCGACCTGCCCATCGAGGGCCGCCAGCTCAAGGGCGTGCACTTCGCGATGGAGTTCCTCACCGCCAACACCAAGGCCGTGCTGGCCAACGGCAAGGCCCCGATCAATGCCGACGGCAAGGACGTCATCGTCATCGGCGGTGGCGACACCGGCACCGACTGCGTGGGCACCTCCATCCGTCACGGCTGCAAGAGCATCACGCAGATCGAGATTCTGCCCAAGCCGCCGCAGGAGCGCGCCGCCGACAATCCCTGGCCCGAGTGGCCCAAGACCTACAAGATGGACTACGGCCAGGAGGAGGCCGCCGCGAAGTTCGGCGCCGATCCGCGCGTCTATCTCACCACGGTCAAGAAGTTCATCGGCGACGAGCAGGGCAACGTGAAGGAACTCGTCACCGTCGAGATCAAGTGGGGCAAGAACGACAAGGGTCAGTTCGTGCCGCAGGAGATCCCCGGCACCGAGAAGACCCGCCCCGCGCAGCTCGTGCTGCTCGCCATGGGCTTCCTCGGACCCGAGCAGGCCCTCGTGAAGGACATCGGCGTCGAGACCGACCCGCGCTCCAACATCAAGGCCGAGCACGAAAAATACACCACCAGCGTGAAGGGCGTCTTCGCCGCCGGCGACTGCCGTCGCGGCCAGTCGCTCGTCGTCTGGGCCATCAACGAAGGTCGCGGCGCCGCCCGCGAATGCGACCGCTACCTGATGGGATCAACCGACCTGCCTTGATTGTCATCGCGAGGCGCATCGCGCCGTGGCAATCCAGCTTACTTCAGGCGCTCCCACCCCGAGCGCCTTTTTCTTTGGTGTCGGGTAGAGTGAGTCGTCCCGACGAGCCGGTCCAATAAACCCGGATTCCGATTGTAGCTAGGCACCTCGTAGCCCTGCGCGGGAGCGCAGGGACCGAGACTCGCGCCTGCACGCGAAAAATCCCGCTGCTCCCGCAGCGGGCCACAGTGGCAATCGCGGAACCTCGTTTCTACGGCCCGCTCCAGTCTCTTGTTCGCACGGCAGGCCGTTTGTTTCCAGCGGCTCGGTGGTTTCGTTCGCGCAACCCTGAACATGAAACCTCTGCTGTCCCTGCTTGCCCTCTGTGCCTTTGCCACCGCTGGACTTCGCGCCGGCGATGACCTGCCCGCGCTCAAGGCCGTCTTCGCCGGCAAATTCCTCATCGGCGGCGCCGTCGGGTCCAACGTTGCCCTGCAGCCCGGCCACCCGCTGCGCCCGCTGGTCGAGAAACATTTCAACTCCCTCGTCTCGACCAACCTCATGAAGTGGGGCCCTTACAACCCCCAGCCGGGCGAATACAACGACGCCGAGGCCGGCGCCTTCTTCGGCTACGGCAAGGCCCACGGCATGTATATGGTCGGCCACACGCTCTTCTGGCATTCGCAGACGCCGAAGTGGGTCTTTGAGGACACGGAGGGCCAGCCGCTGGCCCGCGACGCCCTGCTCAAGCGCATGCGCGAGCGCGTGCAGCGCGTGGCCAAGCTCTACGGCCCCAGCACCGACGCTTGGGACGTCGTCAATGAGGCCATCATCGAGGATGGCTCTGTCCGCAAAAGCCCGTTCAGCCGCATCCTCGGTGATGACTGGGTGATCGAGGCCTTCCGCATCGCCAACGAGGAGCTGCCGAAAAACATCCAGCTCCTTTACAACGACTACAACATGGAGACGCTCGGCCGGCTCAAGTCCGTCGTCCAACTCGTTCACGACCTGCGCGCCCGGGGCCTCCGTATTGATGCCGTCGGCTCGCAGGCGCATTGGCGCCTCGAGACGCCGACCCTCGCCCAGATCGAGGCCAGCATCGTCGCCCTGCGCGACGCCGGCGTGAAGATCCACTTCACCGAACTCGACATCGAGGTCCTCCCGCGTCGGGTGAACGGCGCCGAGATCTCCATGCGCGAGCAGCGCACACCCGAGAACGATCCTTACACCGCCGGCCTGCCGCCCGAAATCCAGCAGAAGCTGGCGAGGCGTTACGCCGACATCTTCGCCCTCTTCCTCAAATACGAAGATGTGGTCGAGCGCGTGACCTTTTGGGGCGTGACCGACGGCGACTCGTGGCTGAACGGCTGGCCCGTCCGCGGCCGCACCAACCACCCGTTGCTCTTCGACCGCGCCGGCCAGCCCAAGCCCGCCTTCCACGCCGTGATCGAAACGGCGAAGAAACCCTGACGCAAGGGCACCACAATACACGCGAAGCTCCTGATATTGGAGCCGGGGCGCCCCTTGGCTCGCCGAAGCTGCCCAGCGAAGGCGGCCCGCCCCGGATTGATTGGCCCACGGAACACACGGAATACACGGAAAACGAGCATGCCCTTCCGTGTATTCCGTGTGTTCCTTGGGCTCCTGCCATGGCCAGACGCTCTGTGGTTAGACCAACCCCGTCTTTGCCTTTCGTGTGTTGGTGTATTTCGTGATGAACACTACCCCATGAAACGCTTCGCTGCTTTGCTCCTTGGTCTTCTCTCCTTCACGGCCCCCGGCTTCGCCGCCGCCGACACCGCCGCGCCGGTCTACGAGCTGCGCATCTATTACACGCATCCCGGGAAGATGCCCGACCTGCTCAAGCGCTTCCGCGAGCACACCTGCGTGCTCTTCGAGAAGCACGGCATGGTGAACATCGCCTACTGGCTGCCCGTGGAGGAAAAGGATCAGGACAAGCTCTACTACATCCTCCGCCACGCCAGCCGCGACGCCGCCAAGGCCTCTTGGAAGGCCTTCGTGGACGACCCCGCCTGGCACGCCGTGCGCGACGCCTCCGAGGCCGCCGGCAAGATCGTGAGCAAGGTGGATTCGATCTACCTCACCACCACCGACTATTCGCCCGCCTGGCCCGCCAGCGCTCCCGCCGGCTCACGCGTCTTCGAGCTCCGCACCTACGTCTGCAACGACGGCAAGCTCGACGCCCTCGATTCCCGTTTCCGCAATC
>CBINOW010000136.1:0-12777 GCA_966252395.1 uncultured Oleiharenicola sp. | reverse complement strand
CGTGGTAGAGGAAGGCCGCGTGCATGGCCTCGCGCACGGGGTTGTTGCCGCGGAAGGCAAAGGAGACGTTGGACACGCCGCCGCTGACCTTGGCGTGCGGGAGGTTCTGCTTGATCCACTTCGTCGCGCGGAAGAAATCCACGGCGTAGTTGGCGTGCTCCTCAATGCCCGTGCCGACGGTGAGGATGTTGGGATCGAAGATGATGTCCTCGGGCGGGAAGCCGGCCGTGTCCACGAGCAGGCGGTAGGCGCGCTCCGCGATGCGGATCTTGTCCTCATAGGTGGCGGCCTGGCCCTGCTCGTCGAAGGCCATGACGACGACGGCGGCGCCGTAGCGGCGGATGAGGCGCGCCTGTTCGAGGAACTTCGCCTCGCCTTCCTTGAGCGAGATGGAGTTCACGATGCCCTTGCCCTGAAGACATTTCAGACCGGCCTCGATGACTTCCCACTTGGAGGAGTCCACCATGATGGGGACCTTGGCGACCTCGGGCTCGCTGGCGAGGAGGTGCAGGAAGCGGCTCATGGCCGCGACGCCATCGATGAGGCCCTCGTCCATGCACACGTCGATGACGTTGGCGCCGTTCTCGACCTGCTGGCGGGCGATGGCGACGGCTTCCTCGTATTTGCCCTCCTTGATGAGCTTGGCGAATTTGGGCGAACCGGCGACGTTGGTGCGCTCGCCGATCATGAGGAAGGAGCCGAGTTGCTGGGTGAAGGGGAGGGAACCGGAGAGTTGGAGAGGGAGGGGGGCTGGAGCGGAAACCTGAGAGCTTCCCGTTGCGGCCTCCTGGCCGCCCGGGACGAGTCGCCCAGCCTCCGCTGTGGCTCGGAAACCTGAAACCTGAAGGTCAGCTCCTGCTACTTGATCCTTGTTACTTGTTACTTCCGGCGCGGTGGTCGCCAGATCCGGGCGGATGATGGTCAGGCTCCGCGCGGGCTTCGGCGCGACGGCCGCGGCAATGGCGGCGATGTGCTCGGGGGTGTTGCCGCAGCAGCCGCCGACAATGTTCGCGAGGCCGGCGGTCGTGAATTCGTCCATGTAGCGGCCCATGTCCGCAGGCAGCAGGTCGAAGCCCGTCGGCGTGAGCGGATTCGGCAGGCCGGCGTTGGGGTAGCACGAGATGAACGTGTCGGCCTTGCCGCTGAGCTCGGCGAGGAAGGGCCGCATGAGGTCGGGACCGATCGAGCAATTGAGGCCGACGGAGAACGGGTGCACGTGACTCACGGCGTTCCAGAAGGCCCCGACGGTCTGCGCGGAGATCATCGTTTCGCCGCCGCGGCCGACGGCGGCGGAGATCATGACGGGCAGGCGGTGTTTGTCCTCGGCGAAAACTTCCTCGAGGGCGACGAGGGCGGCCTTGGCGTTGAGGGAGTCGAAGATCGTCTCGACGAGCAGCAGGTCCACGCCGCCGGCGATGAGCGAGCGGATCTGACGGCGGTAGTCGGCTTTGACCTGATCGAAGGTCACGACGCGAAAGCCGGCGTCGTCGGCGTCGGGCGAGTTGGAGAGCGAGACGGTGAGCGGCCCGATGGCGCCGGCGACGTAGCGGCGGCGGCCGGTGGCGTTGGCGAGGCGGTCGGCCCAGGTGCGGCACTGGCGCGCGGACGAGAAGTTGATGTCGTGGGCGAGCTCCTGGAGGAACTTGTTCTCAATGACCGTTTGGTAGAACGCCGCGTCCTTGCGGCCGCCGTGCTCGCGCGGGTCCTCGATGAAGAACTCGCTTTGGCCAATGCTCGTGGCCGAAAAGGTGTTGGTCTCGATGATGTCCGCGCCGGCCTCGAGGAAGCGCCGGTGGATGTCCTCGATGGTGGATGCGCAGGTGAGGGAGTAGATGTCGCCGTTGTTCTTGAGGTCCTTCGGGGCGTCCTTGAAGCGCTCGCCGCGCACCTGGGCCTCGGTCAGTCCATAGCCGCGGATGGTCGTGCCCATGGCGCCGTCGATGACGGCGATTCGCTCTTTAAGCGTCTGGCGAAGAGCGGCTTCGGCGGGAGTCGGGACGTGGAGGTGAGAGGACATGGCTGGTTAGAAATCTACATATCATGATTTAATGATATGAAAGCAAGCTTTGTGTGAGTCTAACGAGGTGTAGGGCCGGGTCTCCGAAGCCCGCCTCCGTTCGAAGAGGCTATCGCGTTCGTGGCGGGGTTGCTGCGCCATCTCCGCCAGGCTTTCGGCGGGGATCTCGCCCTCCACTAGACCAGTCATAGTCAACGGATGCACAGGGTTGGGGCTTGCGGGGTGGGGTGGCGCGGCGGTTGTGTCGGCGCGTTCCTGAGGTTCTTTCCATTTAATCCGGCAGTCACAGGGAAGGCCGTGCAATCCGGCCACAGTAGCGCTGCGGTAACGCATCACAAATCCCCATTCCGCTTCAGGGCGGGAACACAGCCAGTCGGGCGACCGGCGAAGGCGGGGACTAGGACGCGCGGAGCGCGCCAAGTAAAAAGTGATAAGTGACAAGTAACAAGAGGCCGACCCTCCTGATACTTGGCTCCTTGAAACTTGATACTTGTGCGCCACGCGCACGAATGCGGAGTCCGAACATCTGTCTGCGGGAACTCACCGCGCCCGTGCGTGTGCGCGCACCGGCGACAAACCTTCATCGCACTCAATGAAGCGTGAGAGTAGGAACGTGTATTTGTTGTAGCCGGCCTCGTTGAGGCCGGACCGGGGTCACCGACCCCGGCTACAACCGAGGCACGGTCTGCTCTTGCCGTTAGGAAAAGCAGACCATGCAAACCCTCCCCTTGGCGTCGTTGCGACGCCTCCTCGTGGCCGCCGCATTCGCGCCGGCCCTTCACCTGTCCGCCCAGCAATCCTCGCCGGGCGGCGAATACGTCGTCCTCCCGGACTACGTCACCACCGCCACGCGCACGCCCGCCGCGCTGACGACCACCGGCTCCGCCGTGGATTCGATCAGCGGCGCCGAACTCGCGCGCATGCAGCTCACCGGGCTCAATTCGGTCCTCGCCGGTATTCCCGGCGCGCCGACCGCGGCTTCGGGCGCGCCGGGCGCCATCACTTCGCTGTTCCTCCGCGGTTCGAATTCCAACCAGACGCTGTTTCTCGTGGACGGCATCCGTGCCAACGATCCCAACACTGACTACCAGGTCGTGCTCGGCGGCGCGTGTCTCGGCGCCTGCGACAATCTTGAGGTTTCGCACGGTCCGCAGAGCACACTCTACGGCGGCGAAGCGGTCGGCGGCGTGATTGCCATCCGCGGCCAGCGCGGCAGCGGGCCGACGCGCGGCAGCGTCGCGCTCGAGGCCGGCTCGTTCGGCACGATCCAGGGCGCGGCCAGCGTGCAGGCCGGCGACGACCGTGGTGGCTACACGTTTTCGCTCAACGGCGGCCACACCGACAACGAGCGCGCGAACAATGAATTCGACAGCACGACCTTTGCGCTGCGCGTGGACCGAAAACTCTCGGCCAAGGTCGCCGTCGGCGGCACCTGGCGCGGCTTCGTCGGCACCTACGGCTCTCCCGGTGCGGCGATCGGCTGGGGCGCCAACGATCCCGACAACGAGGAGCGTGAGAACAACCAGCTCGCGACCGTCTTCGCCGAGTTCACGCCGTCGGCCGAGTTCACCCACAAGGCCGTGCTCGGCGGGCAATCCCGCCGCTACGAGTCGTTCAACGGCACCTCGACCACGCTCGTGAAGAACCGCCGCGCCGTGCTCGACTGGCAGGGCACCTGGACCGCGAACGAACAGCACCGCGTGACCGGCGGCCTCACCGCCGAGGCGAACCACACGCGCAACACCGGCTTCGGCGACATCAACGAGAGCCAGCAGCTCCTCGCGTTCTTCGTGCAGGACGAGTGGACGCCGGTCGAGCGCGTGTATCTCACCGCGGGCCTGCGCAGCGACGACCACGACACCTACGGCCGCGCCACGACCGGCCGCGTGACGGCCGCGTGGCTGTCGTCGGACTCGCGCTGGAAACTGCGCGCCAGCTACGGCACGGCGTTCCGCTCGCCGAGCTTCCTCGATCTCTACGGCCAGAGCTCGTTCTACGTCGGCAATCCCGACCTCGAGGCCGAGAAGGCCAAGGGCTGGGACGCCGGCGTGGACTACTTCCTCGCCGACAAGAAGGGCGTGCTCAGCGCCACGTGGTTCGACACGCGCATCAGCAACCTGATCGCGTTCGATTTCGCCGCGTTCCCCAGCACGGTGAAAAACGTCGGCCGCGCCCGCACGCAGGGTTTGGAGCTGTCCGGCAAGTTCGCGCTGCCCGGCGCGGTGGATGTGCGTCTCGCCTACAGTTACCTCGAGGCCGACGACCTCACCGCCGGCACGCGCCTACTGCGCCGTCCGAAGCACAGCGGCTCGCTCGACGTGTGGCGCGCCTTTGGCGGCGGTCTGAGCGCCGGCGCCGGCGTGGTGTTCGTGAATGATCGCATGGACGTCGATGCGGCGACCTTCGCCACCATCGCGGGAGAGGACTACACCGTCGTGCGCGTCTATGGCGCATGGCAGGTGAACGACCGCTTCGCGCTCAAGGCCCGCGTCGAGAACCTCCTCGACGAAGCCTACGAGCAGGTGCACGGCTACCCGCAGCTGGGGATCGGCGCTTACGCGGGGCTGGAGTGGAAGTTTTGATGTAGGGCGGGGTCTCCGAACCCCGCCTTTGATCGATTACCCAATGCTATTCGAGGCGGGGTTCAGAGACCCCGCCCTACATCAGCAACCGCCGGAGCTGAGCCCTCCACGCTTGCGGTTCAGCGTCGCCAGATTTTCGAGCAGGGCGTCGTCATCGATCTCCGCCGGCCAGCCATAGGCGGCGAGCACGGCGGTGGAGAGGGCATCGGCATTGCCACCCCGGATGGCGCGGACGATGGCGTGGCGTTGCTCCTCTTGGGATTTGCTCAGGCTGGAAAGCGGGGTGGCCGGCGGCCAGGGGAAGGGAAACGACTCGACCGCGATCAGGGGTTGCGCGCGGTGGCGCGCCCACCAGGAAGCGAAGACTGGAGACGACAGCACGCCATGCGTGAAGTCATCGTCGCGTGCGACGACGAGCAGCGAGGCGTCGGGCAGGACTTCCTCCTCGATCCAGCGCCAGTCGGGGGTGTCGGCGCCGGCGGGCAGGGCAAGCCAGCGCGAGACGCGGGCGAGCGCGCGGCGTAGCGCGGGCTGGGTGTGGGGATTCCGCCACGTGCCGGCGCGCTTCTGCAGCAGCGCGAAAGGCTGCTCGTAGAGCGCGGCTTCCTGTTCGGTGTAGTGCTCCGGGAAATCGAGCTGACAGGATTCGACCGGCTCACCGTCCACGACAGCGAGGCGTCCGCGCAGGACGTCAATGTTGGGCCGGCCGCAGGCATTGGCGGCGGCGAGAAGCTGCTCGGCGTCGCGGTCGGTGAGCTGCGAGGGTGGCCAAGAGGCCTCGCCGAGGAAGGCGAGGCCGGAGTTTTCCAAGAGCGGCTGCAGTGCGGGCACGCCGCCAACTAGGGGTTTGCGGCTGGTGGAGCGCAAACGCATAAACCCCGCGTGTCGTCACTGCTCCACATCGGTTGCCAGGGTTGGGCTCACCCGACGTGGCCCGGGCATTTCTTCACGCGGAAGATCCGGCGCGAAGAGCAGATGGCTCAGTATGCGGAGGTTTTCAACGCCGTGGAGGGCAACACCACCTTCTACGCGCTGCAGTCGCCGGCCACGATCCGCAAGTGGTGCGACGAGGCCCCGGCGCACCTCCGGTTCTGCTTCAAGTTTCACCAGGACATCAGCCACCGGCGGAGGCTGGTCGGCGCCGAGGCGGCGACGCGGGACTTCTTCGCCCTGCTGGCTCCGTTCGGGGAGAGACTCGGGCCCTTCTTCCTGCAGCTGGATGACAAGTTTGGCCCGCAGGATCTGCCCGCGTTGCAGGCCTACCTCCGGGCGTTGCCCCGGGAGTTCCGCTACATCGTCGAGGTGCGGCACGGGGCGTTTTTCGACGGGGGCGCGCAAGAGCGGGCGGTGGACGAATTGCTGGGCGAACTAGGCGTGGAGCGGGTGAACTTTGATACGACGGGCCTGTTCGCGGCGCAGGGAGACCTGTCGGGCGTGCAGGAGGCGCTGGAGCGGAAGCCGCGCATCCCGTTCCGCGCTACCGCGCTGGGGAAAAGCCCGGTGGCGAGATTCGTGGGCGATCCCGACGTGGAGAAGAACCGCGCGGCGCTGGAAGCGTGGGCAGAGCGCTTCGCGGCGTGGATCAAAGAAGGCCGCAAGCCTTGGTTCTTCGCGCACCACCCGGATGACACCTACGCACCGGACATCGCCCGGATATTCCATCAAAGACTGCACGAACTGTGCCCTGCGGTCCCGGCGCCGGCATTGTGGCCGGCGCAGAAGGAAGCGACCGAGCGCGGCGAGCAACTGGGGTTGTTCTGAGCGCAGGCCGGCCCTCAGTCGTTGAACGTGACCTTGGGATTGGTCTTCAGGAATTCGGCGATGGCGGCGGTGAAGGTGTCACCGAACTCGGCGCGCTTCTTCTCACCGATGCCGGTGATGCCTTCCAGCTGGCCGACGCGCGTCGGGTAACGGCGGGCGAGTTCGCGGAGCGTGGTGTCGCCGAAGATGATGTAGGCGGGCACGCCGCGTTCGTCGGCCAGCTGCTTGCGCAGCTCGCGCAGGCGGGCGAAGAGGATCTCGTCGCACTCGATCTCGCCCTCGCGGTGGGTGACGCGCTTGGCCTTGGGCAGGGCGAGGGGCTTGGTGAGGGTGACGGCCGAGCGCGTGCGGAGGACGTTCAGGCCGGCCTCGGTCAGTTCGAGGATGGGAAATTCGCCCTCGGCTTGCGCGACGTAGCCGAGGCGCATGAGCTCGCGGCCGACGGCGGCCCACGCAGGCCGCGCGAGGTCCTTGCCGATGCCGTAGGTGGAGAGCTGGTGGTGGCCCCAGCGCTGGATCTTCTCGGTGTCGGCGCCGGTCAGCACCTCGACGATGTGGTTCAGGCCAACGCCGAAGCGGCCGGTCTGGCGGATGCGGTAAATGCAGGAGAGGAATTTCTGCGCGAGGAGCGTGCCGTCGTAGGTTTCCCGCGGTTCGAGGCAGTTGTCGCAGGCGGCGCAGTTGTCGGTGGCGAAGCCCTCGCCGAAATAGCCGAGCAGTTCGCGGCGGCGGCAGCCGGCACTCTCGGCGTAGTGGAGGATCTGGCGGAGCTGGGCACGGGCGACCTGCTTTTCGTGGTCGTCGGTGATTTCCTCGATGAAGTGTGTCTGCTTGGCGGCATCGCCGCCGCTGAAGAGCAGCAGACAGTCAGCGGGCAGGCCGTCGCGGCCGGCGCGGCCGGTTTCCTGATAGTAGCCCTCGATGTTCTTGGGCAGGTCGTGGTGGATGACCCAGCGGACGTTGGGCTTGTTGATGCCCATGCCGAAGGCGATGGTCGCGCAGATGATCTTGGTCTCGTCGCGGAGGAAGCGCTCCTGGTTGCGGCCGCGTTCCTCGGCGTCGAGTCCCGCATGGTAGGCGCGGGCGGAGAAGCCGCGCCCCGCGAGCGACTCGGCAGTGCGCTCGGCGGCGGCGCGCGTGGCGCAGTAGATGATGCCTGACTCGTCCTCGCGCTTGCGGACGAAATCGATGATCTGTTTCAACGGCTGGTCCTTGGCGAGGACGCGGTAGGTGAGATTCGGGCGATTGAAAGAAGCGACGAAGACCTCGGGTTCACGCAGCTGGAGGTGTTTGATGATGTCGGCGCGGACGCGCTCGGTGGCCGTGGCGGTGAGCGCCATGACCGGCACTTCGGGCAAGAGTTTGCGCAGGCGGGCGATCTGGCGGTATTCGGGGCGGAAGTCGTGGCCCCACTCGGAGACGCAGTGCGCCTCGTCGATGGCGAGGGCGGTGACGTTCCAGGCGGTGAGGTTCTCCTGCCAGTTGTCGAGCATGAGGCGCTCGGGCGCCACGTAGAGCAGGCGGAACTCGCCGCGGTGGAGGCCGGCGAGGCGCGAGCGGGCGGTGTCGGCGTCGAGCGTGGAGTTGAGGAAAGTCGCGGCCACGCCCGCGGCCTGGAGCTGATCCACCTGGTCCTTCATCAGGGCGATGAGCGGCGAGACGACGACGGTCAGGCCGGTGCGCTGCAGCGCCGGGATCTGGAAGCAGAGCGACTTGCCGCCGCCGGTGGGCAGCAGGGCGAAGACATCGCGACCGTCCAGGGACGCCTCAATGATCTCACGCTGGAGCGGGCGGAAGGCGTTGTAACCGAAGGTGGTCTTGAGCGTGAGAAGGAGGTCGTCCACAAAAGCGATCAGTGTGGCCCGCCGTGTTTGTGCCGGGCAAGTCCGCAGAGAGGAAAAGGGAAAACCGCCTGAAAACAGGCGTGCGAATACCGGGGCGAGGGCGCCCCGGCTCCATTAATCAGCGCAGGCCGAGCCAGCGGGCGAGAGCGCGGACGGCTTCGGTGGCCTTGTGGCCGCGCTTGAGCGAGCGGCGCATCACGCGCAGGCGGCGGTCGGGGCGGTCGGCCTTGGGGTCCACGTGCCCGACGATCTCGGTGCCGGCGAGGACAGGCAGGGCGTAGTAGCCGCGCTGACGCTTGGCCGGCGGCGTATAGACCTCCCAGGTGTAGTCGAACTGCCAGAGAGCGGAGGTGACGCGACGGTCGTAGATGAGGGGATCCAACGGGGCTAATAGCAACGGGGCACAGGTGGATTCTTCGCTTCGCTCAGAATGACAGGTTTCTAAGACGGGCAGGTCCGAACTGAGGCAGAAGAGAGGTGGGCAGCCTTCGATGGTGACGGGCTGGACGAGGTCGGCGACGTGGGGGAGTTCGTCGCGCTTCAGGGTGGTGAGGCGGCGCTGGCGGAGTTTGAGCAGGGCTTCCCAGCGGGCGGTTTCCGGGGCGGAGGGCTCGGACTGACGGAGGATTTTCGACGGGAGAACGCGATCCGGCAGGTCGTAGTAGCGGCGGTTGCCCTCACCGCGCCGGGCGATGAGGAGTTCGCCGTGGAAGAAGAGTTTTTGGAGCGTGGCCTTGGCCTGGGTGGCGGCGCCCCAGACGGCGCGCGAGCGGCCGGTGTCCTCGAAGTCCTCCGAGCTGAGCGGGCCGCGCTCGGCGATTTCGGCGAGCAGGCGCGGTGCGAGTTGTTTTTGCTTCGGCGTGAGACGTCCGGACCACGCCCCGGTGCGACGCGGACGATGACGCATTTCCGAGAGCAGGTGCGGCCAGGCGTCGTTGGTGAAGGCGACGAGGATGCCTGCGGACGGGATGTGGTGTTCGAAGGCCGTGCGCTGCGCGGCGGGCAGCGCACGGTTATCCCCGTGCAGGTGCCGCATGAGGCCGCCCTCGGCGTAGCCGGCCACCCGATTGCGCAGGATGAGATCATGCATGCGGCCGCAGACGTTGATCGGATCGATCTGGACGTAGCCGTGGTGGGTAAGGGCGGTGGCAATGTCGGGCGCGGGCGAATCGAGCAGCAGGGCGCGGCGCATGAACCGACGGGCGGTGAGCGGATCAAGGCGGAGCGGGGGCATGCGAGGGATTTTTTTGGCGATGAAAGATTCGAAAGGCACGAAAAGAAGAAGCCGTGTAGCTACCTGGCTTCGGACAGACCCGCCTTCGTCCCGCAAAGCAGGACTTCGGCGCGGTTGTTTTCCCGCTGCGCGGGAAAACAAAAAGGCCGCGCTCTGCTAAAGCGCGGCCTTGGATAGATACCAAAGGGATGGCTTACTTCTTGGGGGCGTTCGCCTGGATCTCGGCGAGGCGCTTGTCGAGGGCGTTCATCTCGGAGACGAGGCGCTCCTCCATCTTCTTGCGCTCGCTGCTGTTCACGATGCTCATGTTGGCGGCGTCGCGCACGACGTTGGCCGGGAGGGAGAGGAGGCGGGTGACCAAGCCCTGGTCCTTGAAGCTGCTGAGGTAGAGCGCGGTGATCTCGTGGGAGAGCTTCATGGAGTCCTGCGCCACGGACTGCGAGGCGAGGAGTTGGTTGTTGAGCTCCTGGTTGCGGGCCATCTCACCGGTCAGCACGCCGCTGATCTGGTCGGAGATGCGCTGGCTGTAGCTTTGGATGGATTCGCGGGTGAGGTTCTGGTCGCGGGACATCTCGGCGAGGATGGGGGAGATTTTGTCGGCCATGCGGCTGGAGACCTTGTCCACCTGTTCGTTCTGGAGGCGCTCGGCTTCCTCTGGGGTCTTGGGCAGCGGGTTGTAGGGCTGGACCTTCTTGGCGATGGCCTCGGCCAGGGCGTCCACCTTCTCCGCGTTGAGCTTGGCGACCTCGTCCTCGGTCATGAAGACGTCGGCGGCGCGCTTGGAAATGGCGTCCTTGAGCAACTGGTTGACCGACTCGATGTGGCGGCGGGTTTCCTCGGCGGAGGCCTTCAGCTCGGCGTTGGTCTGATCGCGCAGGGCGGCCATCTCGGCGGCCTGTTTCGCCGCGGCTTCAGCCGCGGCCATTTGGTTGAACCAGTAGGTGATGCCGAGGATGATGAGGGCGGTGAGGACGACCGCGGGAATTTGATCTTTTAGCTTTTGCCACATGGGAGGAGACGGGGTTGTTGTGTGCTCGGACAGCCTTAGCAGGACTTGGTTCAAAAGCAATGTTACCCTTAACAACCCCTTTAACATCCCGATGAGCCTCAACCGTTGCGAGCAGGCCATGTTCGATTACTGGGATCGCGCGCCCGATGAGCGCCGTCACTGGCAGGCCAAGGTTGTCGAGCTCACGCGGGGCGGGCCGGACATGGCTTTGGCGCGCGGGTTGGAGCGGGACCTTTGGGCCTATCTGCTCGAACGCAGTCCGCATGTTCCGGCCCTGCGCGAGTTGCGCGTTGAGGGCGGCCCGAAGGTGAGCCTGCTCAGCCTCGCCGAGCATATCATCCGCCTCTGGGGCCCGCCGCCGAAGCCGCGCAAGCCCGCTGCGTCACGCTAATGTCATCTCCGCGCCGCCAGAAGTTTTCACAATTTTGCAATTACTGCATTTACAAACCGGCCAAGTGGATGCATGGGTTGTTCACAAGTTATCCACTCGATGGAAAACACCACCAGCTCGGTTCATTTCTCACCGCAGCATCACGTAGAGGTTAGGGCCAAGACCTACGTTCTGGATACGAACGTTCTGCTGCACGACCCGCAATCGATCTTCAAATTTGAAGACAACAACCTCGCGATTCCGGTCGAGGTCCTGGAGGAGCTCGATGCCATCAAGGGCGAGCAGTCCACGGAACGGGGCCGCAATGCGCGGCGTGTGCACCGCATCCTGCAGGAGCTCCTGCCGGACTCGCGGGCGATGCACGAGGGCGTGAAGCTTTCCAGCGGCGGCACGCTGTCCGTCATCATCAACCGCTACCTGGTCGAAAACAATTGGTCGTCGCCGGCCATGCAGCGCCTGCGCGCGGTCGTCTCCGATCTCACCAAGAAGGACAACCGCATCATTGCCGCGGCGCTCTTCGTGCAGGAAACCTATCCGCCTCCGACGATTTTGGTGACGAAGGACGTCAACGTGCAGCTCAAGGCCCGTGCCGTCGGCCTGGAGGCCGAGGACTATCTCAACGACAAGGTGCCCGAGGCGGTCAGCGACGACGATTCCTACCAGACGCTCGAACTCGACGTCTATGAGATGCAGCGCTTCTGCTCCGAGGGCCAGTTCGAGCTTTCCACGTCGCAGGCCAAGCTGCTCTACCTGAACGAATACATCCTGCTGAGGACGCCCGAGGGCAAGACGATGCCGGGCCGGGTCTCGACCAACGGGCTCGTGCGCCGGTTGCATTATCCGGAATTCGTGAAGGCGCCGGGTGGTATCCCGATTCGTCCGCGCAACCTGGAGCAGCAGTTCTTCCTTGATGCGCTGATGGACGACTCCATCAACCTCATCACCTGCTTCGGCAAGGCCGGCACCGGCAAGACCCTGCTCTCGACCGCCGCCGCCCTGCACCAGATCTGCGGCGAGGCCGGTCGCTACGACGGTCTCGCGATCTCGCGTCCGGTCATCGCGCTCGGCAAGGACATCGGCTTCCTCCCCGGCACGCTGGAGGAAAAGATGAAGCCCTGGCTCCAACCCTATTACGACGCGCTCGAGGTGCTCATGCCCTCGAAGCCGCAGAAGGAGCCGCAGTTCGCCGCCAAGAAGGTCGGCAAGAAAAAGAAGAAGCACGACGACGCCCTTTCGATGATGACCGCGCCGCAACCCACCCACGGCGGCGGCAACGGCGCACTCCCGCCGATGAAGCCCTACGAGCGGCTCATCAAGAACGGCACGGTCGAGATCGAGGCGCTCGCCTTCATCCGCGGACGGTCCATCGCGCGGCGCTTCTTCATCCTCGACGAGGCACAGCAGCTCACGCCGCACGAGGTGAAAACCGTCATCACCCGCATTTCCGAGGGCTCGAAGATCGTGCTCATCGGCGACCCGGCGCAGATTGACAACCCCTTCGTGGACTCGCGCAGCAACGGACTCGTCTATTGCCACAACCGCATGAAAGGGCAGGGCATTCACGCCCACGTGAAGCTGTCGAAGGGCGAGCGCTCCAAGCTCGCCGAACTCGCGGCGGATCTGCTCTGAGCCGCCGCAGCGCTGAATTAAAAAGCCGGCCCTTGGCGGGGCCGGCTTTGCTTTTTGGCGGATGAAAAACCCAACGGTCGGGCGCTCCGGATCACTCCACGATCATTTCGCAGATCGCGATGGGGGCCTCGCGCAGCTTCGTCACGCGCAGCCAGACATAGCGACCACGGGTGCCGGCAGGAAGGCTGACCACGGAGCCGGTGCGATCGCCTTCGCCTTCGACGACGACCTCGCCGGGTTGCTCGGGATTGTCGCTCACTTGCACGGTGAACTGGCCGGGATAGCCCCAGCCGCGGTTGCCGTGCTCGAG
>CBINOW010000135.1:0-12802 GCA_966252395.1 uncultured Oleiharenicola sp. | reverse complement strand
GCGAACGTGGCGCCGCGTTCGAGGCGGGGTTCGGAGACCCCGCCCTACACCAAACCGTTCTCCCCCTGCTCCCTGCTTGCTTTCTGCCCTCCGCCCCCTGTCCTTTGACCTCCGCATTCATGGATTTCGAGCTCGATACACCGCACCAACCCACCGGCCCGCAGGGCGTTCCGGCGATTGATTTCCGTGCCGCCCTCAACGACGAGCAGTTCGCCGCGGTCACCGCCGAGCCGGGGCCGCTGCTCGTGCTGGCCGGCGCGGGCTCGGGCAAGACCCGCACGCTCACCTACCGCGTGGCCTACCTGCTCTCCCAGGGCGTGCGCCCGGGCGAAATCCTCCTCCTCACCTTCACCAACAAGGCCGCCAAGGAGATGCTCCACCGCGTGCAGGACCTCACCGGCATCGAGCCGGGCCGCTTCTGGGGCGGCACCTTCCACTCCATCGGCAACCGCGCGCTCCGCATGTTCGGCGACGCCATCGGGCTGCCCAAGAACTTCACCATCCTCGACGCCGACGAGTCAGAAACCCTGCTCAAGCAGGCCGTCGAATCCATCGACAAGACCTTCTTCAAGGAGAAGACCAACCCCCGCCCCGGCCCGCTGTTCAGCGTCCTCTCCCTCGCGCGCAACACCCAGCTCTCCATCGCCGACACCGTCGCGCGCAACTTCCCCCAATACGCCGAGATCGCCGACCAGCTCCCGGCCTTCGCCGCCGCCTACGCCAAGAAGAAGGCCGAGGACAAGGTCACCGACTACGACGACCTGCTCGAGCTCTGGCTGAAGCTCCTCACCGACACGCCGGACGTCGCGCAGTATTTCGCGCACCGCTTCCGCCACGTGCTCGTGGATGAATACCAGGACACCAACACCATCCAGGCGCAGATCGTGGACAAACTCGCCGCGCACCACCGCGTGATGGCCGTGGGCGACGACGCGCAGTGCATCTACTCGTGGCGCGGCGCGGACTTCGAGAACATCATGACGTTCCCCGACCGCCACCCGGGCACCGTCATCCACCGCATCGAGACCAACTACCGCTCCACGCCCGAGATCCTCACCTTCGCCAACGGCGTGCTCAACTGCCAGCCCAAGGGCCGCCACTTCGACAAGGAGCTCCGCGCCGCCCGCAAGCACGGCCAGAAGCCTGCCGTCATCCAGGCCATGGACGACAAGGAGCAGGCCGCCTTCGTCCTCAAGCGCATCCACGCCCTGATCAACGAGGAAGGCGTCTCGCCCAACGAGATCGCCGTCCTCTACCGCTCGCACTTCCTCGCCCTCGAGATGCAGCTCGCGCTCACCCGCGCCGGCATGCCCTACACCATCACCAGCGGCGTGAAGTTCTTCGAGCGCCAGCACGTGCGCGACCTGATCGCCGTCCTCAACTTCGTTTACAACCCCGCCAACACCTCGGCGTGGAACCGCATCGCCATCCTCCTGCCCAAGGTCGGCGAGAAGGGCGCGCAGAAGATCTACGCCGCCGCCCTCGACCACGCGAAGCTCATGCAGCAGAACTTCGTGGACGCCCTCGCCACCGACGACGTCGCCAGCAAGGTCCCGAAGGACGCCAAGGCCGAGTGGCCCAGCTTCTGCGCCTCGCTCCGCCAGGTTTACGACGCGATGAACGATCAGAAGCCGAGCGACGCCGTCGAGATCGCGATTGATGGCTGGTATGGCGACTACATGAAGGGCGAATACGCCGACTACACCGACCGCGTCGAGGAGTTGAAGGGCCTCATCGGCTTCGCCAACCAGTTCACGCAGATGTCGGAGTTCCTCGCCCAGATCATGCTCCTCAATGGCGAGACCAGCGAGAAGCAGGTCGATCACGACCAGGAGTCGATCAAGCTCACGACGATCCACCAGGCCAAGGGCCTCGAATACGACGCCGTCTTCCTCATCGGCGCCGCCGAGGGCCAGTTCCCCGGCTACCGCACGATCGAGAGCGGCGACTTCGAGGAAGAGCGCCGCCTCTTCTACGTCGCCGTCACCCGCGCCAAGAACGAGCTCTACATCACCTACCCCCGCGTCGCCTCCCGCCCCGGCCCGGGAGGGATGATGCTACAGCCGACGCGTTTTTTGATGGAGCTGCCCAGTGAGTTGTATGATGAACTTCGCATAAAACGAACGTTCGGGTGGTAGATGACAGAAGATACCTCAAAAATTGACGGGCTGGTTAACGGACTTCAACGCCACCGGAGCCAATGCCGGGCGGAGGGTTTCGATGACCCGCTCGTTCTGCCTTGTCCTGGACGACCGGGAGTTGTTCCAACGGTTCTCGCGAAGAAGTTCCCTGGGTTAGATGCTGCGTTTGGGGCAACGGTCTCGATCTCGCTAGCCAGTCAGTATGCATCGAGAATCAATCCACTAGCCGCAGGAATCTCGCTTTGCGAAAGCCCGATTGAGGCAAGATTTCTTCTCGCCTTAGTATGCACTTGCGCGATGAACGACCAAGCCCTCTCGATTCACGATACAAGTGGGGCCGAAGTATTTGGTTGTCCAGGTGCGCACGGTGACAGCGTCCTGATTATCCGACCGCAAGCAGTGATCGGCGAACAAAGGGTCGATTTTGCATTAACACTTACATTTACGCACCCACTCCACGCCATGGCGAGAATGTGCGGGGAACAAGAGCCACAATACCTCTCTGAACGAGTCAACGTTGAGTTAGTAGTAGAATGTGACGGCCACCAATTCCACGAGAAAACCCCGGAACAGGCCAAGCGCGACAAGTGCCGTGACCGGAACCTGATCACATCAGGCTACCCAGTGATGCGCTTCACTGGTTCTGAAATCTGGACAGACCCACTTAGATGCACTGCACAGGTGGTGCGCGAATTTTTTGGGATCAACAACGACAGCGAACAATAACGGATACCTATTCAAGTGAGGATAAAGCGCTCGTTCGGGTGGTATTCATTCCATGTGCGTCCGGTCAAAATCTTCTGGCCTCAATAGAGCATACCCATCAATTAACCCCTCGTGACTCGGGCCAAGTCACAGTTAATCATCATGCCCGCGTTCAAATATAAGGAAAAGCAAGCCCTTCTAAAAAATTGCCCGCCCCAGCGATTTAAGAATCTGCAGCGCGAAGCATTTAGATTGGTCCGAAGCGATCCACCGACCGCCAACGATTTTTTGCCCTGCGCAATATGTCAGCCGGCACGTGTTTTCACAAATTCCGAAATAGAATGCTCGGCCTTATATAAATCGATCTATGCATATACGTTTCATTCGGAGGTGCCTATCGCAAAGGGGCAGAATTTTGAAATATTCCCGATGAGGGATGGCTTCAGCTCAGTTCATTTTTTTAGCTCAATCATACAGCAGGTTCCGGATTCTGATCGGCCGACTTTAGGCGCCTTACAATATGCCTCACCTGGAACCATTGTTTTTAAATTGAACTCCGATGTATCACACCGGGTTCGGGAAATTTATGATGCCTTCAGGGAGCATCAGGCTGAGAGCATAAAATCTTACTCATTCATAAGAAAATGGCTGCGAGAGCTGGGCCTAAGTGGAGAGAATGCGGTTGGGATTAAACTGCCGCAAGAGGTGGACAAATTACTCCAAAAATATGGCGAAAATTTTGCCGCAGAGATTAAGCTAAAAGATTATTCTTCTATCTTAAAAAAATCCCCTAACTCGCTCATGGCGCTCAAAACTCTGTTAGCCTTCTACAGAAGACTTCAGCGCTTCGCTGCGTATGAGGAAAGTGGCATGGTTAAGCTGCCTAGCATTCCTTATCAATAGGCCGCTCTCACAGAATCAGGCTGTTTGTCACAATCGAACACGTCCATGTCTTGCCTCTTGGCTGACCTGGGGAGGTCCCAGCCCAGTGATCTTCAGCTCCGCCCGGTCCATGCCCCTCTCGAAATCCCCCCAAGCCTTCCAACTGCGGACCCTGTTCATGGGTTCCCTCGGCACGATTCCCGAGAGTCATGCGCGCACGGTGGACAAGAAGCTGCTCGCCGCCTGGATCAAAGACGGCCTCCTCGAACACCGCCGCGCCGAAAAGCTCTACGCCCTCACCCCCAAGGGCGAAGCCCGGATCGGGTAGCGCGTCCTCCGCGCTTCATCTCGCCTCTCCCACCGGAACCCGTTGCTGGACTTAGCGTCTTACCGGGCATGAAACGTCGCCGTAAAACCATGGCTCCGACCTTCGATGCAGCGGGTTATCAGACCAATCTTACCGACCTCAACGGCACGCCCTTGCCCGATCTCGACAAGGTCCAAGCGGTGGCGCACTGGGACGTCACCGGAACAGGCAGTGGCAATCACCGCGGACAGATCAGCGGCAGCGCCTCGTTGCGGAAGCGGCGGTAGATGCCGAAATCCCGCACATCCAGGGTCACGATCTTCGCGGCGGGATGCATTTCCGAGAGCATGACCAGCGAGGCGTCGCACACGTCCATCCGCGGATACTTGGCCAGCAACGTGCGCAGCCGTCCGGTCGCCAAACCGAACGGCGCCAACAGCCGCAGATGCCCACCGTCGGCCAGTTCCACCAAGGCCGCCACCTCGGACGTGTTGCCGCCCAGTTGATAGCACGCCTCGGCAAAGACTGCCTCCGAAGTCCACAGCACATCGTCCACCGCCAGCAAGGCCTGCGTGGACCAAGCGTGCCATTGGTCGCGTCGGCTGAACCAGCCGATCAGCGGACCCGCATCAACGAGATACCGGACGTCCGAAGCCTTCACGGGTCGAGAGGTCGGGTGGCGCGTCCTTCAACATGCCCCGATACTTCGCCGCGGCGGCGGCAAAGCTCGTGCCATTGGAACGCGCGCCCTTCGCCACCGGACGGCCCGTGTGCCCGTTGCGGCGAGTGGAAGCGGTTTTGATCATGCTCTTCACACCCGCACCCTACGCCGCCGCCCCTCTAAAACAAGTCCGTTGTTTCCCGCCGTCGCGTCCTCTGCGTCCTCTTGTCGCGCCGGAGCGGCAACGCGAAGGCGGATCGCGCGAGGCACACGGGATTGGCCCATTGATCAGCAGATTCCGTTTTGCACGGCGATGCGCTCAATCTCACGGGTGGTGAGCAATTCCAGATCCTCAATGAGCCCCGCCGCCTCAAGCCGCAGCGCCAGATCTAGGTAAAGGTCGTGCTTCCTTATGCGATCACCCACGCTCAAGGCCAGATTCTCGTCCAGCAAATCAAGGTCGATCCCCGCACGGCGGGCTTCCTCGAGGGCTTGGGCCGGATTGTCCATGCCCGAAGCATTGGCTTTTCCCCACCCTGCGCAAAGCCAGATTTTGCTTCACGGCCAAGCCGAACACGTCGGGTTTTGATTTTCGACTGACCCGTCCACCCCCAACCCAGTCTCATTTCTCGCCACGTGGATCAAAGAGCGCCTCCTCGAACACCGCCGCGCCGAAAAGCTCTACGCACTCACCCCCAAGGGCGAAGCCCGGATCGGGTAGGAAGAATCTCTGAACCTGAGGAAATTAACCACTGATGCTCCGCCTACCGGCTAGGCTACGAGGTGCAGCTACGCCTGATCGGCTTCGCTTGGGGGCTTCGGGGGCCGGCTAATCGCCGGCTGATACCCAGCGGCGATTAGCCGCGCCTCGGAACCCAGACCGGAGCCAATTAGGCGGAGGGGATTTTAAAGCGAAGCCGTTAGGCGAAGCATCAGTGGTTAAATCAAATTGGAGGCTGCCGGACGGGATCAGGCCGTTGTTCGTCTATTCGTGCTCGCCCGCAGTCCGCCTTACGGCGCGCAGCCCTAATCCCTTGACCCGCTGTGACCGGCACATTTCAACGGGTCGAGCCACAAGGGCCGGTGGCAAATTCTCATGATGCTATTCCCCACCTGCCTCCGTCGTGCCCGATTCGTCGGTTTGCTTTTCGGCGTTGTCCTCTTGCTCGCTAACTTCCTGTCGGCCGACGTCCCAACCAGTTTGACGCCGGACATCGAGCCACCGGAGGTTTTGGAGAAAGCCGAGCCGGTCTACCCCAAGACCATGGTGGTCTACAAAACGGTCGGCCTCGTCATCATCCAGGTGATCGTCGACGAAAACGGGCTCCCGATGCAGCCGCGCGTGCTCCAGTGCAACCACTACGAGTTTGAGTCCCCGGGAATCGAGGCCGCGCTCAAATGGAAATTCAAACCTGCTCGCAAACTGGGTGTGCCCGTCGCCGCACCGTTCACCATCATACTCACCTTCAACATCGTCGGCGGCGGGGCCCACGACTACGTGAAAACCTGGGCCCCCTTTGTCATTCCCCCGGTTTCACCGAAGGACTATGCCCCGGAATTCCAATACGACCATCCCCCGCAACTTCTGCTGCATTGCCGCGTGGTCTATCCGCGCGAGCTTCTGATAAAAAACGCCAAGGGCTCCGCAACCGTGAGCTTCCTGGTCGATCCCAGCGGCCGGCCGAGGCGAATTGAAGTGGTTGAATCCAAGCAGCCCGAGTTCGCCGCAGCCACCCGCGCGATGGTCGGTGAATGGCGGTTTCGACCTGCCTCTAAAAACGGTGCCCCGACCTGGACCACGCTCGCCTACAAAATGTGGTTCGACAAGGCGCACCGCGATACCCCGTTTAGCCCGGCGACCGCCGACATCCTGGCCGAGCTCAAAAAAGCCAGTCCGGCAATTCTGCCTGATGCGCGGCAACTCGACCGAGTGCCGCGCCAGCTTTATCGGGTGGAACCCACCGTTCCCGACGCCATTCGCACCGCGCGAAGGTCTGCCGGCGCCGAGATCGAATTCATTCTCGATTCCGAAGGCCGCGTGCAACTCCCGAAGGTTGTTTCAGCCACCGATGAGGAATTCGGTTGGTCAGCTGCCACCGCGGTGACACGCTGGCTCTACGAACCCCCGACGCAAGGTGGACAGCAGGTCAATGTCTTCATGCGCGCGAAACTCGACTACATCCCACCCCCGGAGGGTAGCCGCTGATCTTCGAAAGCCCAACCAGGTTCCATGCGTTTTTCGAAATCTCCCGCAAGTCTTCCTGCTGCGATTCGCAGCCAGACGGCCGGTCCCCTTCCCGCCTGATCGGAAATCCCTCGTGGCCGGGGCCCGCTCCCGCCAGGCTCAAGCCCATGAATCACCGGATCGCACTCTGCCCCGCGCTTGCGTCCCTTGCCTGCCTGTTCGCTGCCGGGACGCTGCCGGCGGCGGAAGCGCCGTCCCGCGAACCCGTCCGCCTCGCGCTGGGCGGGGCGGCGCCGGCGGTGGAGACCGAGGAAGACCTGCGCCGGTTCGTGAACGACCTCGAAGCCCAGCGTTTCCTCCTCTCCAACGCCCTTAACCTCGAGACCTACCACCAGTGGCTCGGGCGGACGCAGCACCTGGCCGCCGAATACACCCGCTTCACCAACGACCTCCTCGCCCGCCGCGACTACGCCGCGGTGCTCGCTCGCTGGCGTAACCGCGTGACCGACCCGGCGTTGGCCCGTCGCGTGGAGCTCTTGCACCGCGACTTCCTCCAGGCCCAGGTCGATCCCGCGCTGGTCCGCGAACTCGGCGACGCGCGCGTGGCGTTGCAGGACCGGGTCGGCGCCCTCCGCCTCGAATTCGGCGGCGAGAAGCTCACCCCGACGGCCGTCGGCGAGCACTTCCGCACCGACCCGGACCGGGCCCGGCGCCGCGAAGCCTTCCTCGCGCGAAACCAGCTGTCGGCCGCGCACGGCGACGCGATCCTGGCGTGCATGCGGCTGCATGACCGCGTGAGCCGCGCCCAAGGTTTCGCGAACGGCGCCGAGGCCGGCCTCGCGCCACAAGGCCTCACCGTCGCCGAGGTGATCCGCGCCCTGGAGGCTTTCGAGGAGGACACGCGCCCGGTGTTCGAGGCCGCGATGGCCCGGGCGCGGAGCGATCTCGGGGTCGCCCAGCTCGAGCCCTGGGACCTCAGCTACTGGCTGCACCGGCAGGAACTGGCCGGCGGCACCGACGCCTGGCCGCGGGAGTCCGGCGTTCCCCGTCTCCGCGAACTCATGGCCGCGCTCGGCTTCAAGCCGGAACAGCTCCCGATCGACGTCGCGGTGCGCGACGTGCCCACCGGCGGAGTCGCCTTCTTCATCCGTCCGGGCTTCGAAGCGCGGCTCCTGACCAATCCCTTCAGCGGCTCCGAATTCTACGCCACCCTGTTCCACGAATACGGGCACACCCTGCACGCCGTCCTGATGGACCCGGCCCTGCCGCCCGGTTTTCTCGCAGACGACGGCGGGGCCATCACGGAGGGCATCGCCGAGACGCTCGGACACTTTGCCTACGATGCGCACTGGCTCGAGCGCGCCGCGAAGGTGACGCCCAGCCAGGCGGCCCGCCTCGAAAGTGTCGGCCGGATGCAGCTGCTGCTCTGGCTGCGCCAGGCGATCGCCATCAACGCCTATTTTGAACTCCTCGCCTACCGCGACCTCGACGCGGATCTCGACCAGCTCTACGCGCAGGCCTACCGGCGCTTCATGCGCATGGAGCTGCCGCCCGGCCGCTACTACGGCGCCATCGACATGTTTGCGACCGCCCCGACTTACCTTACCTCCTATGTTTACGCCAACATGATCGCTACGCAGCTGCGCGAGGCGATGCGCACGGAGTTCGGCGTCATCGACCTGACCCAGGAACCACGAGTCGGCCCCTGGCTCACGCGCCACTTTCTGGCGCCCGGTCGTTCCGTCGCCTGGCCGGAAATGATCCGCCAGGCAACCGGCCGGCCCTTGGACACCGTCGCGCTGAAACGCTACCTGGAAGGCGCCCGGCAGGACTGAACGGGTGCATCCCGGAGCGAGGAAATGCGCGAGCCCTCACCCGATCACACCGGCGGGCTTGCGGCCTTCCTCGACGTCGAACAGGTCGAACCAGGTGACGATGTCCTTCCGGCGACCGAGGCCGCTCGCGGCTTTCTCCTCCGCCACGCCGCCGCTCGCCTCGTCGCGCCAGCCGCGCTTCGCGAGGAAGGTGCTCCAGATCGCGATCTGTTCCGCCGTGCGCTTGCCGCCCTGCTGAAAGCACCAGCGCAGGATCTGCGCGTCGGTGCTGCCCCGCTTCACGCGCTTCACCAGCGCGGAATATTTCACGCCGAGAAACCGGCAGCACCGCGCGTCGTAGAAATACCAGTCCCGCTCCCCGAGGTTGGCCACGTAGTCGGCCGGTAGCTGCCCGGCCTCGTGCAACCGGATCTTGTCGAGCATGCGGCCGAAATAGACCAAGCCGCCGACCTTGTCATGAGGACTCCGCAAACCGGGGATTTTCATGCCCGCAAACTGGCCGGCGCCGGCCGGCTCGCCAAGCCCAACCCGGGGCTTCAATCCCGCCCGCAGGCCCGGCAATCAATCACGACAATCAAAACGAGGGCAACGCACAGGGCCGGGATAACAAGAGGGGAAAGCATGCGGGGTATACGTAGACAGACGGCGCGGACCCGAAATCGTTCAAAGATAGCCAAGGTCTTGGCTCACCCTGCCGTTTTTTACACCAAGGCCGCGAAGGTCGCCTAGGAGCGCGCGCCCCGCTTTCGCTCCCTCCGCTCCCTCTATGTAATATCCTCGGGACAATCCACCGAGGGGCTAGCTCAACTTGCCCAGGGTGGAGCCGGCCCGCCCTCGGGCCGGTCTGTCCAAGCACCGGGGCGAGGGCGCCCCGGCTCCAGTTTGATCCAAGCCGAAGCAGGCCCGGTCATCCGACCCGCTGGAAGCAAAGCCGGTTTGGGTCCGGCAAACAGTCGGGGCCCTACCGCCACTTCCGCGTCATCTCGTTGAGGCCGTCGATGTCCGCTTGGAGCCGCGCCTTTTCCTCGGGCGTCTTGGCCAGATCGAGCGCGAGCGTGAGCACCTTGACCAAGTCCAGCACCTCCGTCCGCTTCTTCGCCAAGGCCGCGCTGGCCTCGCTGGAATAACTACCCAAGCGCAGGAACGGGGGATTCAAGAAAGATTCCAGCCAGGACGGCTCCGCCGCACGCGCCGCGATCCGGTCCTCCAACGCCTGCCGCGACTCCAGCGCCGCAAGCTGCGCCTTCAGCTTCGTGACTCTTTCCGCGGTGACCTCCATCTTGGGCAGCACCAGCACATCCGGGTCGGTCGTCTCCGCGCCGGTCGTGCCGGGCGATCCGGGCTTCGCCGCCGCAGCCTGCTTCTCTGCCACCCGCTCCGCCCGCGCGGCGACAACGTCCGGGGCCGCTTCCAACCCAGCCGGACGCCGGGACTTGGCTTGCAGGAACGCGTTGAATGAACCGCCCTCCGCTGCGGCTGAAGTTTCACCACTCGCGGGCCGCCCGGGGCTGGCCGTCGCGGTCGGGGGCAACCGCGGCCGCTCCTTGGGCTCCGCGGCGCTGCCCGCCATCGCGGTCAAAAGGGCGAGGAGCAGCAGCCGTTTCATGGGGTAAGCCTGTGACGACCGCCCGGCGGGTCGAGCGTTCCGTTCAATTCCGTTTCGCTCCGCCGACCCTCGGTTTTCTCGGCCGCTTCCAAGAATTCTCCCGCAGGATCGCCTTGGGCGTCCGGGGCGGCCGCGCGACGATGACACCAAAACCGGATCCTCATGCGCCTGTTTCCCTTTCTCGCCCTGAGCGTCGCAACGCTGGCCGCCGCACCCGCGCGCGACGGTCTTCGCGAAATCGTCCACCCGCAGGCCGACCTGCCCGCGTTCCGCTGCCTCGTGCCGGCCGACTGGCGCAATTCGGTGGACGCCGCGGGCAACCTCCAGGTCTCCAACCCCGCCGGCAGCGTCTTCTTCTCGTTCTCGTTCGCCCACGCGCCCAACCCGGCCGACGCGCACGACAGCCTTGCCCGCGCCGTGCTCAATGGCGGGAGCAACCCGCCCTGGGACAGTCGCGAACCGGTCGAAATCTCCGGCCACCGCGGCTACCGCTACTCCGCCCGCGTGAAATCCGGCAAGGATCTCGTCCGGGCCGAGCTCCTGATCGTGGCAGTGGGCGACCGCCACCTCGCCACCTGCTCGGTGATATTCACCGACCGCCTCAAGCCCGCCGACGAAACCACCGCACGTCTCGTGCAGGCCGCCGTGAAACTGCTGGCCACGCCCTGAGCGCGGCCGCATCTTCCGCTGTGCGTCCGCCAGCACCGCGACTGTGCCGGTCGGCGCGCAGGCGGGGATTGTCGGCGCAAGGCCGATTGCTTCGCTGAAGGCATGGCTTCCCCCACCCTCGTCTTCGTCGCCGGTTACGGGAATTCCGGCCCGACGCATTGGCAGCGCCGCTGGCACGAGGCGCGGCCGGGCAGCCTTTGGGTCGAGCAGGACGATTGGGAGAACCCCGAGCGCGCAACGTGGGTCGCCGGAATCGCGCGCACGCTCGCGCCGGTAAAGGGACCGGTTTTCTTTGTCACGCACAGCCTCGGCGGTCTCGCCGTGGCGGCGTGGAGCCGCGAGTCGGCGCAACCCGTCGCTGGAGCACTGCTCGTGGCCGTGCCTGATCCCGACCGGCCGGATTTCCCGGCCGCGATCCGCGGCTTCGGCGCGCCGGCGCGGGCGCCGCTGCGTTTCCCGGCGCTGATGGTCACGAGCACCAACGATCCCTACAGCACGCCCGAGCGCAGCGCCGACCTCGCCCGCGCGTGGGGTTGCACGCCACACGACATCGGCGCCTGCGGCCACATCAACGCCGCCTCCGGCCTCGGCGACTGGCCCGCAGGACAGGCCTTGCTGACGCGGACCTTGCGGGACGCCCCGCTGCTCACCTGATCTTCACGCTGGCGATCATCGCGGCCCGGCAGCGGAACTCGCTGCCGTCGTGGCCTGTGATGATCACCCAATAACGCAGCGCCGTCACGCGGCCGGTCACGTTGATCGCGGTGTCGTTGAGGAGGGTGAGGATCACCTCGCGCCGCAGACCCAAGGCCTCGTTGAGGCGATCGGCGATTTCTCGTGCATCGCGGGCCTCGTCCTCCGCGGAGAGCGCCGCGAGATCCGAGCGCAGGAGCCGGACTTGCCGGTCGCGTCCGTCGGGCGTCGTCTCACGCGCAAAGGAGTCCTGCGCCGGAACGGAAGTCACACTCGCCGCCACCAAAAGAAGACAGGCCGCCAACGCGCGACCGGATAAAAACGAAACAGGGGATGCGGGGTTCATGCCCGTGTTCGACCCGCCTGCCGCGCGTTGGTTCAACCGGGGTGCCACAGTGGAGAAGGCAGTCCGCGGCGGAAGCCGAGTGCAGTGACGGTGCGGACAGGAGACCTGGAAGGCGGGGCCGCGGAACGCAAAGTTGGTTTGCCCCCGGGCCCAGTCACCCCTATTGATCGGTAGTCTCGCAACCAACCAACCCCGTTTCCCATGCGCGCACGCATCCTGCTGGTGGACGACAGTGAAGACATCCTGGAAACCCTCCGGGAGTTTTTGGCGGAAACCTACGATGTCGATGCCGCCAGCAGCGGCGCCGAGGGACTCGAATATCTGAAGGGCAGCCGGACCTACGCGGTGGTGGTTTCGGATCTGCACATGCCCCGCATGAACGGGGTGGAGTTTCTCACGCAGTGCGAACTGCACCGGCCGTTATCCACCCGCGTCCTGCTTACGGGCGATGCCGGCAGCCGCTTGGCGAACAATGCACTGAACGTCTCCCACTGCTTTCGTGTCCTGCCGAAAACCACGCTGCCGCCGGACATGCTGGCCATCATCGCCCTGGCCGTCCGCCACCACGAGCGTGCGGTGATGGAGCATGAGCTGCTGGAGACCACGCTCCGCCAGAGCATCGGACTGCTCCTTGACCTTTTCGCGGCCACCGCCCCGGCCTCGTTCGAGATGAGCCTGCGCCTGCAACGCACGGTGCGGCGGTTTGCCGAAGCGGCCGGCCTGCCCACGCCCTGGGAGCGCTGGCCCGCCTGGCAGCCGATCTTCCTCGCAT
>CBINOW010000134.1:0-13038 GCA_966252395.1 uncultured Oleiharenicola sp. | reverse complement strand
CCGAAGGGCAAGCTGGGTGACCTCATCCTCAACACCTACAAGGTGGCGGGTGACCGCATGACCGTCGAGACACTCGACAAGTTGAAGGAGCTGGGTTTCCAGACCGCCTTCCAGGCCGGCATCTCGATCGGTATCGACGACATGATCATCCCAGAGAACAAGAAGGAGATCGTGCACGACGCCCGCAAGAAGGTCGACGAGGTCGAGTCCCAATACAAGAAGGGCATCATCACCTCCGGCGAGCGCTACAACAAGATCATCGACATCTGGACCGGCGCTACCGATCGCATTGCGAAGTCCGTGTTCTCGAAGCTCGAGAACAACGACGGTCGCGTCGAGGTTAACCCGGTTTACATCATGATGGATTCCGGCGCCCGCGGTAACAAGCAGCAGGTCCGCCAGCTCTGCGGTCTCCGCGGCCTCATGGCCAAGCCCTCCGGCGAAATCATCGAGCGCCCCATCCTGTCCTCGTTCCGCGAGGGCCTCACGGTGCTCGAATACTTCATCTCGACGCACGGCGCCCGCAAGGGTCTGGCTGACACCGCGCTGAAGACCGCTGATGCCGGTTACATGACCCGCAAGCTTTGCGACGTGGCCATGGATGTGGTCATCGCCGAGGAAGATTGCGGCACCCGCGACGGTATCTGGAAGAAGGCGATCTTCGAAGGTGAGACCATGCTGGTCTCGCTCGCTGAGCGCATCGTCGGCCGCTTCTCGGCTGATGACGTCATGGATCCGCTCAACCCGACCAAGGCGCTTGTCGGCGCCGGCGAACTCATCACCGAGGAACTCGCCAAACGCATCGATGATTCAGGCATTGAGCGCGTCAAGGTGCTCTCGCCGCTCACCTCCACGAGCGAGCACGGCATCGACGCCAAGTCCTACGGCATCAACCCCGCGACCAACAAGGTCGCCAAGCAGGGTGACTCCGTCGGCATCATCGCCGCTCAATCCATCGGCGAGCCCGGCACGCAGCTCACCATGCGCACGTTCCACATCGGTGGCGTCGCTTCGGCCGGTTCCAAGAACCCCGAGATCAAGGTGCGCAACGCCGGTATCGTCAAATACCGCGGCCTCCGCCTCGTGCAGACCGCCGAAGGTTTCAACATCGTCCTCAACAAGACCGGTTCGCTCCAAATTCTCGACGACAACGATCGCGAATTGGAATCCTATCCGATCGTGGTCGGCACCTTCCTCTCCGTCTCCGACGGCGACAAGGTCACCAAGGGCCAGACGATCGCCCAGTGGGATCCTTACAACATCCCGGTTCTCTCCGAGAAGGCCGGCACGCTCCACTTCAAGGACATGATCCCGGGTGTGACCGTGAAGCGCGAACTCGACGAGTCCACTGGCCGCATCGCGACCGTGGTCATCGAGCACAAGGAAGACCTCAACCCGCAGATCGAAGTCCGCGACGACCATGGCAAGCCCGTGGCCGCTTACTCGATCCCGACGGGTGCGCAGGTGGCCGTTGCCGAGGGTGACATCATCCAGCCCGGTGCGCTGCTCGCCAAGACGCCGCGTCAGGCCTCCGTTACCAAGGACATCACCGGTGGTCTCCCCCGCGTGGCCGAGCTTTTCGAAGCCCGTCGCCCGAAGGAAGCCGCCGAGATGGCCCGCATCGAAGGTGTGGTTTCATTCGAGGGTTCCATCCGCGGCAAGCGCAAGCTCGTCGTTCGCCACGAGGAGTCCGGTGCCGAGGAGGAACACCTGATTCCGCACGGCAAGCACATCATCGTGCAGGCCGGCGACGTCGTCCACAAGGGCCAGCACCTCACCGAAGGCTCCGCCGACCCGCACGAGATTCTCGAGATTCTCGGGCCCACGGCGCTCTACGAGTTCCTCATCGGCCAGGTGCAGGAAGTCTACCGTCTCCAGGGCGTGTCGATTAACGACAAGCACATCGAGGTCATCATCCGCCAGATGCTCCGCAAGGTCCGCATCTCCGATCCGGGTGACACCGAGTGGTTCTGGGGCGAGCAGATTGATCGCACGGCCTTCCTGCGCGAAAACAAGCGCATCGAGGCCGCCGGCGGCAAGCCTGCCGAAGCGGAACCGATCCTCCTTGGTATCACCAAGGCCTCGCTCGAGACCGAGAGCTTTATCTCCGCGGCCTCCTTCCAAGAGACGACCCGCGTCCTCACCGACGCCTCGACGCTTGGCAAGGTCGACGGCCTGAAGGGCTTCAAGGAAAACGTCATCATGGGTCACCTCATCCCGGCGGGCACCGGCCTCCCGACTTACAAGAAGTTGAAGGTCACGCTCCCGCTCGGTGGCGAGATCCCCATGGACGAGGCCTCGAAGCCTGTCACCGCCGAAGCGAGCTGATCGCGAGCGACGGATTAAAATTCAAGGCCGCGGAACTTCCGCGGCCTTTTCTTTTGCGACCGCAAGGCGTCGCCCAGCCGCCTGCGATGGCGAGATGCAATCACAAAAAAGCCTTGTTTTTAGGCTACTCCTGGCTGATGCTGTCAGTCCTCCCGCCAAAAAGATGCCTGTAGAGCTTTGCTCCGGGTGTCTTCTCGCCCGGCCCTCAGGGCCGGGCGTTCTTTTTGATCCAGTCCGAACTGAATGATCAATTGAAGACGGATCGTATGGTAGGGAGGAATTAGGAGATCAGCAGGGGGAGGCGGGTAGGGCAGGGCGCCCTTCATGTGCTTGTGAATAACTTTTCTCGGGAAATTTCGATTTAACTCTTGAAGTGCAGTCCGACGGCCTGCTTTTCTAACCCTCCCTATCGTCACTTACAGCCAAGCCAGCAAAACTGGGGAGGCACCTGAGACGCCGCGATTTCGGGCAGAATCAACCCTCCCGAAGCCGTGTTTATCACAAAGCGCGAAATAGTTCTTGCCGGAGGCCTTTGCTCCGGTAGGTTCCGCGCCTTTTCCACTTTTCACAACCTTCCATCTAACCACATGCCAACCATCAACCAACTCGTGAGAAAAGGACGCCGCAAGGTCGTTGCGAAGTCCAAGGCTCCGGCTCTGCAGGGCAATCCCTTCCGCCGCGGCGTTTGTGTGCAGGTCATGACCCGCACGCCGAAGAAGCCCAACTCGGCCATCCGCAAGGTCGCCAAGGTTCGTCTCACGAATGGCACTGAGGTCATCTCCTACATCCCCGACGAAGGCCACAACCTTCAGGAGCACTCCATTGTGCTCGTGCGCGGTGGTCGTGTGAAGGATCTCCCCGGCGTGCGTTATCACATTGTCCGCGGCACCCTCGACGCCACTGGCGTGGAGAAGCGCCGTCGTTCCCGCTCCAAATACGGCGTCAAGCGCCCGAAGGCCGCCAAGTAACAACCGTTCTTTTCTCGCACCATGTCTCGTCGTCGCAGAGCTACTCACCGCCCCACCGTCCCGGATGTCCGCTATAACAGCGCGCTGGTGACCCACCTGATCAACGTCATCATGAAGAGCGGCAAGCGCACGCTCGCTGAGCGCATCGTTTACGGCGCCTTTGAGCGCGTGAGCGAGAAGCTCCAGAAGGGCGATCCGGTCGACTTGTTGATGGGTGCGATGGAAAACGCCCGTCCGAAGCTCGAGGTGAAGAGCCGCCGCGTCGGTGGCGCCACCTATCAGGTTCCGGTTGAAATTTCTTTCGAGCGCCAGGAGTCGCTGGCCCTCCGCTGGATCGTCGATGCCGCCAACGGCCGCAAGGGCATTCCGATGCGCGAAGCCATTGCCGCCGAGATCATCGACGCCTACAATAACACTGGCTCCGTGGTTAAGAAGAAGGAAGAAATGCACAAGATGGCTCAGGCCAACCGTGCGTTTGCCCACCTCCGTTGGTAAGGAATCCCACGCATCATGTCCGTCGCTGCTCCCATTAATATCACTGTCGTCACCGACAAGTCCAAGGTCGCACCCGTCAACTCGAAGGATCGTCCGTTCCCGCTCGAGTGGACGCGCAACATCGGCATCGCCGCGCACATTGACGCCGGCAAGACCACGACGACCGAGCGCATTCTCTTCTACTCTGGCGCTGTCCACAAGATGGGCGAGGTCCACGAGGGCACCACGGTGACCGACTGGATGGAGCAGGAGCGTGAGCGTGGCATCACGATCACTGCCGCCGCCATTTCCTGCGCTTGGAACGCATCTTGGGGCCCTTGGAAGGGGATCAAGCAGCGGATCAATATCATCGACACTCCTGGGCACGTTGACTTCACCGCCGAGGTGGAGCGCTCGCTCCGTGTGCTCGATGGCGCCGTCGCCGTGTTCTGTGCGGTGGCCGGCGTGCAGCCGCAGTCCGAGACCGTCTGGCGTCAGGCCAACAAGTATCGAGTCCCGCGCGTGGCTTTCATCAACAAGATGGACCGCACCGGTGCCGACTTCTTCCGCGCCGTCTCCGAGATGCGCGAGAAGCTCAAGGCCAACGCTCACCCGATTTTCCTGCCCATTGGCAAGGAGGAGAATTTCTCCGGCCTCGTCGATCTCGTGCAGAACGTTGCCTACTCCTTCGAAGAAGACCCGAAGGATCAGTTGGGCATGAACCCGAAGACCATTCCGATCCCGGCGGAGATGGCCGCGCAGGCCAAGGAATACCGCGACAAGCTCATCGAGGCGGTTTCCGACTTCGACGACGTTATCGCTGAGAAATACCTCGGTGGCGAAGAGATCAGCGTGCCCGAGCTCATGCTCGCGGTGCGCAAGGCCACGATCTCGCTCAAGTTCACCGGCGTGATCCCCGGCTCCGCCTTCAAGAAGAAGGGCGTGCAGCGCCTGCTCGATTGCGTCGTCAACTACCTCCCGAGCCCGATCGATGTTCCCCCGATGCAGGGTCAGGACAGCGACGGCAAGACCGTCGAGGCCGTCGTCGACGACAAGGCCAAGCTCGCGGGCCTCGCCTTCAAGCTCTGGAACGACCCGTTCGTCGGACGCCTCGTGTTCTACCGCGTCTACACCGGCCAGCTGAAGCGCGGCATGTCTCTCTACAATCCCCGCACCCGCCGCTCCGAGCGCGTTTCCCGTCTCGTGCTGATGCGCGCGATCGAGCGCGAGGAAATCGAGGTCGCCTACGCGGGCGACATCTGCGCCGTGGTCGGCGTCAAGGAAGTCATCACCGGCGACACGCTGTGCGATGAGGACTTTGACATCCGTCTTGAGCCGCCGTCCTTCCCGGAGCCCGTCATCTCGATGTCCATCGAGCCGAACTCCAAGGGCGACCAGGAGAAGCTCGGTGTGGCGCTCCAGCGCCTCGTGGCCGAGGATCCGACCCTGCGCGTCAAGACCGATCAGGACACCGGCCAGACCATTCTCGCCGGCATGGGCGAACTGCATCTGGAAATCATCATCGACCGCATGAAGCGCGAGTTCAAGGTCGAGGCCAGTTCCGGCAAGCCCCAGATCGCCTACCGCGAGACCATCACCAAGGCTGCCGACGGCGAGGGCAAGTTCATCCGCCAGTCCGGTGGCAAGGGCCAGTATGGCCACGTCGTCGTCAAGATGGAGCCGAACGAGAAGGGCAAGGGTATCGAGGTTATCAACGAGACCGTGGGCGGCTCCATCCCGAAGGAGTTCATCAAGCCCGCCACCGACGGATTGCTCGAAGGTGCCAACAACGGTGTCATTGCGGGCTTCCCGGTCGTCGATGCCATCATCCGCATCGTTGACGGTTCGTTCCACGAGGTCGACTCCTCAGAAATGGCCTTCAAGATGGCTGGCATCTTCGCCTTCAAGGAGGCGATGAAGCAGGCCGGTCCGATCCTGCTCGAGCCCATCATGGGCGTCGAGGTGACCACCCCTGAGGAGTATCAGGGCGACCTGATGGGCGACATCAACCGTCGCCGCGGTCAGATCCAGGGCATGGATAACAAGGCCGGTGCCTGCATCATCAGTGCGCACGTCCCGCTCGAACTGCTCTTCGGCTACGTCACCGACATCCGCTCCCTCTCCAAGGGCCGCGCCAGCGCCGGCATCACGCCGTCGCACTTCGCCCAGGTCCCGAACTCGCAGCTGGCCAAGATCGTTGAATCCAACGCCAAGGGCCCCGCTCGCACCTAACTTCTCCCAACCTCCGTTCTTTATATCGCCATGAAAGGCCAACGCATTCGCATCAAACTCCAAGGCTTCGACTATCGCGTCATCGACCAGTCGGCCTCGGAAATCGTCGAGACCGCCAAGCGCTCCGGCGCGCGCGTCTCGGGTCCCATCCCGCTGCCGACCCGCATCGAGAAGCTTTCGGTCAACCGCTCCCCGCACGTCGACAAGAAGTCGATGGAGCAGTTCGAGTCCCGCACCCACAAGCGCCTCATCGACATTCTCGAGCCCACCGCCCAGACGGTGGACGAACTCAAGAAGCTCAACCTTCCCTCCGGCGTCGACATCACCATCAACGTCTAAACTTTTAATCCACATACCAGCTTAGCAGCCAGCCGGCTCACCCCGGCCCTTGCTAAAGTAGGTCTAAACCAAACGGCGCCCCGCGCCACCTACCGCTTAGCCCAATGATCGCTACACTCCTAGGTAAGAAAATCGGCATGACGCAGGTCTACGACGCACAGAACGTGCTCGTGCCCGTCACCGTGGTCGAAGCCGGCCCCTGCCCGGTCGTCCAGGTCAAGACCGTCGAGAACGACGGTTACAATGCCGTCCAGCTCGGCTTCGGTTCCCAGAAGGCGAAGAACGCCTCCAAGGCCGAGGCCACCCACGCCAAGAAGGCCGGCGTTGAGATCACGCCCCGCGTGCTCAACGAGGTCCGCCTGACCGAGGCCTACAAGGGCAAGGCCGGCGACGTCATCACCGTTGCGGTCTTCGCCGAAGGCCAGATCGTCGACGTGCTCGGCGTCTCCAAGGGCAAGGGTTTCCAGGGCGTCGTGAAGAAGCACGGTGCCGCCGGCGGTCCCGCCGCGCACGGCTCCATGTTCCACCGCCGCATCGGCTCCATCGGCATGCGCCAGACCCCGGGCCGCTCCTGGAAGAACCAGGCCATGCCCGGCCACATGGGCAGCAACAACCGCACCGTGCAGAACCTGCGCGTCGTGAAGGTTCTCGCTGACAAAAACCTCATCCTCGTCAAGGGCGCCATCCCCGGTGCCAACGGCGACGATGTCATCATCCGTTCCGGCAAGAAAGCCAAGAAAGCCTAACCCGGAGACTGACCGCACATGAAACTTACTGTCTTCACATCAGACGCCTCGAAGAGCTCCGAGCAGGAGTTCAACCTTCCGGTTTTCGAGGGCAACAAGGGTGTCCAAGCCGTCAAGGAAGTCGTCGTGGCCCACAAGGCCAACGCCCGCCTTGGCACGCACTCCACCAAGACTCGCGGCGAAGTCCGCGGCGGCGGCAAGAAGCCGTGGAACCAGAAGGGCACGGGCCGCGCCCGCGCCGGTTCCTCGCGCTCCCCGCTTTGGTCCGGCGGTGGTGTCGTGTTCGGTCCCAAGCCCCGCGACTATTCCAAGAAGATCAACGGCAAGGTGAAGGCCCTCGCCTTCAGCCGCGCCCTGTTCGACCGCGCCACGGCCGGTGACGTCAGCGTCATCGAGTCCTTCGTCGCCAAGGACGCCAAGACCAAGGGCATGAACACCGTCATCAGCCGCATCGCCCCCAAGGGCAAGGTGCTGATCGTGGACGCCCCTTTCACCGCCGAGGCCAACCGCGCTGCGCGTAACCTCGCCCGCGTCACCCTGCAGGAGGCCGCCAAGCTCAACACCCTCGATCTCGTCCAATACGGCAAGATCGTCGTGTCCAGCAAGGCCCTCGAGACCATCATCGCCCGCGCCAACGGAGGCCAGTCATGATCAACGCCGACAAGATTCTCAAAACCATCCGCCTGACCGAGAAGTCGAACAAGCTCTCGTCCAACTACGGACAATACACCTTCGAGGTGTATCCCGAGGCGACCAAGTTCACCGTGCGCGAAGCCGTCGAGCAGACCTTCAAGGTCACCGTCACGCGCGTGAACATCCAGAACCGCAAGGGCAAGCCGAAGCGCTCCCGCCAGGGCCGCCCGATCACCAAGTCCGACAGCAAGCGTGCCATCGTCACGCTGAAGGCCGGCGACAAGATCGAGCTCACCGCCTGATCGCACCCGGAGACAACCCATCATGGCTCTCAAATCCTTCCGCCCCCTCACGCCCGCCTTGCGGTTCACCACCCTGAACCGTCCGGCCGAGATCACCGACAAGCGCCCCGAGCGCTCCCTCGTCGAGAACAAGAACCGCACCGGCGGCCGCAACGTTTACGGCCGTCTCACGTCGCGCCGTCGCGGCGGCGGTCACAAGAAACTTTACCGCATCATCGACTTCAAGCGTTCCAAGCTCGACATGCCCGCCAAGGTTCAGGCGATCGAATACGATCCCAACCGCAGCGCACTGCTCGCGCTCTTGGCTTACGCTGATGGTGAGAAGGCCTACATCCTCGCCCCCAAGGGTCTGAAGGTGGGCGACTCCATCTACGCGGCGATGAAGACCGACTCCAATGACTTCCGCCCGGGCAACAGCTTCCCGCTTGAGGTCATCCCGCCGGCCACCCGCCTGCACGCCGTCGAGCTGATCCCGGGCCGTGGTGCCCAGATCGCCCGCTCCGCCGGTGTCTCCGTCGAGTTGGTCGCCGTTGAGAACGGCTTCGCTCAGATCCGCCTGGCCTCTGGCGAGACCCGTCTCGTGAATCCCCGCTGCCGCGCCACCATCGGTGAGGTCGGCAACGGTGAACATGCCAGCCGCAAGCTCGGCAAGGCCGGCCGCAATCGCTGGCTCGGCCGCCGTCCGCGCGTCCGCGGTATGGCCATGAACCCCATCGATCACCCCAACGGTGGTGGTCAGGGCAAGTCGAAGGGTGGTGGCGGTCGCCAGCACCTCGTGTCGCCGTGGGGCCAGCTCGCCAAGGGCTTCCCGACGCGTCGCCGCTCCAAGCCCTCCAACTCCCTCATCCTCGTTCGCCACAACGGCCGTCCGCCGCGCGGCAAGAAGTAATCTCAACGACTCCGCACCATGGCACGTTCCATCAAGAAAGGTTTCTTCGTCGACTACCACCTCCTGGAAAAGATCCAGAAGGCGGCCAAGGCCGGCGGCGCGCGCAAGCCCATCCAGACCTGGAGCCGGCGCTCGACCATCACGCCCGAGTTCGTGGGCCACACCATCAGCGTCCACAACGGCAAGGCGCACATCGCCGTTTACGTCACGGAGAACATGGTCGGGCACAAGCTCGGCGAGTTCGCCCCGACGCGCATCTTCAAGGCGCACGGCGGCATGACCCGCAAGGAAATCTGAGGCCGCGGTCCAACCGGAATACTACAATGGAAATTCAAGCTCTTACCCGCAACGTCCGCATGTCGCCCCGCAAGGTGCGCGAGGTCGCGAACGAAATCCAGGGCCGCTCGGTGCCCGAGGCCCTCGACCTGCTCGCGCTCATCCCGCGCAAGTCGGCCCGCCTGCTCGCCAAGACGCTCAAGAGCGCCGTGGCCAACGCCGAGAACAACAACAGCCTCGCCGCCGATGCGCTCACCGTCAGCCGCGCCCTCGTCGGTCCCGGTCCCGTGCTGAAGCGCTTCAAGGCCGGCGCCAAGGGTTCGGCCAAGCCGCGCGTCAAGCGCATGTCGCACCTCCGCATCGTCCTCACCGACGGCAAATCCAACTAACACTCACCATGGGACAAAAGACCAACCCCACAGGCTTCCGCCTCGCCGTCCGTCGCAACTGGCAGTCTCGCTGGTTTGCCCGCAAGAAGGATTTCGCCAAGCTCCTCCACGAGGACCAGGTCATCCGCTCCACGCTGATGGAGAAGCTCAAGCAGGCCTCCGTGCCGCGCATCTTCATCGAGCGCGCCGGCAATCGCGTCCGCGTCAAGATCTTCACCGCCCGCCCCGGCATTGTCATCGGCAAGAAGGGCCAGGAAGTGGAGAACATGAAGGTCCAGCTCGGCAAACTCACCGGCAAGGAAGTCCTCCTCGACATCCAGGAAGTGAAGAAGCCCGAGATCGAGGCCCAGCTCGTGGCCGAGAGCGTCGCGCTCCAGCTCGAGCGCCGCATCGCCTTCCGCCGCGCCATCAAGAAGTCCATCCAGACCGCGATGGCCCTCGGCATCGACGGCATCAAGATCCAGTGTTCCGGCCGCCTCGGCGGCGCGGACATCGCTCGCCGCGAATGGCAGCGTCAGGGCCGCATCCCGCTGCACACCCTGCGCGAGAACATCGATTACGGCTTCGCCGAGGCCCAGACCGTCTGGGGCAAGATCGGCGTCAAGTGCTGGATCTGCAAGAAAGACGAATCCAACTAAGCAACTCAGACATTATCTCCGCCTGACGCAAAAACGCCGGGCACCTTCCCATGGCTCTCGCTCCCTCCCGCACCAAATACCGCAAGTCGATGAAAGGCTCGCGCGCTGGCAATGCCAAGCGCGGCAACACCCTCGCCTTCGGTGAATTCGGCCTCCAGTCGCTCTCTCGCGGTCCCATGACCGGCCAGCAGATCGAGGCCGCCCGCGTCACCATCGCCCGCCACCTCAAGCGCAAGGGCAAGCTCTGGATCCGCGTGTTCCCCCACAAGCCCGTCACCAAGAAACCCGCCGAGGTGCGCATGGGCCAGGGCAAGGGCCCGGTCGAATTCTACGTCGCCGTCATCAAGCCCGGTGCCGTCCTCTTCGAACTCGCCGGTGTGCCCGCCACCATCGCCAAGGAGGCCTTTCGCCTCGCCGACGCCAAACTCCCGTTCCGCTGCCGTTTCATCCAGCGCGAAGGTGTCGCCAGCTAATCAACCGGAGATACGCCCACATGACTTCCAAGGAAATCCGCGAACTCTCGCCCGCCGAGATCACCACCAAGCTCCGCGAGACCCGCGAGCAGCTCCTCCAGCTCCGCCTGCGCAAGAACACCGGCCAGGTTGAGAAGCCTCACCTGCTGCGCGCCTACCGCAAGGACATCGCGCGCCTTGAGACCATCCTCAAGCAGAAGAAAACCACGAAGGCCGCCTGAGGCGTCCGGCGCTAACCGCTCACCAACATGTCCACTCACGTCCGCCACAACGCCCGCAAGACCGTCATCGGCTTCGTCAGCTCCAAGATGGGCGACAAGTCCGTCAAGGTCACCGTCCCTTACAAGACGCCGCACCCGCTTTACCACAAGGTCATCAACCGCAAGACAGTCCTTCACGTCCACGACGAGAAGAACGAGACCAAGGTTGGCGACAAGATCGAGGTCATGGAGACCCGTCCGATCAGCCGCCTGAAGCGTTGGCGCGTGATCCGCGTCGTCGAGGCTGCCGTGGGCGCCGCCGCCGCGATTTCCGAAAAGGACGTCGCCGAAGCCGTCCCGACCAAGACCACCAAGGCCACCGCCGCCAAGGCCTAACCCGCACAAGGAGATACCACCATGATCCAGATGCGTTCCATCCTCGACATCGCCGACAACACCGGCGCCCGCCGCGCCTCCATGATCGGCCGCATCGGGCAGAACACCCGGACTGCGCATGTCGGTGACATCATCACCATCAACATCAAGGAGAGCAGCACCGACGCCACCGTGAAGAAGGGTGAGGTCCACAAGGCCGTCATCGTCCGCACCAAGGCGCCGCTCCGTCGTGCCGACGGCAGCTACCTCCGTTTCGACAGCAACGCCGTCGTTATCATTGGCGAGGACGGCAATCCGAAGGGCACCCGCATCTTCGGCCCCGTCGCCCGCGAGCTCCGCGCCAAGAACTACATGAAGATCATTTCGCTCGCCCCGGAGGTCCTCTAACATGGCCCAAAAATTCCACATCAAGAAGAACGACCAAGTCGTCGTCATTGCCGGCTCCCAGAAGGGCAAGCAGGGCAAGGTCCTTGAAATCCGCGCCAACCAGAACCGTGCCGTCGTCGAGGGCGTGGCCATGATCAAGCGCCACCTCAAGAAGTCCCAGGAAAACCCCCAGGGCAAGATCGCCGAGCGTGAGGGCACCGTTCACGTGTCCAACCTCATGCTCCTGTCCCGCTACGAGCAGTCCAAGCGCGCCAAGAAGGCCGCTGCTCCGGCCAAGGCCTGAAGAGGCGAGGGGAGTCCCACCACTTAAAACCAACAACGCATCCGGGTCGGAAATCCGGTTAGCACCATGAGCAAACAACTCGCACCCCTTCAGAAACACTACGTCGAGACCGTCGTCCCGGCGCTGATCGCCTCGCGCGGCTACAAGAACAAGCACCAGGTTCCCAAGCTCGAGAAGATCGTCATCAACACCGGCATCGGCGCCGAGGCCGACAAGAACCAAATCGCCGACACCGCTCGCGACATCGGCCTCATCGCCGGTCAGAAGCCCGTGCTCAACCGCACGAAGCGCGCGATCGCCAACTTCAAGCTGAAGCCCAACCAGGTCACCGGCTGCCACGTCACCCTTCGTGGTGAAAACATGTGGCACTTCCTCGTGCGCCTGCTCGCCGTGGCCCTCCCCACCATCCGCGACTTCCGCGGCGTGCCGAACAAGCTCGACGGCCAGGGCAACTACACCATCGGTGTCACCGACTTCACCATCTTCCCCGAGATCGTTGTGGAGAACAACAAGCGCGCCATGGGTCTCGACATCACCCTCGTGACCTCGGCCGAGACCGACGACGAGGCGCGCGAGCTCCTCAAGCTCCTCGGCATGCCGTTCCGCCGCACCGAGACCGCCGCCCCCGCCAAGACTTCCGCCGCCTAAACTCCTTCCGACCATGCCGAAAACTTCGTCCATCGAACGCAACAAGAAGCGCATCCGCCTCGTCGAGAAGCACGCCGCCAAGCGCGCCGAGCTGAAGGCCGTTCTCGCCAATCCGGCGACCACCGACGAGGAGTTCTTCGCCGCCCAGAAGAAGCTGGCCAAGCTTCCGCGCAACTCCTCCAAGGTCCGCATCCGCAACCGCTGCTCGCTCAGCGGCCGCCCGCGCGGTTTCAACCGCCGCTTCGGCGTTTCCCGCATCACGCTCCGCGAGCTCGCGCTCGCCGGCAAGATCCCCGGCGTCACCAAGTCCTCCTGGTAATCCCTTTTGGCCCACGGGGGTCGGATATGACCCGCGCGGCCACCCACCCGAACAACATCCATCCATGACAGACCCGATCAGTGATTTCCTGACCCACCGTCGCAATGTGTCGAAGGCC
>CBINOW010000133.1:0-13049 GCA_966252395.1 uncultured Oleiharenicola sp. | reverse complement strand
GCGAAACCGCCCACCTGGCCATGCCCGGTCCGGTCTGGGGCTGAACCACAGCGCCCAGCCGGCGGAGCAAATCATGGCCGCCGGCCCCCGCCCTAAAAATCAAAGGCACCCTGCGGCGAGGAAAATGACGCCACGGGCACCACGCAGTCGGGCGTGTCGTGGCGTGCGCTGTTGACGACCTCACCCACCGGCCACGCTTGCATGCGATTGTCCGCGAAGGGCACGCACAGCCGGCCCATTTCCCCTTCATCCAAGGGCGCGGGATCAAGCCAGCGCGCCAATCCCTCGCCTGCCAGAATCACCGGCATGCGATGATGGATGTCCGTCATTAACCGGTTCGCACCGCAGGTCAGCAGTGTGTAGGCTTCGGGCTGCACGGCGGTGGCCTCATCGTAGAGGCCGGCGATGAAGAACGGCTGACGGTCCCGGAGCGAGATCAGGTGCGGCTGACGGTGCTTTTCATCGCAGCGTTTCCACTCGAAGAAACCGTCGGCGGGCACCGCACAACGGCGCCGCTGGGCCGCGGTCCGGAAAGTGGGCTTCGCCATCACCTCCTCGGAACGGGCGTTGAAGTGCACCGCTTCCGTCTTCGCGCCGGTCGGACGCAGCGGGGCCAGCCCCCACCGCATCCGGGTCAGCGTCCGTTTGCCGGAGCGGTCAGTCCGGACGACCGGGTTGAGCTGGGTCGGGGCGACATTGTAGCGCGCCATGAACTGATCGTAAGTCTCCCCGGTGAGGCTCTCGATCAGCCGTTTCAGCGCGTCAATCTGCTGGAAAGTGTAGCGTCCGCACATACGGGCATAGCACGGTGAGGCGGCGCCGCCTCAGGGCTTGGCGAGGAAGGACTCGCGCAGGCGGAACGCGTCCTCCCGGGTGACGACGAAGAACAGCTCGTTGGGCCGCGGGCCGCGGCGGTAGTAATCGTAGTTCTTCCAGGAAGCGCGCACGTCGTCGCTCACGGGCGGCGTGCCGTCGCGCAGGTCGAAGGCGCGCAGGTCGTGCATGGCTTCGAGCGCCACCAACTTCAGCTTCTGATCCAAGGGCGAGAGCGGCAGCGAGCGCAGCCGGGTGAAAAACAACCCCGCGCGGCTGGAAGGCGGCAGCCCGCTCATCACGTCGCGATCGCCCAGCGGCCAGGCTTCGTTCTCCAAGGCATGGTTGGTGTAGAGAAGCAACTCGCACCGGCCGTCCCACTTCGCCAGCGCCTCGATCAGTGCGATCGTGGTGAACTGATGGTCCGGGTGCGCGTCGAGCATCGGATGCGGCGCCGCGATCACGTCGGGTTTCACGCGTTTAAGCTCCCATACGAGGTCGTCCACCAGCGCCTGCCAGGTGCCCTTGAAGGGTCGCGTCCGCAAAAGTTCGTCCACGTTCAGGCTGCGGTAGTAACCGGGGGAATCCAGCTTCGCCATGAGCGGAGGCCGGGCCTTCTCCGGTTCGGCCTGCAGCTGCTTCAGGATGCCGTCGTAGTAGCCGAGATTGCGCGCCTTGCCGGGATAGACTCCGCCGTAGAAGGGCACGCTGATGCTGTCCCAGGTGCGGATCCAGCCCTTCACCCGGAAATGCTCCGCCGGCTCGGTGAACAGCGTCACAAAATTTTCCCCGCCGGCATCGCCCGCGGTCACCGTGATGACATCCGCCCCCGTTTGCCGATACAGGCCGAAGGCGGCGATCTCGGCATCGTCGGGATGGGGCGCAAGCACCAGCACCCGCCGGCCGGTGAGCGGGGTGTTCTGGTAGAAAAACAAACGGGCGGTTCCCGTCTGCCAGGCAACGCCCCGACCGCTCAGCCCCACGCGCCCGCCAACGGCGGAAAGCAACGGACTCACATCCAGAAAACGCCGGCCGCGCGAGCCGGCCTCAAAAACCTGTCGCACCGAAACACTGCCGCGTGTGGCCGTAATCTCCGGCGCATCCCCTGCCTCCGCCTGCACGCTGATCTGCAAGAACGCCGTGTCGCCGGGTTGGGCCTCCTCCGGCCAGGCAAAGCCATCGGGCTGCAGTTCAACCTTCACGGCCACGCATTCCGTCGCCGCCAGATCATAGGCGTAATCGCCCTGTGGATTGAAACGCGGCCGCTGGGCGACCGCCGTCGCCACGAAACCGAAGCTGAAACCCAAGGCGGCGAAACCGGCGATCAACGGCGCAAATCTCATATCCCCGTTTGGCACGCGACATGGCCACCCGCAAGACCCAAGCCCTTCGCTTGCGCCCCGCCCGCTTTCAGGTAGTTCTAGGCCATGCCCCACCCCACCCGGCTCGCCACGCTATTGCTGGTTTCGTTCCTGTCTGCCCTGGCCCACGACAACCGTTCACCCGGCGAGGAGATGGCCACGGCCGCCACCGCCTGGCTGAAATCGCTGGAGGCTCCGCAGCGTGCGGTCGCCACCTATGCGCTCTCCGACGCCGAGCGGGAGAACTGGCACTTTGTGCCGAAGGCCCGGAACGGACTTCCGCTCAAGGAAATGAATCCCGCGCAACGCCAGCTCGCGCGCAACCTCGTCGCCGCCGGCCTCAGCCAGCGCGGCCTGCTCACGAGCGACGCGATCATCGCGCTGGAAGACGTGCTCTTCACCATGGAAGGCGCCGCCCGGCGCGACCGCGGGCTGTATTATTTCACGGTCTTCGGCACACCAGACGACCACGGCACCTGGGGCTGGCGCATCGAGGGCCACCACCTGTCGGTGAACTTCCTCATTGCCGACGGCACCAAGGTCTCGGTCACGCCGATGTTCTTCGGTTCGAATCCCGCCGAGGTGCGGGTCGAGCATGCGCAAAAGGGGCGACGCGCCCTCGCGCCCGAGGAGGATCTCGGCCGCGCGCTCGTGAAATCACTCAGCGACGAACAACGCCGGATCGCGCTCATCGCCACGCAGGCGCCCGCGGACATCCTCACCGGCAACGACCGTCAGGCGAAACTCGCCGCACCCACCGGCCTTTCCTACGAAAAAATGACGCCCGCCCAACAGGCGCAACTGCGGGCCTTGGTCGAGGTCTATGCCGGACGCCTCCGGCCGGAGCTCGCCGCCGCCGAACTCCAGAAGATCGGCGACCGCGGTTGGAACAACCTCCACTTCGCGTGGGCCGGCGGCCTCGAGCGCGGTGACGCTCATTATTACCGGATTCACAGCCCCGACTTCGTCATCGAATATGACAACACCCAAAACGGCGCGAATCACATCCACACGACCTGGAGGGACTTCCGCGGGGACTTCGGCCGGGACCTGCTCAAGGAGCATATTCTTGAGTCGCATGCTCAAGATAAACCCAAGTCCTGATCTGTGCCTATTCCACTGGAGGCGTGCTGTTTAGCCCCTAGTTAAGGTGCAACCGAAAATTTCTTAAAAAAATTCTGGACTCAAACGCTACGGTTCGCACTTTCAGCGCTGCATCAGGAAAGGATCGGCCGAAAGACCGGTTCTGCCAACCGAGCCTAGGAGTGGTTACGGTGGTTTCGAGTGACGCAAGTCACCCGGATGTGAGAGCGGTAAAACGCTCTAACAAAAAACTCCTCCTAAAAAGCGAAACGCCGCCTGATGCCCTCAGGCGGCGTTCGTTTTTCCGGAATAACCCTGATGCGCGAACGATTAACCAAAAACAGCTAACCGCTCACGCATCATGTCTGCCAACCTCCTCACCCTCGCCTCCCTTCGCATCAGCGAAGCGAACCCAAACCACCACCTGTGGAACAACAACGGGACGTGGTTTCTCCACTACACGGTTTACCCGACCCCCTTCACCAAGGAGCGCATCCGTCGCTCCCTCGGCACGAAGGACGTGAAGGTCGCCCGCGAACGCCGCGATAACTTCTTCAGCCTGCTGGCCAAGCAGGGCGCCTCCGGCGTTCCCGTGGCCGAGCAGACCACGGCCTTCGCCTGAGTCGAACCGACCCACCCAGCATTTCAAGGCGCGCCCCACCGGCGCGCCTTTTTTGTTTGATGGCAGGGCGAGTCGTCCCGACGAGCAGCGATCGGAAATCGGCTCATCCGGAGGATTCGCCCTACCCTTTGGTCACGGAATCCGCAGCTGCATGCCGATGCGCAGCGCGCTGCTGCCCTGAAGCACGTCGCGATTGGCCTGGAAGATTTCCTGCCAGCGGTTGGGCGTGCCGTAATAGCGCAGGCTGATACGGGAAAGCGAATCACCCTCGGCAACGGTGTGGAAGCGAACCTCCGCCGCCGCGCTCGGTGCCGTTCGCACCACCGGCGTGCCGCCCGAGGCGATGGTGGACGCAGGCGTGCCCAGCCGGGCCGCCGCGGCGATCTGGTCAAGTGTGCCTTGGGCTTGATTAAGCCGGGCCGCGAGCGCGGCGTTTTCGGTGCGCAGCTGCGCGATGGCGGCACTGCGCTCGCGTTCCTGGGCGGAATAGGCCTCGGCCTGACGCGCCTGATTTGCCCGGGCTGCCTCCAGTTCGCGACGGAGCTGGGCCAGCTGCGCAGTCACGGCATCCACGTTCTGCTGGCTGCTGCGTTCGGCGTCGACCTTTAGCTGTTCCGCGGTGCGGGCGACCTGCGTGAGTCGCGCGATGTCGGCCCGATAGGACTCGACGAGCCGGCGCATGTCCTCGCGCTCCTGTTCGAGACGGGAGTTAGCCTGGGTCAGCTCGGCCACGGTGGTCGTATGCGCCTCGTACGCGCGATCCGCCTCCGCCACCCGCGACTGGAGGGCCGCCAGTTCCGTCTCGGCTTTCTCGGCGGCTTGGCGGCCGGCCGCCGCCTGCTGGGTCAGCTCGGCATTGGCCTTCTCCATCTCGGCATGCTCCCGCTGCAACTGCACCAGTTGTCCGCCCACGGCCTCGAGCCGCTCCTGCAGGGCCGACTTTTCATCGGCCAGCCCGGGCAGCACGGTTGCCACTTTCTGCGCGTCAACCAGCTGTGAACGCAATCCGTCACGCTCCGCGGCCAGCGTCCTCAGGTCGGCCGTAAGCTGCTGTGACTGACGGCGGGACTCCTCGGATGCGGCCGTCAGCTCGCGAATGCGCAACTGCAGTTGCGCCACTTCATCTCGCACGCTCGCGGTGTCGCTTTCCTTGGCCGAGACGAGGGCGCGGTTGGCCTCGGTCAGTGAACGGTTGGTCTCGCGCGTCCGCTGGAGCTGGCCCGCCAGCGTGCTGATCTCGCGCGCGGCATTCGTCCGCTCCTCCTCGGCCTGCGCCTCGATCTCCTTGAGGCGCGCCTGCAGCGTGCTGATCTCCATGCGGAAGGCATCGGGATTCGCGGCGCTCACGGCCTGCGACTGGGCGGCGAGCGCGGCGGCGGCCGACTTCTGGGCGTTCTCGAGATCCTGCTCCAGTTTCTGGTTCTCGGTGGTCAGTTCGCCCACCGTGGCGGTGAGCTTCTCCAGGCTGCGGTTGGCCTCGGTGAGTTCAGATTGGATCCGGCGGCTGTCGTCGCCGCCCCGGGTGCTGATGGTCAGCGTATCGGCCAGCTGCTTTTCCATTCCTGCCAACCGCTCGCGGGCCTGGGTCAGTTCGCGCCGGCTCGTGTCCAGCGCCGCGCTCAGACGCTCGTTGTCGCGGGCCAGCTGGTCTTGCTTGGTCTGCAGTGGGCCGGCCGCGGCGAGTTCCTGCTTGAGCCGGTCGTTCTCCTCACGGACGCGCACCGCCTCGGCCGTCCCCTGCCGCAACTTGGCCAGTTCATCTCGCAGGGCACCGGACTCGGTCGCCCCGCGTTTCGCGGTGGCAAGATCCTGCTCAAGGCGGTCGTTGGCGGCGGTCAGTTCCGCCACCGCGGCACCACTCTTCTCCAGCGCCTCGTTGGCTTCCGCCAACTGACGCCGCAAATCAGCAGTGCCCGTGCCGGTCTGCCCCTGCTGACGCGCCGCATCCAGATCGCGCTGCAAGTCCGCAATGCGTGAGTTCGCCTGCACCAGCGAGTCGCGCAACGAGGCGGCATTGGTGGTGTCGGCGCGGACCTTGGCCAGCTGCTCCTGCAGGTCCGTGCGGGTCTGGGCCAACTCCGCCACCTGACGCTCCAAGGCGGTCTGACGCTGCTTCTGCTCGCCCAGCGCCGCTTCCAGCGAGGTGGCGACGGCGGATTTTTCATTGAGCGTTTTCTCCAAAGACTGCGACCACTGCTCCAGATCGGTTTTCTCGGCGAGCAGGGTGCGAACCTGCTGTTGCAGTTGCGCCGTCGCCTGATTGTCAGGAGCGGAAACCGGTTTGCGTGCGGCCTCGAGTTCCGCGAGGCGGGCGCTCAGCCGGCGGTTGTCGGCCTCCAATTTTGCCGCCGCTTCGCGGGCGGCGCGGACCTCGGCGGCCAGCTTCTCCAACTCGGCGGAGTCTCCCCCCGCGACCGTCGGCGTGGCCGACCCGCCCTCCAACTGGGCACGCAACGTGCGCAACTGGCTGTTGAGCGCGAGTAATTCCCGGGTGGAGCGCTTGACCTCGTCGTTGAGCCGCGCGTTGTCACGCTGCAAACTGGCTAGGGTGCCGGCGGCTTGCGCGGATTCACCCGGGCCCGACGCCGAAGGTCTGGCCGGATTCTGGCCGTCCTTTTCCGGCGCAGCGCCGGCGCCCGCAGCCCGCGCCTGCTGCAGGTCCTGCTGCAGGTCGCGGATCTGCGCGCCCAACACGGCGGCCTGCCGCTCGGCGGTATCCTTTTCGGCGGTGAGGGCCTCGACCCGGGCGGCCAGGCGGCGGCTTTGTTCCCGCAACTGCTCCACCAGGGTGCCGGAAGCGGCAGTCTCCTCGCGCGACGAAACCGAGGCCGGGCGCACGGAAGCCACCACCGCCAGAGCCGCGGAAGCACCGCTCAGGCTTCGATTCGCCGCGGCCAGCTGTTCGGCACTGAGGTTGCGGGCAAGCGCATCGCGGGCCTCGGGGCTGGCGCCGTTTTGGACCGCGCGGCTCAACCAGACGAAAGCTTGGACGGGGTCGGCAGCCAGACCGGGGCGGCCTTCCGAAAGCATGAGCCCGTAGTTCACCTGCGCCGGCGCGAAATTCTGCTCGGCCGCCGCCCGGTAGAGTGCCGCCGCGGCCGCGAGATCGCGGCCCACGCCGCGCCCGTCCTCCAGCAGCAGGGCGTAGTTGTATTGCGCGCGGGCATAGCCGCGCTCGGCCGCCTGCCGATACCAGCGGGCCGCCTGCGCGTCGTCCTTCTTGACGCCGTTGCCGGACTCGTAGGCGAAGCCGAGGTTGAACTGGGCTTCAACGACGCCGCTGTCCGCGGCCTGCTTGAACCAGAGGTTGGCCTCGAAGTAATCCCGCCCCACCCCGCGCCCGGCGGCATACATGTTGCCGACGTTGAACTGCGCGGGCGCAAACCCCTGCTCCGCCGCCGCGAGGTAAAACTTGAAGGCCTGCTTGTCGTCCGTCGCCACGCCGCGGCCCAGTTCGTAGGCCAGCGCCACGTTGAACTGCGCGGGCGCAAACCCTTTGTCGGCCGCCCGGCGATACCACTTGAAAGCCTCGGCGTAATCCTGCTTCAAACCACTGCTGCCGTTGGCGTGCGCATTGCCCAGCGCGTTCAGCGCCTCGACATCGCCTACCTCGGCGCGACTCATGATGCGGCTCAGATCGGGCGTGTCCTGCCCCGGAACCGGTGCCGCCGCCACGAACGCGCCGGCCAGCAGGCCTGTTCTTACGGTTGAATTAAGCCTCTTGAGCAGGGCGATTTTTCGCACGTCTCACGTTAAGGGGGAAACCCTGCACGGGAGCAAGGCTGCATCGGTCATGCCGTGGATGATCTTCTTGTCGGGCGGACAAAAGGTCGCGAGGGCGCCGGACAGGCGGGCCTGCCCGCCCACCACAAAGTAATACGGGCAGAGCCGGAGGCGTCCCGCCTCGTCCCGCGGCGTGGGCACCCCGGTCGCATCGGCGCGGAACACCGGGTGCGTGACGCGCTTCGGCTTCCGGTATTCCTGCAGGACGTGCAGGTTGGTGGGCGCGAGTTTCAGCGCCTGCTCGACGCCCGCCTGCCACTCCTCGCGCGAGCAATCGCTGCCGAGCACGACACTGCGGGCGCCCCACGCCGTCTCGTGAAAGCCGCTGATCTTGATGATGAGGTCGCGCTCCTTCTGCGACGCGGTCGCGAGGTCGCGCCAATCGTTGGGCATACGCCCGCCGATGGTCGGACCATCGAGCACGGCGCCCGGCGGCAACGGCGCCGGGTCCATGATCCACGAACGCGGGATGAGTTTTTGCAGGAGCTTGAGCGAACGACCGCTGACCGACTCCGCCCAGAACTCGCGCAACAAGTGATGATGAAACAACGCCAGCGCGAGCTTCTCCTCCTGGAAGTGGCGCATCGGCGGGGCGATCGCCACCGCGCCGCTTTGCCAGGCCTCGAGAATGTCGGCCCGGACGCGGATGTTTGCCCAGTCGAAGAGTTCGAAGAAGCGGTAGAGGATGTCGATCTTCTCGGGCGTGCCCTCCACGTCGAAGAACAGTTCCCCGCCCAGCGGGAAAACATCCTCGGGCCGCATGCAAAATACCCGGTGGCCGCGCAATTGGAGCTGTTCGGCCAGCCACTGCATCTCCGGCCGGTAGGTCGCCGCCTCGTCGCTCACCAAGATCGCGATGAGCGGATTGCGCATGTCCGGCCGCAGCCCGGTCAGCGATTGGTGGAAGTTCTCGATCATCGCGTCGGCGGACCCGAGGATCGCGTCTTCAGACCAGCGGGGTGAGGGCACCCCGCCTCCATTGCCTGAGACTGCATCTATTGGAGGCGGGGTGCCCTCACTCCGCTCGGAATACAGCCGGTTCAGGAAGGCCGTGAGCCCGATGCCGCCGGGCACGGAGTCGAGTTCCGTGAGGGCGAATCCGTCGTCCGTGAGCAGCAGATCCGGGCGGAGCACCGTCGGGAAGGCACCGCGGTTGCGGGCGTCGCGGGCGTGGTAGGTCAGCTCGGGCGGCTTGCCGCGGTCGAGATACTGCGCCACCCAGGGCGCGAGCAGCGGCTTGTTGCGGAGGAGGTTCTTCCCCGCGGCGGAGCGCAGGTAGAGCGTTTCCAACGCCTGGTGAAACTCCAGGCACGCCGTGCCGATCTGCTCCAGTTCCCTGACCTGCTCCGCGGTCAGCGGCCACGCCTCGGGCGAGAGCTGCCAGGTCTTGTCCTCGAACAGCGGTTGCGAGGCGAAGGCGGACCGGAGGGTGTCGTAGGCGAGAGCGGACATGGCTTCAGCGAAAGTAAGGCGGCGGGGGCGGAAACACAAACTGTGCCGGGGTCTTTCGCATCCGCTGTGCCCTTCTTACTCGTCGTCGATCTGGATGTCCTTGTTGCGGTGGCGCGGGCAGCCGGCGCGGAGCCAGCCGGTGATGAAGCGGTCGAGGTCGCCGTCGAGCACCCCCTGGGTGTCGCTGGTGCTCACGCCGGTGCGCAGGTCCTTCACCATCTGGTAGGGCTGGAGCACATAGCTGCGGATCTGGGAACCGAAGCCGATCTCGCCCTTCTCACCGTAGAACTTCTCCATCTCGCTGCGCTGCTCGTCGAGCTTGCGCTCGTAGAGGCGGGCTTTGAGGACGTTCATGGCCGAGGCCTTGTTCTTGATCTGCGAGCGCTCGTTTTGGCACACCACCACCACGCCGGTCGGAATGTGGGTGATGCGCACGGCGGAGTCGGTCGTGTTGACGCCCTGGCCGCCCTTGCCGGAGGAGCGGTAAACGTCGATGCGGATGTCGCTGTCGGGCACCTCGATGTTGATCTCCTCGTTGATCTCGGCGACGACGTCCACCGCGCAAAAGGAGGTGTGCCGGCGCTTGTTGGCGTCGAAGGGGCTGATGCGCACGAGGCGGTGGACGCCGCGCTCGGCCTTGGCGTAGCCGTAGGCGTTCTCACCCTTGATCAGGATCGTGGCCTTGGAGATGCCGGCCTGGTCGCCCGGCTGGACATCCATCAGCTCAACCTCGAAGCCGCGGCGCTCGCACCAGCGCGAATACATGCGGAAGAGGATGTCGGCCCAGTCGTTGGACTCGGTGCCGCCCGCGCCGGCCTGGATGCTGAAAATGGCGTTGTTGCGGTCGAACTGGCCGGTGAGGAAGGAGGCGATCTCGATTTGGTCGAGCTCGGCGACCATCGCGGTGACGGTCGCGTTGAGCTCCTTCCCGGAAGCCTCCTGCTCGGCCGGGCTCGCCATCTCGATCAGCTCGATCATTACGGCGGCGTCATCGAGCTTCTTGTTGAAGGCCACGAGGCCTCCGATGGTTTTCTTGAGGCCGTTGAGCTTGGCGATGTGCTTCTGGGCGCGTTCGTTGCTGTCCCAGAAGGTCGGATCGCCCATCTGGCCCTCCATCGCCTCTATCTCGCGCTGCTTCTGTTCGACGTCAAAGAAACCTCCATAAGTAGCCGGCGCGCTTCTTTATGTTTTCGAGGTGGGAAAATGTCTCGGGTGCGATCATGGACGGCCCCACCCTTGGCACCCGGCGGGACGCCGCAAGCGGAAAGTCGGTCGGAACCGGGCGTAAAAAAAGCCGCCCCGGGTGGGCGGCTTTGGTTGGAAGGTGAAATCGGATCAGGCGAAGGCGCCCGAGAACCACTCGGCATACTTCGCCCCGAGCACGGGCAAGGGCTTCTGCTTGCCACCCACGGCGGCCACGATGCCGAGGACCGCGAAGATGACGATGGTCAGGTAGAAGAAAGGAAGCAGGGCCCAACCGATGACCGGGATGATCGCCAACACGATGCCACCCACGAAACCGGTGATGAAGAGGCCGAGCGCCTGGCGCAGGTGGAAAGCGCCCAGAGCCGTCTTTTTGTTACCGTGCATGATGATCGCAATGATGAAGCCGATGATGGTGATGTAGGCCAGCAATGCGACGGTGGTGTCTTCCTTCTGGGAAGCCGGAGCGGGAGGAGGCGTATCGGTGGACATAGGACTATGGGTTGGAGTGTGTGCGTAACCGGAGGTGACTGATGACCGGGACAGGCTGCACAATCCACCGCGACACGTCAACGCCGCGCTCGGCGGCGCGGGGTGGCCGATCGGCTAACTCCTGAGCGAGCCGGCGCGCAGTTCGGCGAGGAAGCTGGCGTAGGTCAGGCGCACGCCATCGCGCAAGGCGGTCTTCGCCTGCCAGCCGAGAGCCGTGAGCTTGGACACATCCATCAGCTTGCGCGGCGTGCCGTCGGGCTTGGAGCTGTCCCAGACGATCTTCCCCGTGAAGCCGGTGACCTCGGCCACCAGCTCGGTGAGTTCCCGGATCGTGACGTCGGTGCCGGTGCCGATGTTGAGCAGATCGGGCGGATTACCCATGCGCAGGAGGAAGGCACAGGCGTCGGCCAGGTCGTCCACGTGGAGGAACTCGCGTTTCGGCGAGCCCGTGCCCCAGGCCACGACCTCGGGCCGTCCGGCCTGCTTCGCCTCGTGAAACTTGCGGATCAGCGCCGGCAGGACGTGCGAGTTCTGCAGGTGGTAATTGTCGCCCGGGCCGTAAAGGTTGGTCGGCATCGCCGAGTGGTAGAGCACGCCGTGCTGCTTGCGGTAATACTCGCAGAGCTTGAGCCCGGCGATCTTGGCGATGGCGTAGGCCTCGTTGGTCGGCTCAAGCGGGCCGGTAAGCAGACACGACTCCGGCATCGGCTGCGGGGCGAGCTTCGGGTAGATGCAGGAGCTGCCGAGGAAGAGGAAACGCTTCACGCCCGCGGCGAAGGCGCCGTGGATCGTGTTGGTGGCGATGACGAGGTTGTCGTAGCCGAAGTCCGCCGGGTAGGTGTTGTTGGCATGGATGCCGCCGACCTTGGCCGCGGCCATGATGACGACATCGGGCTTCTCGGCCGCGAGCATGGCGTGCACCGCGGCCTGGCTGGTGAGGTCGAGCTCCCGGCGGCTGCGCAAGACGAGCTGCACGCCCGGTTCGGTCTGGAAGCGGCGCACGAGCGCGCCGCCGACCATGCCGTTGTGTCCTGCAATGAACAGTTTCACGCGAAGGGCGATTTCGTCGGCTCGGGCAGGCTCGCGATCTGGGCTTCGCGTTTGGCGAGTTCAAGGTCGGCCTCGGTCATGATCTTGACGAGCTCCTTGAAACGCACCTTCGGTTCCCAGCCGAGCTGGCGCTTGGCCTTGGCCGGATTGCCGATCAGCAGCTCCACCTCGGCGGGGCGCTCGTAGCGGGCGTCGTATTTGACGTGCTTATCCCAGTCGAGCCCCAGCAGGCTGAAGGTCTCCACGATGAACTCCTTCACCGTGTGCGTCTCGTTCGTGGCGACCACGTAGTCGTCGGGTTTGTCCTGCTGGAGCATCACCCACATCATCTCCACGTATTCCTTGGCGTAGCCCCAGTCGCGCTTGGCGTCGAGGTTGCCCATGTAGAGCGACTCCTGCAGGCCGAGTTTGATGCGGGTGGCCGCACGGGTGATCTTGCGGGTCACGAAGGTCTCGCCGCGACGCGGGCTCTCGTGGTTGAAAAGGATGCCCGAGGAGGCGTGCAGGTTGTAGCTCTCCCGATAGTTAACCGTGAGCCAGTGCGCATACATCTTGGCGCAGCCGTAGGGCGAGCGCGGCCAGAACGGCGTCGTCTCCACCTGCGGCACCTCCTGGACCTTGCCGAACATTTCCGAGGAGGAGGCCTGGTAGAACCGGCACTTCTTCACGAGTCCGGCCTCGCGGATGGCCTCGAGGATGCGCACGGCGCCGAGGCCGACGACGTCACCGGTGTATTCCGGGATGTCGAACGACACACGGACATGCGACTGCGCACCGAGGTTGTAGATCTCGTCGGGCTGGAGCTCGTAGAGCAGCTTCACCATCTGCACCGAGTCGGCGAGGTCGCCGTAGTGCAGGAAAAGCTTCACGCCGTTGACATGCGGGTCGCGGTAAAGGTGGTCGATCCGGCTCGTGTTAAACGTCGAGGCCCGACGGATGATGCCGTGCACCTCGTAGCCTTTGCTCAGCAGCAGCTCCGCAAGGTAGGATCCATCCTGTCCGGTAATGCCGGTGATCAGCGCTTTTTTCATGTGGGAAGAGAGCTAGAGGTATGTTCGCTTCTCAAGCAAGCCGGGGGTGATCGAGAACTCCGGAGGGCCGAGCACCAGCGAGGCCGACTCATTCACCGCCACGCAGGAGCAAGGCCCGCCGCAAGAAAGGCCCCCAACCCCAGCGCGGCCCGCAGGCGT
>CBINOW010000132.1:0-13105 GCA_966252395.1 uncultured Oleiharenicola sp. | reverse complement strand
TGCCTGCTGCAGTGGCTCACGGCGTTCGAGAACTACATGCTCGGCGTGGATCAGGTTTACTACACCGCCTCCGCCGAGGAGCGCCGCCAGATCGTCGAGTATTACCTCACCGTCGTCGGTCTCGGTGACGCCATGCACAAGAAACCCTCCGAACTCTCGCAGGGCATGCGGCAGCGCTGCGGCATCGCCCGTGCCTTCGCGCTCTCGCCCAAGATGCTCCTGCTTGACGAACCCTTCGGCATGCTCGACTCGCTCACCCGCGTCGAGCTCCAGCAGGTGCTCATCGACCTCTGGCAGAAGGACCGCAAAACCGCGCTCATGGTCACGCACGACGTGGACGAGGCCATCTTCCTCTCCGACCGCGTCGTCATGATGACGAGCGGCCCGGCCGCCACCATCGGCGAAATCCTCGAGGTGAAGTTTCCTCGCCCCCGCAACCGCAAGCAGCTGCTCGAGGACCCCGAATATTACCGCCTCCGCGAGGAGCTCATCGGCTTCCTCAACGAGCGCTCGCATCACCGCCCTGCGCGTGCCGGCTCCGTCGGCAGCCCGCCCCCGCCCTCCACGGGCAAACCCGCCAACCGTTCCCATTTCTCGCGCCTCATCAACGCGCTCACTCCCGCCTGACCTATCGCCACACCGAACACCGCACCATGAACTCCTCCGCCGCCTCCTTCCCGCGTTTCGCGAAGCGCTCTGCCCTGAGCTTGTCGAAAGGGCTCCTCGCACTTCTCGCGCTCGCGAGCGTTTCGCTCCCTGCGCTCCATGCCCAATACACGCCGCCGCCGCCCGCGCGGCCGTTCCCCGGCTTCGTCAACGAACAGCTGCGCGCCGACAATGTCTATGCCAGCGCCTGGGACATTGCCGTCAATGTTCGCTACCGCTTCGAGGCCAAGGACGACGCCGGCTTCACCGACGCCGGCTCGAACTGGGACTTTTCGCTCCGCCCGCAGGACGACAACAACAACGCCTATCACCTGCTCCGCGTGATGCCGCGCGTCGGTTACACCGGCAAATGGTGGAACTTCCTCGTCGAGGGCCGCTCGAGCTACACCTACAGTGACGAGCGCTTCGTGCCCACCGCCGCCGGCCAGGGCCTCGCCGAGCGTGACGGCCCGATTGATCTGCACCAGGCCTACGTCTTCATCGGCAATCACAAGGAGTTTCCCCTCTCGTTGAAGATCGGCCGCCAGGAACTCGTCTACGGCGACCAGCGCCTGCTCGGCCACCTGCGCTGGAACAACAACGCCCGCACCTTCGATGCCGTGAAGGTCCGCTGGCAGAACAAATATTTCGGCGTGGACGCCTTCACTGGCGGACTCGTCTACAACGACAACAACAACTTCAACCAAGCCAACTCGCAGGACGTGTTCTCGGGCCTCTACTTCAACTTCCCCACGCTCGCGAAGAACGAGACCGTCGAGGCCTACCTCTACAACCGCAGCGTCGCCCGCGGCATCGCGACCGACAACTGTTCGGGCATCTCCGCGCCGTTCCGCTTCCCGGGTGCGCAGGACCTCACCACCGCCGCCGTCCGCATCCGCTCCAAGCCGCTCGCCTACGGCAACTGGGACTACGGCGTTGAGCTGATGCATCAGTTCGGCGACCGCACCGCCGTCGCACCGGCGGCCACCGTCGCCGCCGCGCTCGCGGCGCCGCGCCTCGATCAGGACGCCTGGGCCACGGTGCTCCAAGGCGGCTACACTTGGACCGAGCACTCCTGGCAGCCCCGCATCGGGCTGCTCTACAGCTATGCTTCGGGTGACAAGAATTCCGCCGATCTCTCCAGCCAGACCTTTCAGAATCTGTTCGCGACGACACACCTGCACTACGGCTACATGGACCTCAACAGCCTGCAGAACCTGCACGATGTGCGGCTGGTGCTCTCCGCGAAACCGCGCAGCAACATCAGCCTCGCCGCCGAGGTTCACTTCCAGCAGCTCGATCGCACTTCCGACTTCTGGTATAACGTCGCCGGCGGGCCGCGTAATTTCACCACCGCCGCCGTCGGCAGCGGTCTCGGTTACCGCATTAATCCGAGCTACAGCAAGAATCTCGGCACCGAGGTGGACCTGATCGCCGCGTGGACCTTCAAGCCCTACGCCCAGGTCGAGGCCGCCGTCTCGCGCTACTTCCGCGGCGACTACATCAAGCAGTCGCTCGCCAACGTCGGCTCCACCGACGCGAACTACTTCTACATGCAGCTGACGCTGAATCTCTGAGCCCCTGTTCTAGCCCAGCCGGCGACTCACCCAGTCGCCGGCTTTTTTCTGGTCCACCCGCGTTTCCCGGATCAGGTCCGGCACGGGCTCCTGTCTCATGCAAGTGACTGATGTCGTCGCGCCTCGATTGAGCTCACCGCGCGTCAGATGACGACTCAGACCGCTAAGCTCGCGATACTTAGAGCATCCATCTCTCTTTAACCACAGTGGTTGAGGGAAGTATTAGCATGAGCCGTTTTAATCCATGCCATGAATTCTTTGAGACTCATTCATTCGTAAAAGCCTGAATCTGGCATGTCGCGCGCTGATAGGCAGGCGCTCATGACCGCTCACTTTCCCATCAACCGCTCCGAGGCTCCTCTCGGTCGCGCAACCGCCGGTTCGGCCTGCTCCGCATGAAATGGCGCGAACTCCGCAGCAACGGTCACTGGCCGACCCTGCTCACCAGTTTCCTCTATTTCGACGTCAGCTTCATGGTGTGGACGATCCTCGGCGCGCTCGGCTCGCTGATCGCTCCCTCCCTGGGACTCAACGCCCAGCAAAAATTCCTCATGGTCTCCACGCCCATCCTCGCCGGCGCCTTCCTGCGCATCGTGCTCAGCCTCCTCGTGGACCGCATTGGCACGAAGACGACAGGCATTGCCGCGCAGATCGTGGTGATGCTCGGTCTCGCCGTCGCCTGGCAGGCCGGCCTGTCCTCGCTCAACCAGGCTCTCCTGCTCGGCCTCGTGCTCGGTCTCGCGGGCGCCAGCTTCGCGGTCGCGCTGCCGCAGTCCGGCCGCTGGTATCCGCCCCACATGCAGGGCGTCGTGCTCGGCCTCGCGGGCGCCGGCAACGTCGGCGTCGTGATTGATCACCTGCTCGCGCCGCGCATCGCCGCCGCCTGGGGCTGGCAGGCGGTCTTCGGCGCCGCGCTGGTCCCCCTGCTCCTCGCCTTCGCGCTCTACGTCATCTTTTCCAAGGAGCCCCCGGGGCAGTTCAAGAAGAAGAAACTCTCCGACTACGTCAGCCTCCTCCGTGAGCGCGACGCCCACTGGTTCTGCTTCTTCTACACGATCAGTTTCGGCGGCTTCGTCGGTCTCGCCACGGCCTTCGCCATCTACTTCCGCGACGAGTTCGGCCTCAGCCCCGTGCAGGCCGGCGAGATGGCGGCGTTCTGCACGCTGGTCGGAGCCATCGGCCGCCCGGCCGGCGGCGCGCTCGCGGACCGCCTCGGCGGCATCCGCGCGCTCGGCGTGTTCTTCTCGATCGCCCTGCTGGCCCTCGTGCTGGCGGCCTTCGCCCACAATCTCTGGGCCTGCGGCGCGGCCTTTTTCGTGGCTTCCGGCGCCTTCGGCATGTGCAACGGCTCGGTCTTCCAGCTCCTGCCCCAGCGCTTCGCCAAGGACATCAGCGTCATGACCGGCCTCGTCGGCTGCGGCGGCGGCATCGGCGGCTTCATCCTCGGCATGCTCTTCGGTGCTTCCAAGGAACACACCGGCAACTACGTGACCGGCATCCTGCTCTTCGCCGGCCTCAGCCTCGCGGCCCTCTCCGGCCTCTACCTCGTCAAGAAACGCTGGCGCACCACCTGGGGTGCCACCGCCCAGGCCCGCATCTGACCATGGGACTCCACGTCACCTCCTACTCGGTTCCCGGCACCGGCCGCGCGCGCTCGGACGACGCGTGCGCCCACCGTGAATACGGCGACGTGCTGGTCGCGGCGGTCGCCGACGGCGTGGGCAGCGCGCGCGCCGGTGGCGAGGCCGCCATCCGCGCCACCCGTCGGCTGGTGGACAACTTCGAAACCCGTCCCTCCACCTGGAGCATCGAGCGGGCCTTGCTTGAGTTCACCCAGCAGGTCAACCGCCAGCTCTGCGAGGAGGCCGTGCATCGCTACGGTTCCGAGGGCGCCCTGGCCTGCACCCTCGCCGCGGTCGCGATCACCGGCGACATGATGTGGGGCGTCAACCTTGGCGACACCGAGGTGTTCCTCCTGCGCGGTGGCGAACTGCGCCCGCTCTCCGAGAAACATGTCCTCGCCGGCCCGGGCAACGCGCACGTCATCACGCACGGCCTGGGCCTCGAGGCGAACGTCGCCCCGCACCTCTTCAGCTGGCGGCTCGCCGCGAGCGACCGCGTGGTGATCTGCACCGACGGCATCACCCGGCCGCTGACCCGTGAACGGATGGTCGCCCAACTCGGACGCCATGGCGACGCCACCACGCTCGTGCGTGCCGTCGAGACGCCCGACGACGACGCCACGGCCCTTGTGATTGACATCGTGAACGCACGGGCCGCCGCCGGTGCCGCCACCCTGCCCGCGCTGCATGTGCCGGAAACCCTGCACGCCAGCCAGGAATGCGCCGGCCACACCCTGCTCAAGCCGCTCGACCCCGACTCGCGCGTCTGGCTCGCCCGCCGGCTGGCCGACGGAGCGAATCGCGTCCTCAAGTTCGCCCCCAGCGACGCCCGGCACGACGAGCGCCTGCGCGCCCTTTTCAGCACGGAGATCGCCCAGGCCCGCCGGCTCCAGTCGCCGTGGTTCCCGGCCGTGGAAATCCCCGCCGGTGATCCCGTCTCCTGCTACAGCCTGGAGTATTTTGCCGCGCCCACGCTGCGCGAATGCCTCAAGGACCGGCCGCTCGCCGCCGAGGAGGTCATCGCCCTCGGCCGCTTCCTCACCGAGGCCGCGCAGTTCCTGCTCGCGCACGATCTCGTGCACGGCGACCTGAAGCCCGAGAACATCCTCGTCCTCAAGCGCGGCATCGCCGCCGAGTTTCTCCTGCTCGACTTCGGCAGCGTCGCCCCGCTGTTTGCCCCGCCCTCGCGCGCAGGCACGCCCAGCTACATCGCCCCGGAGCGTTTCCAAGGCGCGCCGCATTCCGAGCGCACCGAGATCTTTGGCATCGGGGTCACGCTCTTCGAGGCCGCCACCCGCGCCTACCCCTACGGCGAGATCGAGCGCTTCCAGAACCCGCGCTTCGGCACCCCGCGTCGCCCGCTACGGCTCAACACCGCACTGCCCGAGTGGCTGGAGGCCATCCTCCTGCGCGCCGTGGCCGCCGATCCGTCGCGCCGTTACCAGAACTACTCCCAGCTCGGCTATGACCTGCTGCACCCCGACAAGGTCGAGCCCTTCTTCGCGCCCGACACGCCGCTGCTCGAGCGCAATCCCCTCCTTTTCTGGCAGCTCCTCGCCGCCGCCCTCGCAGCCCTGAACCTGCTTCAATTTTTCCTGCGGAAATGAACACCTCTCCCGCCCAGTCTCCCGCCGCACCCGGCAGCTTCTCCAACGACCAGAAGGAATATCTGCAGGGCTTCATGGCCGGTGTCCTCGCCAGCGGCCAGTATGCCTACGTCGGCGCCAACGCCGCCGGCCAGCTCACCGGCGCCCCCGGCGCCGCCGTCACCGGCAACCTCGCCGCACCGCCTGCCCTGAGCGGAGTCGAAGGGTCCGAGGAAAACGTCTTCGGCACGCCGCTCGCCGAACTCTCCAAGCCCGAACGCTGGAAGCACGAGCAGAACGGTCTCGATGTCTGGGAAAAAATGGTCGCCCACGCCAACGCCGACAAGTTCCCCGACGAGGCCGACACCTTCCGCTTCAAGTTTCACGGTCTCTTCTACGTCGCCCCGGCGCAGGACAGCTTCATGATGCGCCTGCGCATCCCGGCCGGCGAAATCAGCTCCCACCAACTCCGCGGCCTCGCGGGCCTCGTGGACGAAATCGGCAACGGCTGCACCGACATCACCACCCGCGCCAATCTCCAGATGCGCGAGCTGAAGCCGCGCTCGATCGTGCGCGCGCTCACCCGCGTGCAGGAACTCGGACTCACCGCCCGCGGCTCCGGGGCCGACAACATCCGCAACATCACCGCCACGCCCACGAGCGGCTTTGACCGCGACGAACTGATTGATGTCCGCCCCTACGCGCACGGCCTCCACCACTACATCCTCAACCACCGCGACCTCTACGGCCTGCCCCGCAAGTTCAACATCGCCTTCGACTCGGGCGGCTCCATCTCCGCCGCGGTTGACACCAACGACATCGGCTTCTTCGCCGTCCGCGTGACCGAGCAGACTCTGGCCCAGACTCCGGCTCGCGGACCCCAGACCATCACCCCCGGGATCTACTTCCGCTGCGAGGTCGGCGGCATCACCGGCCACAAGGATTTCGCCCGCGACACCGGTCTCCTGCTCAAGCCCGCCGAGCTCGTGCCCGTCGCCGCGGCCATGGTTCGCGTCTTCCGCGAGCACGGCGACCGCACCGACCGCAAGAAGGCCCGCCTCAAGTATCTGCTCGAGAAGTGGGGCGGCTTCCCGAAGTTCCTCGAAGAAACCCAGAAGAAACTCGCCTTCCCGCTGGTTTACGCCCCGCGCGGCTGCGCCGAACCGCGCAAGCCCGTGCTCAAGCACGGCCACCTCGGCATCTACAAGCAGAGCCAGCCCGGCCACAACTACGTGGGCATCGGCGTGCCCGTCGGACGCATGAACGCGAAGCAGATGCACCGCCTCGCCGACCTCGCTGATAATTACGGCACCGGCGAGCTGCGCCTCACCGTCTGGCAGAGCGTGATCGTCCCGCATGTGCCCGACGCCTACGCGGCCACCCTCGCACGCGCCGCCAACTCGCTCGGGTTCTTCACCGAGGCCCACACCGCCGCCGGCTGTGTCATCGCCTGCACCGGCAGCAAGGGCTGCAAATACGCCGCCGCCGACACCAAGGGCCACGCCCGGGCGACGATGGCCCACCTCCGTAAGCGCGACCCCGGCCTCGACCAGGCGGTCAACATCCACTTCACCGGCTGCAACCACTCCTGCGCCCAGCACTACTGCGGCGACGTCGGCGCCATCGCCACCAAGCTCACCGACGGCCGCGAGGGCTACCACGTCGTCCTAGGCGGCGGCATGGACCAGGAACAGGGCATCGCCCGCGACATCTTCCGCGGCGTCGCCGCCGACGAGATGCCCGCGCTCGTCGAAAAGATCCTCCTAACCTACCGCAACCGGTGCACCGCCGGCGAAACCTTCGTGCAGTGGACCCGCCGCCACAGCGTGAAGGAAATCCAGGAAATGCTCAGCTCCTGATCGTTCTCATTCTCCTAATCTTAATCGTTCTCCCTCTGTGAATCCGGTCCCCCTCATTCCCGACAGCGCTCCCTTCTCACCCGAGCAGCGCTCGTGGCTCAACGGCTTCCTCGCCGGCGTCTTCTCACGATCTGCCGGCGCGCCGGTTGCCGCCGCCCCCGCCCAAGCGCTCGCGCCGTTGACGATTCTCTTCGGCTCCCAAACCGGCACCGCCGAGGGCCTGGCCAAGAAGGTCGCCAAGGAGGCCGGCAAGCGCGGCTTCGCCCCGACCGTTCTCGACATGGTCCAGACCGACCTCGCGAAGCTCGCCAACGAGAAGAACCTCCTCGTCATCACCAGCACCTACGGTGACGGCGAGCCGCCCGACAACGCCAAGGCCCTGCACACCGCGCTTATGGACGCCACCGGCACGCCGCTCGCTTCCGTCCGTTTCTCCGTCTGCGCGCTCGGCGACACGAACTACGCCCAGTTCTGCCAGTGCGGCAAGGATCTCGACGCCTGGCTCGAAAAACTCGGCGCCAACCGCACCACGCCCCGCACCGACTGCGATCTCGATTACGACGCCCCGTTCACGAAGTGGATGGATACCGCACTGAATTCATTCGGTTCGGCTGCAACCGGGGTCGCTGGCCCCGGACCGGGCTCACCGAGCCCGGCTACAGAAACCACGGAAGGTTACTCCAAGAAGAATCCCTTCCCCGCCTCCGTCCTCACGGTCCGCAACCTGAACGGCCCGGGCTCCGCCAAAGAGGTCAACCACGTCGAATTCTCCCTCGAGGGCTCCGGTCTCGTGTATGAAGCCGGTGACGCCCTCGGCGTGATGCCGCAGAACTGCCCTTCACTCGTGAACGATGTTCTCGCCGCCCTCGGCTGCGACGGCGAGGAAGCCGTCTCCACCCCCGCCGGCGAGATGCCGCTGCGCCGCGCGCTCACCGAGTGCTTCGAACTCGGGAAGCCTTCGCCGGAGTTGCTGGCGCTGCTGATTCCTGTGGGAACGAGCTCGCTCGCGACTGGTCCCGCTGATGTCGCGACCAAGGTCGCTCCCACAGCTTTCCACCACGTCATCGACGTCCTCCTCGCCGCCCCGGCCAAACCCTCGCCGGCCGACTTCGTCGCGAAGCTGAAGAAACTCCAGCCGCGCCTCTATTCAATCTCCTCATCGTCCAAGGCGCACCCCGGTCAGGTCCACCTCACGGTGGGCGCGGTCCGCTACGACAAGGATGGTCGCGCGCGCAAGGGCGTGTGCTCGACCTTCCTCGCCGAGCGCGGCCTCGCCGCGGGCAAGGTCGGCGTGTTCGTGCACTCGAACAAGGCCTTCCGTCCGCCCGCCGATGGCAATGCGCCCATGATCATGGTCGGTCCCGGCACCGGCATCGCCCCGTTCCGCGCTTTCCTCGAGGAGCGTCGCGCCTCCGGTGCGCGCGGCAAGAACTGGCTGTTCTTCGGCGACCAGAAGGCCGCCAGCGATTTCCTTTACCGCGACGAACTCGCCGCCATGCAGACCGCCGGCACCCTGCACCGCCTCGACCTCGCGTTCTCCCGCGACCAGGCCGAGAAGATCTACGTCCAGACCCGCATGCTGGAGAACGCCGCCGAACTCTGGGCCTGGCTCGAAGCCGGCGCACACTTCTACGTCTGCGGCGACGCCTCGCGCATGGCCAAGGACGTGGACCTCGCGCTGCACCAGGTGATCGAGAAGGCCGGGGGCAAGACCGCCGATCAAGCCGCCGCCTATGTGCACGCCCTGAAGGCCGCCAAGCGCTACGCCCGCGACGTTTACTGAGCATGGTCGCCCCGCGCAACCAGCCGCCCCTGCTCGCCCTGGTCGAGGAACTCCTCGCCGAGCAGGGCCGTCTGCAGACGCCGGTGGCGCGCGCCAGCGTCGCCCACGACCAATACACGGCCGGCACTTCGCGCTCCGCTCTCAGCGCCCAACTCATCCCCCTCACCGCCCCCGGCCCGGGCGAACAATACGCCTTCGAGGTGGATCTCGACGCCTGCACCGGCTGCAAGGCCTGCGTCACGGCCTGCCACTCGCTCAACGGTCTCGACGACACCGAGGCCTGGCGCGACGTCGGCTCCATCAGCGGGGGTTCGCGCGCGGCGCCCTACCAGCAGACGATCACGACCGCCTGCCATCACTGCGCCGACCCGGGCTGTCTCAACGGCTGTCCGGTGCTCGCCTACGAAAAGGATCCCGTCACCGGCATCGTTCGCCACCTCGATGACCAGTGCATCGGCTGCCAGTATTGCATCCTGAAATGCCCCTACGACGTGCCGAAATATAACGACCGCCTCGGCATCGTGCGGAAGTGCGACATGTGCCAGCAGCGGCTCGGCGCCGGCGAGGCCCCGGCCTGCGTGCAGGCGTGCCCGACGCATGCCATCCGGATCACCAAGGTCAGTGTTTCCCCGGTCTCCGATCGGCGCACGCCCAACGCCGACTTCCTCGCCTGCGCGCCGGATCCTTCCTACACGCTGCCGACCACGCGTTACCTCACGAAGCGCACCGTGCCAGCGGGCACCGGGGCCGCCGACGCCGCCGTGCTCCGGCCGCAGCCGCCCCACTGGCCGCTGGTCGCGCTGCTCACGTTGATGCCGATGGCCGTGGGTTGCGGCGTGGTTGAGGTGATTCACGATTTTGCCAGCCCGGTCGTCGCCAGCGCCGGTTGGATCGCCGGCGCGCAAGGCCTCACGCTCGCCGGCCTGCATCTCGGCCGGCCGTTGCGCGCCTGGCGCGTCTTCCTCGGGCTGAAGAAATCCTGGTTCAGCCGCGAGGCCGTCCTGTTTGGCGTCTGGTTCCCGCTGGTGACGGCCGCGGTGGCCGGACGCCTGGGCTGGTTGCCGCTTCCGTCCCTGGGCCAGGCCGCCCTCACCGGCGGCACCGCCGCTCTCGGAGTGATCGCGCTGTTCTGCTCGGTGATGATCTATGTGGACACCCGGCGCGTCTTCTGGCGCTTCGCCAACACCGCGCCGCGTTTCTTCGGCAGCGCCGCCGTGCTCGGACTCGGCGTGGCGCTGACCGTCCCCGGGGCCCCGACCGCTCTCGGCTTTGCGCTGGTGGCGGCCACGATCCTGAAACTCGCCTTCGAATCCCGGGCCCTCGCCGCATTGCACGAGGAAGACGACGGTCTCCACTCTCCGGCCCGTCAGACCGCCCGCCTGCTCACCGGGCCCTTGCAATCCGTCAACGCCCTGCGTCTCGCGCTCGCTTTGTTCGGCGGCATTCTGCTGCCGCTAGCGGTGGCATTGCAGGTCGCTCGGGCGCCAACCGCATGGACGGCGCTGGCGCTTTGCGTCGCCGGTGAACTGATGGAGCGCTCCCTTTTCTTCCGCGCGGTGGACGCCCCCAAGATGCCGGGCCAGCCTGATCCCACCCAAGGAAGCCACCCATGAACGTCCTGGAGGAACTTCTGCTCGCCCGCACGGGTCCGATGACCAGCGAACTCGTCCAGCACCCCGGAGATTTCGGTCTCGGCAAGGTCCCCGGACGCCTTGCTCCCGCCGGCACCGCCAAGGCCATCTGCGGCTTCTGCAGCACCGGCTGCTCGCTCAAGATCCATCTCAACGCCGAGGGCCAGGCCATCAACCTCACGCCCGACCCCGACTACCCCGTCAACCTCGGCATGGCCTGCCCCAAGGGCTGGGAGGCGCTCACGCCGCTTGCCGCGCCCGATCGCGCCACGACCCCGCTGCTGCGCGATGCGCAGGGCCGGTTGCAACCCGTGGACTGGACGCAGGCGCTCACCATCTTCACTAACCGCCTCCAATCCATCCAGGCCGAGCACGGCAAGGGCGCCGTCGCCGTGCTCAGCACGGGCCAGATCATGATGGAGGAGATGGCGCTGCTCGGGGCGCTCGCGAAGTTCGGACTCGGCATCGCCGATCTCGACAGCAACACGCGCCAGTGCATGGCGACCTCGCACGTCGCCTACAAGCAGTCCTTCGGCTTCGACGCACCGCCATTCACCTACGCCGACTTCGAGGAGAGCGACGTGCTGGTTTTCGTCGGCGCCAATCCCTGCATCGCCCACCCGATCATGTGGCAGCGCGTGATGCGCAACCGCCGCAACCCCGCCATCATCGTCGTGGACCCGCGCCGCACCGAGACCGCCATGGCGGCCACGCTCCACCTGCCGGCGCGGCCCAAGACCGACATCACGCTGCTCTACGGTCTGGCCCGCGAGGTCATCCAGCGTGGCGCCGTGGACGCGGCGTTCGTCGCGGAGCACACCGCCGGCTTCGCCGAGTTTGCCGGCTTCGTGGCGGCCTTCACTCCGGAGCGGGTCTGCGCCGAGACCGGACTCTCACCGGCCGACTTCCAGCGCACGGCCGATCTCATCACCCACCGGGGGGCGCGCGTTTCCTACTGGTGGACGATGGGCGTCAACCAGAGCCATCAGGCCACACGCACCGCCCAGGCGATCATCAACCTCGCGCTGATGACCGGCCAGATCGGCCAGCCCGGCACCGGCGCTAACTCCATCACCGGCCAGTGCAACGCCATGGGTTCACGCCTGTTTGGCAACGCCACCTCGCTCATCGGCGGCTACGACTTCGGCAAGCCCGAGCACCGCAACCACGTCGCCGGCATCCTCGGCGTCGATCCCGCCGTCATCCCCGAAAAAGCCAGCCGCGCCTACGACAAGATTCTCGACGCCGTCGAGGCCGGCGAGATCCGCGCACTGTGGGTCATCGCCACCAACACGGCGCACTCCTGGGTCAACTCGGACAAATTCGCGCGCCTGCGCGACAAGCTCGATTTCCTCGTCGTGCAGGACATGTATGCGACGACCGAGACCGCACAGCAGGCGGATCTCTTCCTGCCCGCCGCGGGCTGGGGCGAGAAGGAGGGCGTATTCATCAACAGCGAGCGGCGCCTCGGCTACGCCCGCAAGGTCGCCCGCGCGCCCGGCGTCGCACTCAGCGACTTCGCCATCTTCCGCCTCGTTGCCGAGGCCTGGGGCTGCGGCCCGATGTTCGCGCAATGGGTTTCCCCAGCCGCCGCGTTCCAGATTCTCAAGAATCTTTCCCGCGGCCAGCCCTGTGACTTCACCGGCATCCTCGACCACGCCCACATCGAGCGCGAGGGCGGCATCCAGTGGCCGTATCAGGCCGCCGCGGCGCGGGAGACCGGAGACCGGAGCGCGGAGACTGGATCAAGCATTTCCTCCGTCCCGCCTCCAGTCTCCGGTCTCCAGCCTCCTCCTGGCCGCTCCGAGCGCCGGCTCTTCGCCGACGGCAAATTCTACACCCCCGACGGTCGTGCCAAGTTCCTCTTCGACGAGCCCGTGCCGCTGCCGGAGCCGCCCGACGCCGCCTATCCCTTCCTGCTCAACACCGGCCGCGGCTCCTCCGCGCAATGGCACACCGGCTCGCGCACCGACAAGAGCGCCGTGCTCCGCAAACTCGCGCCCAGCGTGCCATGGATCGAGATCAACCCGGCGGACGCCGGCGCGCTCGGCCTCATCACCGGACAGAAGGTCGCCGTGCATTCGCGGCGCGGTGAAATCTCGGCCCTCGCCGTCGTCACACCCATCGTGCAGCCCGGCCAGGTCTTCATGCCAATGCACTTTCCGGAGGTGAATCGGCTCACCTTCCCCGCCTACGACCCCCACTCCCGCCAACCCGCCTACAAGGCCTGCGCCGTGGCGTTGGCTGCGTTGCCTGAGGTTTGATATCTTGCTCTCAGCAATGGCCTCGCGCAAAGGACGCCAAGCACGCAAAGAACGGCCTTCAAACTTGGCGTCCTTATCGTGCTTTGCGCGAGGATTCTCTTGCCGCTCTGGTCCACCACCTTGATCAGCGCCGCGAAA
>CBINOW010000131.1:0-13192 GCA_966252395.1 uncultured Oleiharenicola sp. | reverse complement strand
CCAGGCCCCCATCGGTAAGACGCCCCGTTCCACGCCCGCCACCTACCTCGGTATCTTCGATCTCATCCGCCAGTTCTTCGCCACGCTGCCCGAGGCCAAGATGCGCGGCTACAGCGCCTCGCGCTTCTCCTTCAACACCGCCGGCGGACGCTGCGAGACCTGCTCCGGCGCCGGCCGCATCAAGCTGGAGATGGCGTTCATGGCCGACTCCTACCTGCCCTGCGACGCCTGCGGCGGCTCGCGCTTCGGCCCCGAACTGGTCGACATCACCTGGAAAGGAAAAAATATCGGCCAGGTGCTGCAGCTCACCTTCGATGAGGCCGCCGCCTTCTTCGACTTCCACTCCCAGCTCTCGCAGGTCTGCGGTCTGATGGTGGACTGCGGCCTCGGCTACCTCACGCTCGGCCAGAGCAGCCCCACGCTCTCCGGCGGCGAGGCCCAGCGCCTCAAGCTCGTTACCGAACTCACCAAGGGCCTCGCCAGCTACCAGGAGCGCTCGCGCGGCATCGCCGTGCGCAACCTCTACCTGCTGGAGGAACCGACCATCGGTCTGCACCTCAGCGACTGTGAGAAGCTCATCAAGGTCCTGCACAACCTCGTGGACCAGGGGCACACGGTCGTCGTCATCGAGCACCACCTCGACCTCCTCGCCGAAGCCGACTGGATCCTCGAAATCGGTCCCGGCGGCGGCCCACACGGCGGCGAGATCCTCTACCAGGGCCCCTTGGCCGGCCTCACCCAGGTGAAACGCAGTCCCACCGCGCCCTACCTGCGAGAAAAGCTGGGCCGCTAATCGCCACTTCGCAATCCAGCCGGTTGATGACTCACACCGGGCTGGACGGGCTGGCGCCAATCGGATTTATCGGCTCCGCCCCTTATGAGCGTCCGCCAGGAGATTCGTGCCGAACTTGATGCCCCGGCGGCGCTGCGCCGGTTCGGCAGCGGCTGGATCAGCGGGGTGCTCGGATTCTGCCTCGGCCTCGCCGGAGTCGCTTTGGTCGTGACCCTGCTGGCACCGGGCACCTTTTCGACGCCCGAACTGGCCGGTCTGCGCGCGGGTCCTTGGTTTCGGGTGATCCTGCACGTTGTCCTCGTCAGCGCCTTTGTTTTTTCGACCCTGAGTCTGGCTTTGCGTCCCGGGAAAATCCTGGGCCTCAGCGGTGTCTCCCTGACGCTGATCGCCGTGCTCCTGGGTGGCTCGCAGGCCCAACCGGTCGTCGGCGACCCGACCGTCGCCTACTTCGGTTTGGATTTCTTCGTCCTGCGGATGATATTCACCGGACTGCTCTTCATTCCGATTGAGCGCATGTTTGCCCATCGCACGGAGCAGCCTGTTTTCCGCACCGAATGGCGCGAGGACCTGTTTTACTTTCTCGTTAGCAGCCTGCTCGTGCAGGTGCTCACCTACCTGACCTTCGCCCCGGCGCGCTCGATCCTGGCCTTCGCCCCGCTGACCGGCATCCGCGCCTGGGTGGGTGATCTGCCCTTCGCGGTGCAGTTCGTCGCCATCATGTTCCTGACCGATGTCGTGCAATACTGGGTGCACCGGGCCTTCCATCGCGTGCCCTGGCTGTGGCAGTTTCATGCCGTGCACCATTCCGCGAAGGAGATGGACTGGATGGCGGGCGCGCGGATGCACTTCTTCGAGATTGTGGCCCTCCGCAGCCTGACCGTGCTGCCCATGTTCGTGCTCGGGTTCGGCCCCGGTCCGATGAACGCCTACATCTTCGTCGTCTATCTCTACGCCACCTTCGTCCACGCCAACGTGGGCTGGCGCTTCCCTGTGGTCGAAAAATTCCTCGTCACGCCGCGCTTCCACCACTGGCACCACGGCATCGAGAAGGAGGCCATCGACGTGAACTTCGCCGTTCACTTCCCGATTCTCGACCGCATGTTCGGCACGCACCACCTGCCCAAGGACCAGTGGCCCTCCGGCTACGGCATCGAGGGCCACCCCGTGGAGAGCGGCTACTGGGCCCAGTTCAAACACCCCTTCCGCCGTCGGAAGGCAGAGCCCAAACAATCCTAGGGCGTAGCAATCGAGGGGGATTGAGAAATGAAAAGCGCCGGCCCCTCAGGAGGCCGGCGCGAAGAATCAGACAACTGTCGGGCGAAGCTTACTCTGTCGCGGCTCGCCCGGCGTTCACGCGGCCGGCACCGTAGTGATCATCCTTGCCCGGCTTGCCGAGATCGTCGGCCGTGGCCCGCAGCGCGGCCTCGACCGCGGCGGGCTTCATGCTGCCGCCGTTGCGACCGATGATGATGGCCGCCACGCCGCTGACATGCGGCGCCGCCATGCTCGTGCCCGCCGCCCAGCTGTAGAAGTTGGACGCGCCGACCCGGTTGCTCGGGGCGAAGACCATGTCGAACACCCAGGTGGGGCGCAGCAGGCCCGCCACGGTGCTGTTGTCGTTGCCCGGATAGGCCGCATCGCCGCCCGGGGCGGAGAGGCTGATGCGCGACTGACCGTAATTCGAATAGGTGGCCGGCAGATCGAGGTTCGCGTTCGCCGGATCGAGCGCCCAGCCGACAGGGGCCGTGGCCGCGACGGTGATGACGTGCGGACAATCGGCGGGAACAACCCAATAGCTGCCGTCATGATCGCGATCGATGGCGTCATTGCCCGCGGACACGATCACCGTCGTGCCCTTCTGGTAGGCGTAGGTGGTGGCGCGGCCGGTGGCGTTGATGAGGGCGGCGAGCTCGTTGGCTCCCACCCTCACATCGTCACTCAAATCCTCGGGGGTGCCGTTGTCGTCAATGTAGCCGCTGCGCGGGAACGAGCCACCGAGGCTCATGTTGATGACGTCGGCGTCAATGTCGGCCGCATACACGATCCCGGAGATGATGCCGCCAAACGAACCGCTGCCCGTGACGGCAGACAGGACCTTCACGGCGACAATCTCCGCATGGGGTGCCACGCCGACGGTGCCCACCCCGTTGACCGCGGCCGCGATGATGCCAGCGACATGGGTGCCATGGTTGAATCCGGTTCCGGTGACGTTGTTGGCCTCGCCCGGCACAAAGGAGGTGCTGAGCGCGGTGTTCAGATTTGGGGCGATGTCGAGGTGCGTGGAAGCGACACCACTGTCGAGCACGGCCACGCGCACGCCGGCGCCGGTGTGGCCGGCGGTCCAAGCGGTGGCGACATCGATCGCATCAAGTCCCCATTGCAGGGGCGCCCGATTGTCGGTCACGAGCGAAGTGTGGCTGGCCGGAGCCGCGGCGTCCTCCGCGGGGCCTTCGATCACCGTCGGCAAAGCAGGTTTGAAATGCGCATCGGGCAGCACCGCATCGAGCCCGGCAACTTTGCCGAGGCTGGCACGAAACTGCGGCGACGACGACTCGACGATCACCACGCCAACCTGCGGCAACACCCGGGTGATGGTGCCTCCGGCAGCAGTGACCGCCGCTTCGATCTTGGCGGGGAGTTTTCCGGCATTGCCAACAACCACGTAGGAACGGGCGTGGACTTGAGAGACGACCGCGAGAGCGGCCGTGACGAGCATCAGCTGTTTCAGGGTTCGGGATATCATGTTCGTATTACCTGACTGCTTTGACGTTATGTTGTGTGTGGCCCCCGCGACCGCCGGTTCTTGCGCCCGAGCAGCACGAGGCTGTGTCATAAGGCAAAGCCAACCGACCGGGGTCAAGTCGCCTAACTCCATGATATTAAGTTTTTTGAGCATCGCTCAAAACACGTCCTTTCGGCCCTATGCTTATCTGGTGTATTCAACCCAAAAAGCACCCCGTGGCGCAGAATAATTGCGGCTGCTTGGCCGAGTCCATGCCGGCAATCGTCGCGCGAACGGTGCGCCCATGCTCGAAAATGACGCCGATCTTCCCGCCTGCAGCCGCTCTGGAGGCGCGGAGGGGGATCGAACCCCGCGGGCTATCATCCGCCGGCACCTTGCTCGGCCGCGCCGTAACCAGAGGCACCATCCTATCTGGCGTAGACGCCCGCTCAATCCTGCATCCGCCCTCGCCATCAGTCTGAAGCGCCGGTGGAGGACGCGATGAGCTGGGCTTACGGATAACCCACCTTGTCCCGGTCATCGATCAGCAGCACGCGCTGGCGAATCAGCTGCTCCACCAACACCCGCACCTGCTCCTTGCTGAGATTGTTGCCGTCGAAGGTCGCGATCACGTGCTCCAGCGTGGCCCGCTTGCGCGGGCGCACGGCTCCCTGCCGAATCTGCTCGATCAGCCTGTCCAAGCGCACCACCGGGGCATCCCGGCGCACCGGAATCGGCAGATAAAGCAGCGGGAAAGAATCGTGCCGTGTGACATTCATGCCGCGCGACGCGAGATGCCGGAGCAACGGCTCGAAATCCTCCGCCTGCGAGACGATATGAAACTGCGCCTGCGGGTGCTCCTTGGCGGCAACGCCGAGGTGGTAGGCCAGCGCCAGATCGAAGGCACTGCGCCCGGTCGCGCCCACCTCCACGAGCTCGATCTGCCCGCTGAGCCGGTGAATCTGCCGCACCAGCGCGAGTTCGAGCCGGCGCTGCCGTGCACCGATCAGCAGCAGCACCCGCACGGGCTTGCCCTCCATGCCGGCGAAATCCACGTCGGGCACGTTCTCGAAATCCACGAGGACGATGTGCTCGAACGGAATCATGACACTGCGCAACCGGCGTTCCGGATAATCAGCGGGCGGCCTTGGGCTGCACATCCAGCTTCAACCAGACCGGACGATGGTCGCTGGCGTCCACCACCCCGGAGCCATCGTGGATCGTCGCGCGGTTGCCGGCCACAAGCGGTTTCAGGCCGGGTGAAACCATGAGGTAGTCAATGCGGCTGTATTGGTCCTCGCGCCGGAAGAAATGCGTCCAGAGATGTCCGCGTGAATCCGCGGAGCGCACCAGCTCGCCCACCACGAGTTCGCCGCGCTTCTGCATCGCGCGCACGGGCCGGGTGCTGCGGGTGTCGTTCCAATCGCCCACGACGAGAAACTTTGCCTGCGCCGGATCAGGGAAACGCGTGAGCACGAGGTCGCGCACCGCCTCGGCCTCCAGCGCCCGCTGCAACGCGGATTCCGGATCATCCTTCCGCTCGGTGTATTTGCTCTTCAGGTGGACGACAAAGAGCGACACGTCGCCCTGGTCGGTCGCAAAGATCACCTCGAGCACGCCGCGCCGGACCTTGGCGGGTTGGTCGAAATACGTGTAGGCCACTTCCGGGTGGGGTTTCACTTCCTTGAAGGGCACCTTCGAAAGCACGGCGACATGCCGGTCCGGGTCCGGTCCGTCGAGCACCACAGTGTGCGGGTAATCGTGCCCGGCGGCCTTCAGCTCGCGTTGAAACTCGTCCAGATAGGTCTTCGTCCCCATCTCCTGCACGGCGAGCACATCGGGCGCGATGGCTCCGACCACTTGCGTCAGCGCCACCCGCTCCTTCTCGGGCTTCGGGTAGGACTCGCGATAGACGCCGTCCACCATTCGGTTCGCGAGCGTGTAGTTCTCGACATTGTAGGTGGCGACCGTGATCGCAGCTTGGGCGACCAACGCGGAAATGAGACTCGCGACAAAAAGGAACAGGGAGCGCATACGGGTAGTGGGTTTCACAGAAGGAAACAGAGTTAACGGAGCCGGGGATATTTATGCAAAATAATCCTCCGGCCTTTCTCCGTGGCTCCCCTGCCAGCCTCAACCCTGCAAGGCCCGCTCGCGCTCCACGAGCGTGGGGTGCGAGTAATAGACGGCGCTGTAAAGCGGGTGCGGCGTGAGGTTGGAGAGGTTCTTCTGGGAAAGCTTGCGCAGCGCGCCCGACAGCGGCGCCGGTCCGCCCATCGCTTCGCGGGCGAAGGCGTCGGCCTCGTATTCGTGCTTACGCGAGACCCAGTTGCCGATGGGCGAAAACCAGAAGGTCGCCAGCCCGCCCAGCAGGCCGAACAGCAGGAACGTCGCCGCCGTCGCCCCCGCCGGCAGGCCGAAGGCGGTGTTGAACCACGGCGCTTGGCTCAGCCACGCAATGGCCGCAAAGGCGCCGAGCTGCAGCATCGCCATCGTCACGAGTCGCTGCGGGATGTGGCCGCGACGGTAGTGTCCGATCTCATGCGCGAGCACGGCCTCGAGCTCGTCCTGCGCGAGCTGGTTCATGAGCGTGTCGAAAAGCACGATGCGCCGGAACCGGCCGAAGCCGGTGAAGAAGGCGTTCGAGTGCGCGGAGCGCTTCGAGCCGTCCATCACCTCGATCGTCTTGGCGCGGAAGCCGGTGCGGTCCGACAAGGCCAGCAGCCGCGTGCGGACCTCGCCCTCGGCCAGCGGCGTGAGTTTGTTGAAGAGCGGCAGAATCAGCTTCGGGTAGAGCACGAGCATCAGCAGCTGGAAACCGAACAGCAGCCCGAAGCCCCACACCCACCAATGCGTGCCCATTTTCCCGACGAGCGCCAGCAACGCCCACGCGAGAGGGAAACCGATCACCAGCCCGAGCAGCGTGGACTTGATCTGGTCGCTGACCCACAGCTTGAGCGTGCTCTGGTTAAAGCCGAAACGCGCCTCCAACCGGAACTGCGCCCACCACGCCAGCGGCAGGCCTGGCAGGCCGAGCAAAATCATCGTGACCACGAGAAACAGCGAACCGCTCCACGCCGCGCCCGGTGCCATCGCGTCGAACTTGGCCCAGAGCCACGGCAGCAGGCCGCTGAAGAGCACCACGAGCAGGACGACCACGTCGAAAATGAGTTCGAGCGAGCCGAAGCGACTCTTCGCGAGCGTGTAGTCCACGGACTTCGCATACGTCGCGGCGTCCATCACGCCGGTCAACGCGGCGGGCTGGGTGCCGGCGTTGCGCCGCACCTCCGCGCGGTTGAGGGCCTCAAGCCCGAGCTGGGCGAGGAGACGCGCGACGATGAGACCGATGACCGTCAGGGGCAGCCAATGCATGGCGCCATCCCAGACACGTTTTCCGCATCCAGCCAGTGCGAATATGCTGGCTAGGTTTCCTGCTCCGGACCGGCCTTGGATCCTTCGCTGCGCTCAGGATGACCGGTCTAAACGGCCCGTCGTGTGAAATCTCCGTGCGAGGACGATGAATTCCAACCCCTTGGGGCAGGCGAGGTTCCTTCATGGCCAAAGTTTGGTTGAAATGCCCCGCCCCGGGCGCACAGTGGCGGCGTGGATTCCGACAAGACCGCCAAACTCAGTTTCGAGGCCGCGCTGGCCAAGCTCGAGACCATCGTTGATTCGATGGAATCGGGCGAAGTGCCGCTGGCCGAGCTCCTCGCCAAATACGAGGAGGGCTCCAAGCTGCTCAAGGTGTGCGAAAGCCGCCTCAAGGACGCCGAGCTGAAGATCGAGAAACTGAAGAAGGCGAAGGACGGCAGCGCGACCTTCGAGGCCTTTGAATCCACCCGCGCGGAGTAACCGCCTGCGGCCCCCACCACGATGAGCAATTCCGCGTCCGTCCCCACCCTCCTTTCCCGCATCGCCGGCCCCGCCGACGTCAAAGCCCTCGCGCCCGAACAGCTCCCTCTGCTCGCGCAGGAAATCCGCGACGAACTAATCGAGGTCACCTCGCGCAACGGCGGCCACGTCGGCCCCAACCTCGGCGTGGTCGAGCTGACCATTGCGTTGCACCGCGTGTTCAACACGCCCGACGACCAGTTTGTGTTCGACGTCGCCCACCAGGGCTACGTGCACAAGCTCCTCACCGGCCGCGGCGGCGACTTCTTCGCCAAGCTCCGCAAGACCGGCGGTGCTTCCGGCTTCCTCTACCGCAGCGAGAGCCCGCACGACGCCTTCGGCGCAGGCCACGCCGGCACCGCACTCTCCGCCGCCCTCGGCATGGCCACGGCCCGCGACCTCCGCAACTCGCCCGAACACGTCATCGCCGTGTGCGGTGACGCCGCCTTCACCTGCGGCGTGACGCTCGAGGCGCTCAACAACGTCGTTTCCTCGACCAAGCGCCTCATCGTCATCCTCAACGACAACGAGTGGTCCATCGCCAAGAACGTCGGCGCCATCGCGAGCTACCTCAACAAGCTCAGCACCAACCCGACCTACAACAAGATGCACCACGACGTGGAGAGCTTCTTCAAGAGCTTCCCCGCCGGCGTGGAGATGAACCGGGTTTACAACAAGTGGAAGCGCGAGACGAAGGACTTCTTCGTCGAGTCCTCCCTCTTCGAAAAGTTCGGCCTGCGCTACCTTGGCCCCGTGGACGGCCACAACCTCGACGCCCTCGTCAAGAACCTGGAGTTCGCCAAGCACTGCGACGTGCCCGTGCTCATCCACGTGCAAACCAAGAAGGGCAAGGGCCTCGACGCCGCCCTCGCCCATCCCGAAAAATTCCACGGCGCCAGCCCCTTTGACCCCGACACCGGTGAGAGCGTGAAGGCCATCCCCGGCACGCCGCCGAATTACCAGGATGTCTTCGGCTCGGCGCTCTCGCGCTTCGCCCGCGCCAACCCGAAGGTGCTCGGCATCACCGGCGCCATGCCCAGCGGCACCGGCCTCTCGCAACTCGCCCGCGAAGTCCCCGCGCAGTTCTTCGACGTCGGCATCGCCGAGGAACACGCCGTGCTCTTCGCCGCCGGCCTCGCGACCAAGGGCTTCCGCCCGGTCTGCGCGATCTACTCGACCTTTCTCCAGCGCGCCTACGACATGGTCATCCACGACGTGGCGCTGCAGAACCTGCCCGTGACCTTCTGCATGGACCGCGCCGGCCTCTCGCCCAACGACGGTCCGACCCACCACGGTCTCTTCGACGTGAGCTACCTCCGCTGCGTGCCCAACGCCACCGTCATGCAGCCCAAGGACGAAGACGAACTCGTGGACATGCTGCACACGAGCCTGCACCTGCCCGGCCCCGGTTTCATCCGCTACCCGCGCGGCGCCGGCACCGGCGCGCCGGTCAAGCACGAGCCCGCACTGATCCCGGTCGGCCACGCCGAGACCCTGAAGGTCGGCACCAACATCATCATCTGGGCCCTTGGCTCCATGGTGCCCGACGCCCTCAAGCTCGCCCAGCGCCTCGAACGCGAGGAACACATCTCCGTCGGCGTCGTGAACGCCCGCTTCGTCAAGCCGCTCGACCGCACCCTCTTGCTCAGCCAGGCTGCGGTCGTCCCGCTCATCGTGACGATGGAGGACAACGTCCTCGCCGGCGGTTTCGGCAGCGTGGTGCTCGAGGCCCTGCAGGAAGCGCACTGCCCCACGCCCGTCGAGCGCATCGGTTGGCCCGACAAGTTCGTGGAGCACGGCAGCAGCGTGGAAATCCTCCGCGCCAACTACGGCCTCGCCCCCGACGACATCTTCGCCCGCGTCAGCGCCCGCTGGCGCAGCCTGCAATCGGACAAGCAGCCCACGGCCGACGTGCGGTAAGCGAAGGTGGGGCGGCGAGTCCCTTCGCCGCCGTCATCGGCGCGGAGCGGAGTCCGCGCCCTACCCGCAAAAAAGGCCGCGCCCGTATCGGTGCGCGGCCTGCTTGATCGTTAGGGGAAACTCACTTCTTTTGCTCGTGCGCGGCTTCTTCGGGCTTCTTCTCGATCTTGCCGGAGCCCTTGCACTTCTCGCAGTTGTTGCCGGCCTTCGCGGCCTCGACGCAGCAGCCGTGGCCACACTTCTCGCCCTTGGCTTCCGCCTTGGCGCAGCAGCCGGCGACCTTGGATTCCTTCTTCTCCTCGCTCGCCTGGAGGGCGGCGACAGCAAAACCAACAGCGACAAACGCAACAATGAGACGCAGGGATTTCATGGGATATCTGGGGTTTGATTGGGGAAATGACCGCAGGGACGCGGCCGAAAATCACTTCTTCTCCTCGGCCTTCTTCTCTTCCTTCGGCTTGCAGCAGCATTCCTTGTCCTTGCCGCACTCCTTGCCGTCCTTGTCTTTGCCGCAACTGCACACGGCTTCGGACTTTTCCATGGATTTCTCCTTGTTGTCGCCGGCCTGGACGGAGGCCACGGCGAGCGCGGAGACAAAAGCGAGGGCGATGAAAAGGCGGAAGGATTTCATGGGGGAAACAGTGGGGCGAGAGCTTGGTGCGCCATGAGGGAATCGAACCCTCCTCTCATGCTTGGGAAGCACGCATAATAGCCGATATACTAATGGCGCGCTAAAGAACCGGCGCACTAAAGCCCAGCACTGGCCGCACCGCAAGTCATCAGTGCACACCCGCGTTGCCGCAGTGCCCCAACGCAGAAACGCAGGCTTGCCCTGGAGCCGGGGCGCCCTCGCCCCGGTGTATTGACGGTAGGGCGCACCGGGACGGTGCGCCGAGAACGGGATGCCGGCCTCAGCGAGGCCGGCTACATCCAATCCCCACCCTCAATAACTCCGTCGTCCTTCCAGCGCGCTCTTCAGCGTCACCGCATCCGCATACAACACGCCGCCGCCACTCGGCAGACCGAAACCGATGCGCGTGACCGTGACGCCGCTCTTCGGCAGGCGGTCCGTGAGATAATGACAGGTCGCCTCGCCCTCGACGTCGTTCGACAGCGCGAGAATCAGCTCCGTCACCTCGCCCGACTCCACGCGCGCGGTGAGCGACGCCAGGTTCAGATCCTCCGGCGCCACGCCGCGGATCGGCGAAAGTTTCCCGTGCAGCACATGGTAGCGCCCGCGGTAGGCGCCGGAGCGCTCGAGCGCGGACAGATCCTGCACGTTCTCGACGACGCACACCTGCCCGTTTCGGCGCTTCTCGTCGGCGCAGATCGCGCAGTGCTCCTCCTCGGCCAGGTTGCCGCACACGGTGCAGCGCCGCACGCTCTTCGCCGCCGCCTCCAGCGCCTTCACCAGTTCCGGCAACCGCGCCGGCTTCTCCACCAGCAGGTGCAACGCGATACGCTCGGCCGAGCGATAGCCGATCCCCGGCAGCTGCTTCAGTGCCTTCTGGAGCTGTTCAAGGGCGGGAGTCATGGGAAGGGAGAGGTATGAATTAAGAAGGAAGAAGTGAAATCCGGGGAGGCACGACCATTCTTAATTCCTAATTCTTCCCTCTTACTTTCCTCAAAACATTCCCGGCATCTGGAATCCCGCGGAGATGCGCTGCATTTCGGAATCGCTGAGCGCCTTGGCCTTCGTGGCGGCCTCCTGCACGGCGTTGAGCACGGTCTCCTCGACCAGTTTCGCGTCCTCCTTGAGGAACTCCGGGTCGAGCTTCAGCGCGAGGAACTTGCCCGACGCCGTGATTTTCACCTGCACGGCGCCGCCGCCGCTGGAGATGTCGAGTTCGCGCGTCTCGAGGGATTTCTGCATCTCCTCGATCTTCGTCTGCATTCGCTTCGCCTGTTTGAGTAAGGTGCCTACGCCGGCCATGGGATTGAAGGGGTTGGTAAGTTGGAGAAACCACTAATGCCCACGAAAGCCCGCGAATCACGCCCAAACTGTCGGAGTTTTTCACCACGGATTACACGGATGAACACAGATGAAGCCCCAATAGCCGTCATCCTGATCCCGCGTCCGCGGGAGAAGGATCCAAGGGAATGTTCATAATCGAAATGAGGTTCGTCGCACCGCTTGGATCCTTCGCTACACTCAGGATGCCGCTAAGTGACTTGCTCCTCTTTCCGTGTATTCCGTGTGTTCCGTGGGCAACCTTCAGCCTTCTTCTTTCAAAATCTCCCCGAACCCCGCCTTAAAATCCGGATACTTCGGCCGCCAGCCAAGCACGCGTTGGATCTTTTCGCTGGCGATGATCCGATCCGGCATCGGCGCGCCGCCGCGGCGGGCGGTCGTCGTGCCGTCGAAGACCGGCACCCGGCGCCCCAGCTGCGCGCACAACCACGCCACCACCTCCGCGCGCGTTGCCGGCGCGGTGTCGGCCACGTTGAAAATCTCGGTGCCGACACTCTCCGGCGCGCTCAGGCACGCGAGGATCGCGGCCACGATGTCGTCGCGATGCGCGAGGTTAAGCCGGTGTTCGCCGGAACCGTTGAGCGTGTCCGTGCCCGTGCGCAACTGGTCGAGCAGGTGATGCCGCCCCGGACCGTAGATGCCCGCCAATCGCAGGATAAAGTGACGGCTAATCGCGGTTGTCGGCGCGGTTTTCAGCAAGACCTCCGACTCGCCGATCGTGCGTCCGTTCGGGGTCGAGCCCGGTGCCCAGGCGGTTTCGTCCACGACCGCGCCGTCGCCCTGCGGATAGACCGACGTGCTGCTCGTATAGACCATCGTGCCGACGGGCCCGCTCTTCGCCGCCCAGCTCACGATGGACTGCATGCCCACGACGTAGGACTGCCAGTATTGGTCCGGCCCGCCCGAACTCACGCAGTTCACGACGAAATCCGGCGCCGGCGCAATCTGGCCGTGCCACTCCAGCGCGCCCAACTCGGCCACGACAACCTTGGCCAAGCCGGAGGCCCGCAGCGCCGCCGCTTTCTCCGGATTGCGCGTCAGCGCCTCCACCTGCGCCCCCGCGGCGAGCGCCGCCTTAGCCACCGCCGAGCCGATGTAGCCGCAGCCGAAGATCACGAGGCGTTTGTTGGCGAGGGAAGACATGTTTCAAAATCACAGAAGCCACGGATGACACGAATGGCACGGATAAACTAACAATCCCCTCATTCTGAGACACTGGACCCGCCCAGAGCCTGCTTGGGTGCGACCACTCATAAACTTCCCTAGCGTCATCCTGAGCCGTGCGAAGGATCCAGCGGCACAACCGAAGCTGAACAAAAACTGGATCCCTCACTTCGCTCAGGATGACAGCATGTGAGTAATCCATCCGTGTTCATCCGTGCAATCCGTGGCTAAAAGTCTTGGTCTGCTTCCTGAAAATTAGTGTCCCCTTAGTGCTGATTAGTGGTTAACTCCTTCCCATGCCCACCGTGCTTGTCCCCCTTGCCGAGGGTTTCGAGGAGATCGAGGCCTTCGCCCCCGTTGACCTGCTCCGCCGTGCCGGCGTCGAGGTTACCACCGCCGCCCTCGCCGAGGGCATTCACGTCACCGGCCGCAGCGGCCTCACCGCCCATGCCGACACCTCACTCGCCGCGGTCCTCAGCCGCGACTTCGATCTGGTCTTTCTGCCCGGCGGCGCCGGCGTGAAGCACCTGCGCGCCGACCCGCGTGTGCGAGAGCTGGTGCTGAAACAACACGCCGCCGGCCGCTGGCTCGCCGCCATCTGCGCCGCGCCCGCCGTGCTGCACGACTGCGGCCTGCTGGCCGGACGCCGTTACACCGCCCATTTCTCCGTCGCCGCCGAACTGCCCGCCATTCTCGCCCAGGAGAAAGTCGTCACCGACGGCAAAATCAC
>CBINOW010000130.1:0-13294 GCA_966252395.1 uncultured Oleiharenicola sp. | reverse complement strand
TCGCCCACCGCCGGCTGATGCTGGATTTCGCGCGCCACGTGGGCACGCTCGCCGCGGCCTACCGGGTCACCGGCGAGGAGCGCTACGCCGCCGCCGCGGTGCGGCAGCTGGACGCGTGGTTTGTCACGCCGGAGACGCGGATGAACCCGAGCCTGCATTATGCGCAGGCTATCAAGGGTCGCAGCACGGGCCGGAGCATTGGCGTGATCGACACGCTGCACCTCGCCGAGGTGGCGCTGGCGGTCGAGGCGTTGCGCGGCTCGAAGGCGCTCACACCGCAAAGGGACGCGGCCATCACGGGCTGGTTCCGCGACTATCTCGCGTGGATTGCATCGCATCCCTACGGCGTCGAGGAGAGCAAGGCGAAGAACAACCACGGCACCTGCTGGACGCTGCAGGCGGCGTGCTTTGCGCGGCTGGTGGGCGACGAGAAGATGCTCGCGGAATGCCGCCGCCGGCTCGTCGAGGTTCACCTGCCGGACCAGATGGCGGCGGACGGCAGTTTTCCGCAGGAGCTGCGCCGCACGAAGCCCTACGGCTACTCGATCTTCAACCTCGATGTGATGGCCGCGATCGCGGTGGTGCTGTCCACGCCCGAAGACGATCTCCTGCGCTTCACGCTGCCCGACGGCCGCAGCCTCGTGCGCGGCGTGGAGTTCCTTGAGCCGTTCATCGCGGACAAGACGAAGTGGCCCGGGAAGCCGGACGTGATGTATTGGGACAACTGGCCGGTGCGGCAGCCGTTCCTGTTGTGGGGCGCACAAAGCACGGGCCGGAATGACTGGCTCAAGCTCTGGCAGTCGCTTGAGGCCGACCCGCAGGTGGAGGAGGTGCGGCGGAATTTCCCGATTCGGGAGCCGGTGCTGTGGACGCGGCGGAAAGGCTAGCGCGAGGACGCAGTCCGGGCCGAACGGCCAGTGCCGGTGGTGGGGTTAAATCGTCATTGTGAGTTGGCACGGTGCGGCGGTAGATTCGGGGCATGAATCCCGAGAAGTCTCCGTCGCGCAGGCGTCGCAACCTCTGGATCGCGGGCGGTCTGCTTGCGGCCTACACCCTTGGCGGGTTTTTTGTCGCGCCCCTGGTGGTGAAGTCGCAGCTGGAGAAGCGCGCGACCGCGGCGATGGGCCGCACGGTCACGGTCGGCCAGGTGCGGGTAAACCCCTTCGCGATCTCGCTCACGCTGGAAAACCTCAACGTGCGCCTGAAGGACGGCGACGGCTCCTTCCTGAGTTGGCGCCGGCTCTATGTGAACGCCGACCCGCTGACCTCGCTCTTCGGGGCGTGGAAGGTGAGCGCGGTCGAACTCGACGACTTCCAGGTCACGGCGGTCCTGCGGAAGGACGGCACGTTCAATTTCGCCGACATCATCGAGCAGCTCAATGCCCCTGCCGCGGCTGGCGCGCCCGCGGCGCCCGCCGCCGCCCCGGCCAAGACGCCGGCCGTCGAGGTCGGACGGTTGGTGGTCCAGCAGGCGAAGCTGAACTTCGTGGACGAGTCGCGCTCGCGGCCGTTTGCGACGACGCTCGGCCCTGTCAGTTTCAACCTCACCGGTTTCCACACCACGGCCGAGCGCGGCGCGCCCTATCGTTTTGAGGCGGTGACCGAATCCGGCGAACGGCTGGCCTGGAGTGGCACGCTGAGCGCCGCGCCGCTGTCTTCGGCGGGCGAGCTGAAGCTGGAGAACATCCGGCTGCCGAAATACGCGCCCTACTACGCCGACCTCGCGCAGGCGGACCTCACCAGCGGACGGCTCACCGTGGGCGGACGCTACGAGGCGAAGTTCGACGGGGCCAACCGCGTGTTGAAACTCAGCGATGGATCGCTGCAGCTGCTCGAACTGAAGCTCGTCGAGCGCGCCAGCCAGCAACCCGTGCTGGATCTTCCGTCGCTTGAGGTGGCGGGCGTCAATGCCGACGCCCTCGCGTTGAAGGCCGAGGTCGCTGCCGTCACGCTCAGTGGCGGCCGGGTGCAGGTGCGGCGCGAGGCGGATGGCACGATCAATTGGCTGAACCTGCTGGCGCCGCCGGTGGTCGGACCGACGGCCGCCGCGCCGGCGCCGGTCGGAGCCGCGCCCGCCGCCGCCACGCCGGTGCCCGACTTCCTCGTGGGCGAGGTCGCGATCAAGGACTTTGCCGTGGACGTGCACGACTTGTCGGTCGCGCGGCCGGCCCAGCTCGGGCTCTCCGGAATCGAGGTCTCGCTCAAGCGCGTCACGCTCGCCGAGGGCGCGGAAATGCCGCTGAGCCTCGCGCTCAACTGGGCACCGGCCGGCACGGTGAAGGTGACCGGCACCGTGGCGATCAAGCCGGAGCTGAAGGCGACGCTGCAGACCGACGTGGCCGGCCTCGCGCTGCTGCCGCTCAGCAGTTACGTCGAGCAGGCCGTGAACGCGCGGCTCACGCAGGGCACGGTTTCCACCAGCGGAGCCGTGCAACTGAGCCTGGCGGGTGAGACGCCCGCGGTTACGTTCGAGGGCAGCGTGGCGTTGGACAAGTTCGGCCTCGTGGATGCGACGCACAACGAGGAGCTGGCGGGCTTCGGTTCGCTCACCTTGAACGGGCTCAAGGCTGCCACCGCGCCGCAGCTCACCGTGTCGCTCGCCGAAGTGAATCTCGCGGCCCCTTACGCCCGCGTCTTCGTGGCCAAGGACGGCACACTCAACCTGGCCACGCTGGCGAAAACCGCCGCGCCCGCTGCGCCGGCCGCCTCGGCCGAGACTCCGGCAGCGGTTCCTGCGCCCGCGCCTGCGCCTGCTTCGGCTCAGCCGGTCGTGGCGTCGGAGCCCTTGCCCAAGATCGAAATCGCCAAGGTCGTCATCGCGGACGGCGATTTCAGTTTCGCGGACCGTTCGCTGGAGCCAAACGTGCGCATGGCCGTCACGCAATTCGGCGGCACGATCGTGGGTCTTTCTTCCGAAAACCTCGCGCGCGCCGACGTGGACCTGAAGGCGTCGGTCAACGGCGCGGGGCCGATCGCAATCACCGGGAAGCTCGATCCGCTGGGCGTGAAGAAGTTCGTGGACCTGAAGGTGGACTTCCGGAACGTGGACCTCGTGCCGCTCAGTCCCTACAGCGGCAAATTCGCCGGCTTCGAGCTCGCGCGCGGCCAGCTCAACCTCGACGTGAAGGCGAAGCTCGACGACAAGCAGCTCGACGCCGCGAACATCATCACGCTGAACCAGTTCACCTTCGGCGCGCCCGTCGAGAGTCCCGACGCTACCAAGCTGCCCGTGCGGCTGGGCGTTGCGCTGCTGAAGGACATGGACGGAAAGATCGTCATTGATGTGCCGATGACCGGCAGCATCGACGACCCGAGCCTGCGGATCGGTAAGGTCGTGCTGCGGGTGATCGTCAACCTTCTGACCAAGGCGGCGGTGTCGCCGTTCGCGCTGCTCGGCTCGATGTTCGGCGGCGGGGGCGACGAACTGGCCTTTCAAGAATTCGCGCCCGGCGGCAGCGAGTTGTTGCCGACGGAGGCGTCCAAGCTGGACACGATGGTCAAGGCGCTCACCAACCGTCCTGGACTCAGCCTCTCGATCGAGGGCGGTTTCGACGCGCCGGCCGACACCCACGCGCTCAAGGGACGCAAGTTCGCCGCCTTGGTGCGCAGCCGGGTGTGGGAAGAGCGCCGCGCGAGCGACCCCAATATCCCGGCGCCCGAGCAGCTGGAAATTTCCGCCGAGGCGAGCGCCGCGATGGTGAAGAAGCTTTTCGATGAAAAGTTCCCGCCCGGCACGGAGCTGGGCTCGCCGCCGCCGCCGGCCCCAACCCCGGTAGCCGCGCCGGCTCCAGTGAAGAAGAGCCTGTTCCGCCGCGTCGTGGACGCGCTTACGCCGAGCAGCGCGCCCAACACCCCACCGGCTGCGACGGGTCCGACCGAGGCCGCGCCGACCGAGGCGGTGGCCACCGGACCCTCGACCGAGGAGATGACCGCGCGGCTGGCCGAGACCATGGAGGTGACGGACAACGATCTCCGCGCCCTCGCCGAGGCGCGTGCCCAGCGGGTGCGCGATTATTTCCTCGGCAGCGGCGGGATCGCCGCCGACCGCCTGTTCCTCGCGACCGGCAATCCCGCCGCCAAGGAGAGCAAAGGCCCGCGCGCCTTCCTGTCGCTGCAGTAAACCGGAAGGTGGAGCCCGCGCTCCGTCGCGGGCTTTGCCTTGGGCGAAGCCCGTGTTTTGCCGCGAGAGTTGCGATCGGCCCGCGCGGAGCGCAGGGACGGGTGCAGGACTGATTAGCGAAGAATCCCGCTGCTCCCGCAGCGGGCTACACCTGCGTCGCGGTTTCAGGGCCTAATTGCACGGCGGAGCGGATGGGCTGCCCGCCAACGGGTCGTGGCCTTGACTTAATCGGGCCGGGCAAAATCCTCGCGAGCGATGCGGAAAACTCCGGCGATTCTGCGTGTGGCAATCGGGGCCCTGGCCTGTGCCTTGTCCGGCCCCTGGGCCCCGGCGACGCCAGCAGCCGAGGCACCGCCCCCCGACGCACCGGCGGAGGCGGAGGATTGGGCGGCGGTGCGCACGGCGACTTTTGACGCGGTGTGGCAGACGGTGAACGAGGCGTATTTCGATCCGACCTTTGGTGGCGTGGACTGGGCGGCTGTGGGCGCGCGTTATCGCGAGCAACTCGCGCAGGTGGAAGACAAGCCGGCGCTGCGCGAGCTGTTGCAGACGATGCTCGGCGAGCTGGGCCGGAGTCATTTCGCCATCCAGCCGCGGGAGATGGCCGTGTTCACGCCGGCGGAGCGCAGCCGCGCCGGGACGATCGGCGTGGAGGCCGCCAGCATCGAGGGCCGCGTGGCACTGGTGGCGGTGGAGCCGGAGTCGCCGGCGGCGCGCGCGGGTGTGGTGGTTGGCGACGTGATTGTGGCGGTAAACGACCTGGAACTCGGCCCGCTGGCAGAGTGGCTGGAGCACTCCGAACTCACGCCCGCGCGCCGGCGGATGTATCTGGCCGATCTGGCGCAGAGCCGGCTCCGCGGACCCGTCGGCCAGAGCGTCCGGCTCCGGCTGGGCGGGGCGGATGGCACGGAGCGAACCGTCGAGGTGACCTTTGCGGAGCATCCGGGTGCGTGGTCGGAACCGATGGGCGATTTTCCCTCGTTGCCGGTGGTGGTGCGCAGCCACTGCGATCCCGACGGGTTGGCGTATCTGCATTTCAATGTGTTTGCCCGTGCGGCGATGAAGGACATTCGCGCACTGCTCCGGCAGGTGCCGGCCGACGGCGGGCTCATCATTGACCTGCGGGGCAACGGCGGCGGCCTGACGATGATGGCGTCGGGCATCACCGGTTGGTTGAGCGACCGGACCTTTTCGATGGGCAAGATGCAGATGCGGCAGGGGCACCTCGGTTTCACGGTGTCGCCGCAAGCCGGCGCGTTTCTCGGCCCGGTTGCGGTCCTGATCGACAGCGGCTCGGCGTCCACGAGCGAGATCATGGCGGCGGGCCTGCAGGAGGCGGGTCGGGCGCGGGTGTTCGGCGAAGCCACGCCCGGCGCGGCGCTGTCGTCGCTGTTCAAGGCGCTGCCCACGGGCGACCTGCTCCAATACGCCATCGCCGACATGCAGACCCCGCAGGGCCGGTTGATCGAGGGCCATGGCGTGGCACCCGACGAACCCGTCGAACGCCGGCTGGCCGAAATCGCGAGCGGCGAGGACGCCGTCATCACCGCAGCGCGGCGCTGGCTGCAGGTGCAACGCAAGGCCGCCCCGCCGGCGGCCCCCGCGCCATGAGGATGAGTTTCTGGCAACGGCTGCTTGCGGCGGGGCACCTCGCGTTGCTTTCCGCGACTCTGCTGGCGGGAGCGCGGCTGGGCGCGGCCACCGAGCTGCTGCCCGAGGAGGAGGGCGCGCGCCTCGTGCTCAACCGCTGGGTGGAGGCGATCGGCGGTCCGCAGGCGATCGTGGATTTGAAATGGGCCGACTACGTCTGCCGGATCACCTTCGGCGACGGCGAACCCATCCCGGTTTACATCCGCGCCGCGGCAGACGGTCGTTATCGCTACGATTACACGCTGCCGGTCTTCGGGCAGCTCACGCAGGCCTCGGACGGACGATCGGCCTGGCAGGCGAACGACGAACTGGGCTTCGGCCCGCTCTCTTTCGGCGAGCATGTCGCCAATCAGGCGGGCATCGAGTTCCGCGAACCGGTTCGCGTTGGTTCACGTTTCCCGCACCGTCGGCGCTTGCCCGACGAGACGGTGGACGGACGTCCGCTGCAGGTGCTCGAGATGGGCATGCGCGACGGGTGGAAGACAAAGTGGTTCTTTGACCGGGAGACCGGGTTGCGCGTCCGCGCCGAGGCCATGATCGGCGACGAGCCGATGGTGATCGAATACTCCGACTTCCGCTGGTTCCAACGCATCCGCGAGCCCTACCGCATCGTGCGGCGGTTCCGCGGGGCGAGCGTGGAGGTCGTGCGGAAATCCATCCTCTACAACGAGCCCAGCGAGGCCGTGCTCTTCAGCCCGCCCGGCTCGAAGATCAACGACCACAACCTCATCGAGCGCCTGCTCACCGACAATGACGCCATCATGGGCCACCACGAACTCGGCGGCATCCGCACGCAGATCGTCAAGGCCACGACGCTGAACACCAGCGCCGGCGTCACCAGCACGAGCATCACCTACAAGAAGCGGCCCAACCTGCTCGTGCGCCGCACTGAGTCGGCCGGCCTCGGCGTCGAGTGGCAGGGCTTCGACGGCAAGGTGGGTTGGGAGCAGAGCGAGCTGCAGGGGTTCCGCACGATGCAGGGCCCCGAACTGCAGCAGATGATCGCCGGCGCGGACATGGACCAACCGGTGCGGCTGCGGCAAATGAGTTCACTGCGACGTCTGCTCGGCGAGGTCGTGGTGGACGGGCGCACACTGATCGGCGTGGCCATGGCCACGGGACAGGGACCGTTGGGCGTCTTCTACTACGAACGCGACACTGCGCTGCTGGCCCGGCTGGAAACCATCATCGCCGCCGGCCCCAGCGGCCAGCTGAAGGTCACGGCCGATTTTTCGGACTACCGCCAGGTCGGCGGGATCAAGGTGCCGTTTGCGCTGGTGGTGACGAATCCCGCGATGCGCTTGATGACGAAGATCGAGTCGGTGGAGCTCAACGTGCCGCTCGAGGACACGTTTTTCGCACCGCGCAAGGAGGAGTGATTGGCACAGGGATCGGTTGAGGGTCACCGAGCAAGAGACGTTTGTCTTCGGGTAGGGGCCGATCTCCGAGCGGCCCGGCACGGTTTCGAAAATGACCGGCCTGCCCGGAGGTCAGGCCCTACCTTGCTTGCGACCTTAGTAGATTAAACCCGGATTCCGCGATTACTGTCGTAGCCCGCTGCGGGAGCAGCGGGACGCTTGGGTGCCGCCGCGAATTCAGGTCCCTGCGCTCCCGCACAGGGCTACACAAGGCGGTGCTAAAATCGGAATCCGGGTTAAACCCCACGAGGCCTTCCCGCCCGAAGCGTGCCATCGCTCAGGCCGGGATGCCGTCGAGCATCACGTGCAGGCGGTCGGCGAGGTCGGCGAGATCGAAGGGCTTGCGGATGATGTGCTTGATACCCGAGGTCCACGCGGACTGTTCCGAGAGCTTGTGCACGTAGCCCGACGCGAGCAGAACCGGCAGGTCGGGCCGGATCAACGTGAGCTGTTCCGCCAGCTCGATACCGGTCATGCCGGGCATGGTGAGGTCGCTGACGACGGCGCAGAACTCGCCGGGCGCGCGGCGAAAATCGTCGAGCGCCGCCACGGGATTCTCGAACACGACGGGCGTGAAGCCCAGCCGCTGAAGCATGCGCTCGCTCACCTGGCGCACGGCGGGATCGTCGTCCACCAGCATGATGCGGCGGTTCCGGCCGAAGGGCGCAAAGGGCGACGTGGACGCCGGCGTTTGGTTCGGGGCCGGGGTGGGGGCGGCGGTCCCCGGCAGATAGACATGGAAGGTGCTGCCGAGGCCGGGCGCGCTCTCGACGACGACGGCGCCATGGTGGTTCTGGACGATGGTGTAAACCATGGTGAGCCCGAGACCGGTGCCTTCGCCGGTGGGCTTGGTGGTGAAGAACGGATCGAAGATGCGGGGCAGCACTTCCTCAGGAATGCCGACGCCGGTGTCGCGCACGGAAAGGCGGAGCGTGTGCTCCGGCCGGATCTGCGGGTGGCGGCGGCGGAGCTCGGGCGTGGGCACAACCGGCTCGAGCGCGAAGGTGAGGCTGCCGGCGACGTCGCGCATGGCGTGCGCGGCGTTGGTGCCGAGGTTCATGAGCACCTGGTGCATCTGGGCGGTGTCGCACAGCACGGTCGGCAGTCCCGGGGCGATCTCGGTGCGGATCTCGATGGTGGTGGGCAGGCTGGCGCGCAGCAGCTGGATGGCTTCGTGCACCACAGGCCCGAGCGGGCGCGGCTGCCAGTCGTGCTGGCTGCGGCGGCCGAAGGCGAGGATGCGCGCCACGAGGTCGCGGGCGCGACGACCGGCGCGCCCCGCCTCGCGGAGACCGGCGCGGGCCGGATGGCTGTCGGGCAGGTCGAGCTCCGCGAGCTGGAGATGGCCGAGCAGGCCGGTGAGGATGTTGTTGAAATCGTGGGCGATGCCGCCGGCGAGCGTGCCGAGGGCGTCCATCTTCTGGGCCTGCTGGAGCTGATCTTCCAGGCGCGAGCGGTGCTCCTCCTCCTGCCGGCGCTCGGTGACGTCCTGGTTGATGCCGTAGGTGCGGATGGTCTGGCCGGAGGCGTCCTTGACGATGGAGAGGTTGACCAGCATCACGCCCAGCGAGCCGTCGGCGCGGCAGAAACTGTGTTCGATCTGGCGCTGGTAATTCGGGTCGGTGGCGGCGACCGCGGCGGCGATCTCACGCTGCACGACGGTCATTTCCTCGGGCGGGATGAAGCGCCGGGCGTATTCCTCGGCCATCATCGTGCGGCTGCCTTCCAGCTCGGCCGTCGTGCCGAGCAGACGGAGAAAATTGTCGTCGAAGGTGAAGCGCTGGGTGGCGAGGTCGAGTTCCCAGTGGCCGAGCCGCGCCATCTGCATCGCCTGCGCGAGCTTGTGCTGGTAGTCGTGCAGCGAGGCGGCGCTGGAGCGGCGTTCGGTGAGGTCGCGCAGGGCGGTCAGGCGCAACAGCTTCCCGTGGTGGATGACGGCGCGGCCCAGGGCCTCGGCCTCGAATTGGGAGCCATCCTTGCGGAGGAACACGACTTCGTAGCTGCTCTCGCGGTTGGCGGCGGTGGCTGCGCGAACGGCAGGACGGGAGCCGGGGGCGACCAAGTCGAGCACTTGCGCGCCCAGCAGCTCCTCCCGCTTGTAACCGAAGATGCGCAGGGTGGCCTCGTTGGCGTCGAGGATGACGCCGTTGTCGCTGATGGCCATGCAGTCGAAGCCCTCGGCGAAGACGGTGCGGTAAAGGCCGGCCTCGTCCGCGCAAAGCGGAGCGGGCCCAGGTGACGGGGGCACGGGCGGTGGAAGACTCATGGACTGCGTCCCTTTCAATCGGAACCGTCCGAAAAACTTTAGCGCGATATGACGTGAACGTCGCTAAAGTGCGTGCCGCTAATGCAGCCGGTTAGCGAAGTCACTGGCTGGGAGGGCTGGGTCCACGGAACATACGGAAAGGGGAGGAGGCGAGCCGCTGGGCCACGAAAAGGCACAAGGAGTCACGAAATTGATACGAACCGATCCGATCTGAACCGAACTAGACGTTTATCCGTGAACATCCGTGTCATCCGTGGTTAATCGCCTTCATGGAATGTCGTCCGCAGTGCGGTGCTTGCTGCATAGCGCCCAGCATCACCTCGCCGATCCCCGGCATGCCGCACGGAAAACCGGCGGGGATCCCCTGCGTGCAGCTGCTGCCGGACATGCGCTGCGCGTTGTTCGGGAAACCCGAGCGGCCGGCGTTCTGCGCGGGCCTGCGGCCGAGTGAGAGCATGTGTCTCGGGTCCCGGGAGGAAGCGCTGGCACACCTGACCGGGCTGGAGCAGGCGACGAAGCCGTAAAGCACGCGGCGCCATCTGCTGTGCGATCCGGTCTGGCTATCACCTGGAGCCGGGGCGCCCTCGCCCCGGGGTTTGGGCGTAGCAATCGCCGAACGGCCTCGCGCCAAGGTCGCAAAGGCCGCCAAGTGTTTCGGAATTCGTTGCGCCTTTGGCGGACTTGGCGCGAGGCGCTTCAGCCTTCAAGGCAGGTGCAGGTTGCCCGGATTCTGCCGAGCATCCCACAGGCGAAGAATTTCAACCGTTCGGTTGGGTTCGTTGACCCGGTAGATGATGACGTGATGCGGCGGGTGGGAGAGCTTCCGGAACTGCGGCCGGCCGTGCATGACCGGTCCACGGTAGGGCAACCGACCCAAGGCGTCGGCCGCATCGAGCAAGGCATGACCCAATCGCCGGGCGGCGGCCGGATTCTTGTCCGCGAGAAAGCCGACTATGGCCGCCAAATCGTGCCCGATCCGGGCCGAGTAAACTACCTTGTAGTCCATTCCTCGATCTTCCGACGGAGTTCGGTGACCGGGATGGTGGGTTCTTCGACCAACGAGCGCAGGCCTTCATCGGCTGCGGCCAACATTTCAGGGGTTTCTTCGTCCAGCAGCCAGTGCCGCAGCTCCTGCTGTTCGGCCGGCGGCAGCTGACGGATTGCCTCCTGAATCTGCGCGAGCTTGGTCATCAGCGTGCAAACTAGCCGTTCCGCGCCTTCGGACAACTGAAAATCTGGAGGTCTTGGGCTTTGGTTGAACGGGGCGGTCGCGCACAGAAAGGCCTCGCGCCAAGTTCGCAAGGGGCGCCAAGTTTTTCGGGTTTCTTCGCGTCTCGTGGCGGACTTTGCGCGAGGCCCATCAGGGAGAGAGGCGCAAAGGGTGAGACGAGCGCCTTGAAACGGAAAGTGAACCGAGGCGATCTCAACATCCGCAGCCTGAAAGCCCTACTTTTTGGAATTTGTCAGAGCGCGAACGGAATGGACACTAAAGCTGTAATCGATCCATAGCTCAACGTCGGTTTCCGAACAGGCCCTCATTTTCACCGCTTGATTCAGTCCCGAGGGCAAGATTTCGAATTCAGAGCCAAGACCCTTCTTCACGAAATCAAGGTCGTCGAAGATCTTTTGCAGGATCTCCCGCCGGAAGGACGATGGATTTTTGAAGTAGAGGCCCACGCTGCCGTCGAGAAGTTTGGTTTGCGGGGTGAACTTGATCTGATCGAGCAGGTCGCGCACTTGCTTGGTCCGGTCAGCCAAGCGCATGGCGGGATCGATGTCGGCAAAGATCACGATGTTGGCGTGTGAAGTCTGGGCGCCCTTGCCGAAGGAGAGCACCTTGCGATTGCCGCTCACAAACCGGACTTCTCGCTGCTCCATCCGGAGGCCGGACACCTTTTGCAACGCGTTCTGAACGCCGCGCACGGCGGCGTAGAGCTCCTGGTTGCGAACCTCCTGCTTGTCGGAGGCGTTGGAAAGGACGAACTGGATCGCGACGGCGTCTGCCTTTTTGACGATGGAGATCGGCACCGTAGGTTCGGCCACCCAGTTGTCGACCACCTGGCTGCCGAGTCGTGAACCGGCAAGGCTTGAGACCGTGCTATAGTTCGAGTTCGAGGGGCCGCTCACCTCGAAAGGGCTGAGAATGAGCACTTCTTCTTCGCCGGATTCTGATTGGGCGAAGCTAGGAAGCTGCAGCAAGGCGAGTGCGATGATTAGGGCGGGTAGTTTTTTCATGGAGTTGTTCACTGACTTGAGCGGCCCGTGCTCACACAGGTAGCCGGTGGAGCAGGCGGGTCAACGAAAGAGGCGGGATCGTGGTCCCGCCCCAAGCATCGTTCCTTGCCGAGTCCACCCGGGCTCAGAACTCCATGCGTTCCTCGCTCTTGACGGTGTGGGCGGAGACCTGGCCGTTGACCATCAGCAGGCGCAGGGTCACGAGGAGCTTGCGCTCGGCCATGATGTAGTCGGGGGCGAGGCCCGAGCGATGGTAGTCGCCCGCCAGCGAGCCGTTGGACAGGCCCCCGGTCAGGCCGGTGACGACGGGCGCGCGACCCAGGGACTTTTCCAGGTAGTAAACCCAGACCTCGGCCGTCGCCTCGGCGGACGGGGTCATCGGCTGGATCTCGGCCGGATCGCCGAAGCGTTGGCGGACTTCCGCCGTGGTCATGCCTTGGGCGAGCACCGGGAAGTCGCCGGTGATGATCGTGACCCGGTTGGCGCGACCGGTGTCGGTCGGGATGCTGGTGCAGGCGGTCAGCCCGAGCAGCGCGAGCGCGCAGAGGATGAAGCGACGGGCATGCATGATGGCACACCTCCTTTGCCCGGCATAACACCGCCGGGCGGCCCGGCCCTTCAGGCGTTGAATTCTGGTGGCAGCGACCGTGGGTCCTGGACGCAGACCACGGGGGCGTCGTCGAGTTCAGGGGCTGGTTTCCACCGACTTGGGGAAGGCCCGGGTCATGTTGATGTCGGAGGTGATCTTCTCGGGGGACGGAAGGCCCGAGGGCTTCTTGCTCGAAGAAGAAAGGGGATCGGAAGCGCATCCGGACAGGAGCCCGGTGAGAACGAAGAGCAGGATCACGGTCTTCATGATACGGTAGTTTGCAGGCTGGACCCGGCCTTGGCGAGCCAACGGGGCCGCGGGAGGCTTGGGCTCAGCGCCAGAGGGCGGGTTACGAGGTAAAAGGTAAAGCTTGTCCGCATTTTTCATCGCCGCGCCTTGAACACGGCAAGTGCAGCGAGGCCACCTCACGATCTGCAGCCCGCATCGCGGGGCAACCACCGCGAGAGGGCGGGCCAATTCTCGAAACGGAGGACCAACCGGATTGACAACGCGCGCACCGCGCCGGCTATGTTCGGCCATGCGTTTCTCTCCCTTCCATCGATGGCTGGTTTCATTGCTCTGGCTGAGCTTTCTCTCTCCTGTGCTCATGGCCGACGACCGCCTGCAAACCCAGCTCGAGGAAGCCAACCGCAAGCTCAGCGCCGGCGATGCGGCGGGGGCGATGGACGCCTATAACCGAATCATCGAGCAGGAGCCCAAGGTCTACGACGCCTGGGTTAATCGCGCGGTGGCCAAATCCCAACTCAACGACTTCAGCGGCGCGCGGGCGGATCTGGCGCAGGCGATCAGCTTGGAACCCGGTGTTGCGGCGGCGTATCGGGTGCGGGCGGTCATCCGGTTTCGACAGGAGCACTACGAGGCGGCCCTGTCGGACTTGGACAAGGCCATCCAACTCGAGCCCGGCGATGCCCGGCTCTACACGATGCGGGCCGAGGTGCGAATCGCCGTGAGATCGTGGGAAGACGCGCAGTCCGATCTCAATCAGGCGATCGAAC
>CBINOW010000129.1:0-13575 GCA_966252395.1 uncultured Oleiharenicola sp. | reverse complement strand
CGGATCACCCTCGGCAGCGAGAACGGCCTGTACACCCTGCGCCTGATCTCCGGCCTGGGAGAAACCCGGATCCAGCGAAAGCGCCTGGTTGTAGAGGTCCAGCGCTGCCGGGAAGTTAGCCGCGTCCTCTTCCATGAGCGCGGTGTAGACGGCGCGCGGCGAACGCTGTGCGCGCGCGACTGCGCGGTGGCCTGGTCGCGCTTGGCCACGATCACCGGATGGAGCGCGGTCGGCACCACCTCGACGGCGAAGCCCATTTCCTTGAGCAAGCCCGACACGAACTGCTGCGCGCCGACCATGCCGGCCTTGAACTGCGGGTCCGCCGAGACGCTGGCATGCCGCACGTATTCCTTCAGTTTTTCAACGGGGTCAAACATGCGGTCACCTTGCCGCAGGTTGTGTCATAGCGCTAGCCCGAAGTCGCCGCGCACCCGCATCAGTAGCGTTCTTTCGCCTTCTCGTAGAGTGGCAGCACCTCGGGCATCCACTTCTGCAGGTCGGCGATGCGCTCGGCGTGCGGCGGGTGCGTGGACAGCCACTTGATGGGCGCAGCTCCTTCCTTTTGCGCGGCCATCTTGCGCCAGAATGTGATCGCCGCCATCGGATTGTAGCCGGCCTTGGCGGCATAACGTAGTCCGATGAAATCAGCCTCGCTCTCGTTGCCCCGCGAAAAGGCGAGCGTCGCCCCGGTGGCGCCGAGACCGTAAGCCACCCGCACCAAATCCTTGTGTTTGCTGTTCTCGGTGGCGACCTCCACTCCCGCGCCGATCAAGCCTGCCACCAACCCCTGCGACATGCGTTCTGCGCCATGGCGGGCCGTCACGTGACCGATCTCGTGCCCCATCACGATGGCGATTTCGTCGTCGGAACTGGCGAGGTTGATGAGTCCGGTGTAAACGCCCACCTTGCCACCCGGCAGCGCGAAGGCGTTCACGGTCTTGGGCTCGTCGAACACCACAAACTCCCACTTCGCCCCGGGCAACGCATCGCCCACGGCATCCGCGATGCGCTTGCCGATGCGGGTCACGCGCGCGTTGGCCTCGACGTCGGTCGACACCTTCTCCTTGGCCTTCAAGTCCGTGAAGGCCGCCGCGCCCATCTGCATCTCCTCATTGGGCGAGACCAGGATCAGTGACGACCGGCCGGTTTCCGGCACCGTGTAACAACCGGCGAGCACCAGCAGAGCGGCGGCGAGCAGCCACAGGAAATGCTTCTTCATGCCCGCAATCTAGCCACCAACTGCGTCCCGCCACGAGCAAGATTCCGGGGGGCGTCGCGGGTAGCCGCGCTTAGGCGCTTGGGCGAAAGCGTGGTCTTCTGCACCACCACGTTGTCGCTGCGCTCCAGCGCAGCGACAAAAAGTGAGCGGTGATACCATCAGTGTTTGAAATGTCGAACGCCCGTGAAGACCATTGCCATGCCGCGCTCGTCGGCGGCCTTGATGACCTCCTCGTCGCGCACGGAACCGCCGGGCTGGATGGCACAGGTAGCGCCGGCATCTGCTGCGGCGATCAGGCCGTCGGCAAACGGGAACAAGGCTTCGCTGGCGACGACCGAGCCTTTGAGGTCGAGTTTGGCCTCGCCGGCCTTCCACACGGCGATGCGCGAACTGTCCACGCGGGCCATCTGGCCGGCGCCGATGCCGAGCGTCTGTTCGCCGCGGCAATAGACGATGGCGTTCGACTTCACGTGCTTGCCGACCTTCCAGCCGAAGAGCATCGAAGCCCATTCGTCGGCCGTGGGCTGGCGCTTGGTCACGACCTTGCAGGCCGCCACCTTCTCCATCGAGCGGTCGCGGTCCTGCGCGAGCACGCCACCGACGACAGAACGCACTTCCTGCAGCGCGTCGGCGCCGATGCCTTCCTTGGCGATCATCAGGCGGAGGTTCTTCTTCTTGGCAAAGATCGCCAGCGCCTCGTCGGAGAACCGCGGGGCGATGATGACCTCGGTGAAGATGTCCTTGATCTGCTCGGCCACGTCCACGCCGAGGGTCTGGTTGACAACGATGATGCCACCAAACGGCGCCTGCCGGTCCGTCGCGTAAGCCTTGTGCCAGGCCTCGATCAGCGAGTCCGCGCTGGCGACGCCGCAGGGATTGGTGTGCTTCAGGATCGCCACCGTCGGACGCTCGAACTCGCCGATCAGGTAGGTCGCCGACGTGATGTCCAAAATGTTGTTATAGCTGAGCTCCTTGCCCTGCAACTGTTGGAAATGGTCATGGAAGGTGCCGTAGAGCGCGGCCTTCTGGTGCGGATTTTCGCCGTAGCGCAGGCTCTGCGCCTTCTTGAGCGTGAGCGAGTAGCTCGCCGGAAACCCGCTGAGCGCCTCGAGGTCGGGCTCAGCTTGCTGGCCTTCGAGATACTTGGCGATGGCCGTGTCGTAGGCGCCCGTGCGCTGGAATACCTTCAGCGCGAGCTTGCGCCGCAGCGCACCCATGCCGGCCGGGTTGGCGAGGCCGGTGATGACCGCGGCGTAGTCGTCGGGGTCACACACGACGGTCACGCTCTCGTGGTTCTTGGCCGCACTGCGCAGCATGGACGGGCCGCCGATGTCGATGTTTTCGATGGCCTCTTCGAACTCGACGTGCGGCTTCGCGACCGTCTGCTCGAAGGGATAAAGGTTAACCACCACGAGGTCGATCAGCCCGATCCCGTGCTGGCGGGCCGCGGCCAAGTGGTCTTCCTTGTCGCGCCGACACAGCAGGCCGCCGTGGATCTTCGGGTGCAGCGTCTTCACGCGGCCTTCCATCATCTCGGGGAAACCCGTGTGCTCGCTGACCTCGGTCACGGGCAGACCCGCGCCGGCGAGGAGCTTGGCCGTGCCGCCGGTCGAGAGCAGGCGGTAACCATGCTGTTTCACGAGGGCCGTGGCGAAGTCCACCAGACCGCGTTTGTCACTGACCGAGAGCAGCGCGAGCTTTTCCATAGGAACGGTCTTTGTGCGCCCCGCCCAATTCCCCGGCAAGCCGAAAGCCGGGTATAAATCCTCCTCATCGTGTCATTCTGAGCGGAGCGAAGAATGACTTGGGTAAGTTTGGGAGTCCTCAGGTTTCAGGTTTCAAGTTTCAGGTTTCCCTGTCTTCCTCCTGCCATGCCCGCGTCGCTCGAACTGCCCGGCCTCAAGGTCCATCTGGACAATCTGGTGTATCGCCATGGCGGGGAACAACTGCCCCCGGACAAGCCGCACGCGTTCATCTACTTTCTGACTATCCGCAACGACTCCGACCGCACCGTCACCTTGCTCGGCCGAAAATGGATTATCGAGCACGCCGACGGCACGCGGCTCGTCGTCGAAGGCGACAAGATCGTTGGCGAGACCCCCACCCTCGCGCCCGGCGAGCACTTTTCCTACAACAGCTACCACGTCGGGCACTGCGACGCCCGCGCGACGGGCAGCTTCCACGGCGTGGATGAAGACGGCCAGCGTGTCTTCGTGCGCATCCCGGCGTTTGACATGACGATTCCGCGGGGTTGACCTGTGCTTGTCATCGCGAGTCCGGCCCCGCCGGACGTGGCGATCCAGCCGACTGGATGGCCGCTGCGTTCCGCCTGGCGCCCTGACTGCCCCCTCCCTCCTCCCTTTAATGAAGCTCATTGATCTCAACGGCGACGGCGGCATCGGCGCCAACTCGCTCTACATCCAGCTCGGCGACTTTCACCTCATCATCGACAGCGGCCTGCACCCCAAGAAATCCGGCCGGGATGCCGCCCCGAACCTGCGTCCGTTGCAGGGCGTGAAGCTCGACCTGATCATCATCACGCACTGCCACCTCGACCACATCGGCTCGCTGCCGCTGCTCCTGCGCAACCAGCCCGACGTGCCCGTGATCATGACCCAGCCCAGCCGCATGCTCATCGAGCGCATGCTGCACAACTCCGTCAACGTGATGGTCCGCGAGCGCGAGGAGAAGGGCACCGCCGATTACCCGCTGTTCACCCACGAAGAAATCGACCGGATCGCCCCGCGCCTCTACGGTCATCCCTACAACCACGCCAAAAAGTTCTCGGGCGCGAAGGACGACATCGAGTTCATCCTCCACCCCGCCGGGCACATCCCCGGCGCAGCCGGCGTCGAGATTCATCACAAGAACCGCCGCATCTTCTTCACCGGCGATGTGCTGTTCAACACGCAGCGCATCCTCGCCGGCGCCATGTTCCCCAAGGCGAAGTTCGACACGCTCGTCATGGAGACCACGCGCGGCGTCACCGAGCGCGCTCCTGAGAAGACCCGTTCCTTCGAGATGATCCGGCTCGTGGAGACAATCAACGCGACGATCGAGCGTGGCGGCTCCGTGCTCATCCCGGTCTTTGCCCTCGGCCGCATGCAGGAGATCATGGCCATCCTCCACGATGCCCGGAAATTCAACAAGCTGGTGGACGCCCCGATCTTCGCCTCCGGCCTGGGCATGGACATCGCCGACCTCTTCGACCAGATCGCCAAGAAGACGGGCGCCGTCCACTTCACGCGCACGATTCTCAAGGACCTCCAAGTCCGCAAGACGCCCCGTGACATCAAGGCCGGCAAGGAGCCGCCCCAGCAGGGCATCTACGTCGTCAGCTCCGGCATGATGGTCGAGAAGACGCCCTCCTACACGCTCGCCTCCGCCCTCGCGGCCTCGCCTAAGCACAGCATCTGCTTCGTCGGCTACTGCGACCCCGACACCGTAGGCGGCGCGCTCCTCGCCGCCGAGAAGGGCGAGCCCTTCCTCTTCTCCGACGCCAACGTGAAGGTGAAGCTCCGCTGCCAGATCGAGCGCTTCGAGCTCTCCGGTCACGCCGACCGCGAGGAGCTCCTCGAATACGCCATCCAGAGCCACCCCCGCTCCATCGTCCTCACCCACGGCGACCCGCCCGCCCGCGCCTGGTTCGCCGAGCAGCTGAAGGAAAAGCTGCCGAAGACCAAGATCCTCGATCCGGTGCCGCTGCAGACGTATGCGGTGTGAGCCAATATGATTGGGGCCATCATAGGCGACATTGCGGGCTCTACCTACGAGTTTGCTCGAAACAAGAATCTGGCGGTTCCTCTTTTCCCTCCGGGATCAGACTTCACGGATGACACAATCATGCTGGTGGCAACTGCTGAGGCCATACTGCGAAATCAAGATTTCGGCCGGACATATCGAGTTTATGGGGCGCGTTTTCCCGAACCTATGGGAGGGTATGGAGCCCGTTTCCGCGGCTGGCTGGAATCGTTAGACCCCGAACCCTACGGCAGTTGGGGTAACGGTTCAGCCATGCGAGTTGCGCCCATTGGTTGGAGTTATCCTGCCTTGGAGGAAACCATTCTACGGGCCAGTGAGTCGGCGGCTGTGACTCACAACCACCCAGAAGGGATAAAGGGTGCGTCCGCGACGGCGGCGGCAATTTGGCTAGCTCGAAATGGATCATCCAAGGAGGAGATGCGTGCATATTTATCCGCAAACTACGGGTATGCCTTGCATCGAAGCTGTGAGGAAATTCGTCCAGTTTACTCATTTGATGAAAGCTGCCAAGGGACGGTCCCCGAAGCACTGGTTGCCTTCTTTGACTCTACCGATTTCCAGCATGCTATTCGACTGGCGATCAGCCTTGGCGGCGACGCAGACACCCTGGCGTGCATAACCGGAGCCGTAGCACAGGCGTTTTATAAGAGCATTCCACCGCCAATGATCGAGATCGCGAGGCAAGCATTGGTTCCCGAGCTTCTCGCTGTCGTCGATGAATTCGATAAACGGTTCCCTCCGACCATTAGGTGGTGAACAGTGACGGTATCCCTCATCCCTTGCATCCTGCTGAACGAGTTCAGCACTGGCCCGTTTGACAGCATGACTTGGGCGGCAACTCTGGGAGCACCCCATCATGAAGCAATCCGCCCTCCCCCGTCGTGAGTTCCTGAAGAACTCCGCCCTCGCCGCCTCCGGCCTGATCTTCCTGCCCTCGCTGTTCACGGCCTGCGCTTCCGGCAGCCGTGCACGCGTGCGCCGGCCCGGTGCGATGGACCGCCTCAATCTGGGCGTGATCGGCTTTGGCACCCAGGCCCATGCCTGCGTGCCGACTTTCCTGGGCGATCCGCGGCTGCAGGTCGTGGCGGTGGCCGACCCGGTGAGCGAGCTACCGAACTACGGCTACAAGGGCGAGCTGCGCGGCGGGCGGCTGGTCGGGCAAAAGGTGGTCGAGGCGCTTTACGCCGAGTGGAAGGACTCCGGCACCTTCAAGGGCTGCCGCGTCTATGAGGATTTCCGCGAGATGCTGGAGCGCGAGAATCTAGACGCCGTCTATGTGAGCACGCCGGATCACTGGCATTGCGCGGCGGCGCTCCATGCGATCAAGCGCGGCCTGCATGTTTACGGACAGAAACCGCTGTCGCTGACAGTGGCCGAGGGCCGGCGCATGGCGCAGGCGGTGGCCGAGTCGGGCGTCACGTTCCAGACCGGTTCCCAACAGCGCAGCTCCGTGCACTTCCGCACGGCCTGCGAGTTCATCCGCAACGGCCGCATCGGCCGGGTGCAAGGCGTGAGGATCGGCTTCAGTGGCGGCCATTCCAACTGGTCCGGCCTCGCGGACCGGAACAAACCCGAGCCCGTGCCCACCGAGCTGAACTACGACCTGTGGCTCGGGCCCGCGCCCGAACGCCCCTACACGCCCGCCCTGCTCCAGCTCAACTGGCGCCACAACTGGGACTACTCCGGCGGCTTCGTGACCGACTGGGGCGCACACCACCTCGACATCCTGCAATGGGCCATGGGCGAAGACGCCGGCGGCCCGGTGCGGATCGAGAACGTGACCGCCACCCTGCCGGCGCCAACGGCCACCTACAACACGCCGACAGCCTTCGCTTTCGACGTGGTCTATGCCAACGGCGTCCGCGCCAACGTCTCCAACAGTCACCGTAACGGCCTGCACTTCACAGGCGAGGACGGGCGCGAGATCTTCGTGGCGCGCGGCGTGCTGGAAATGACACCCAAGGAACTTGCCCGGAAGAAAATCGAGCCCGGTGAAATTCATCTGCCCGTGAGCGGACTCCACGAGAAGGATTTCGTGGACCACATCTACGACGGCGGCACCCCGATTGCGCCCGTCGAGATCGGCCACCGCTCCATCACCATCGCCCACCTCGCCAACATCGCGATCCGCCTCGGCCGCGAAAAGCTCGAGTGGGACCCGGTCGCCGAGAAAGTCATCGGTGACGACGCGGCCAACGCGATGCTGTCGCGGCCCTCGCGCAAGGGTTTTGAGGTTTGAGCGTGTAGCCGCGCTTGAGTCCCGCGCCGGCGGGGCGAAAGCGCGGTCAGGCAACGACCACGTTGTCGCTCCGCTCCAACGCGGCTACCGCAAGCGGGGTTCGGAGACCCCGCCCTACAAAAATCACCGCCCCAGAATTTCCCGCAACTTCGCGACGGTTGCCGCGTTGCCGGTGACGTATTGGACGCGCGGGGCTTTGAGGGTGAATTCCTTCAGCGGATAGGGCGACGCGGTCAGGTAGTGGATCTTCGCGCCGGATTCCTCGATGAGCGCACAGGCGGCGGCGATGTCCCAAAGGCGGTTGTTGTGTTCCACCACCCCGTCGAGCAGGCCGATGGCCACGTAGGCGAGGTGCAGCGTGCTGCTGCCGAGGCCGCGAATCTTGAAGTTCTCGATCAGGCGCTTGCCCTCAGGGGCGTGAACCTTGTCCACCGGCGAATGAAACCCGATCAGGCTGTGGCCGCTCGGGGCCTCGGGCCGGGCCTTCACCTGCTGGTCGCCGTCCCACACGCCGCGGCCGGGGCCGCCGTGGATGAGCTTCCGGCGGGCGAGGTCGTAGATCACGCCATAGAGCGGTTCGCCGTGTTCGAGCAACGCGAGCGAGATGGCGCAGTGGGCGATGCCGTTGGCGTAGTTGTTGGTGCCGTCGATCGGGTCGCAAACCCAGCAGAAGCGCGAGGTGACCGGCGTGGGCGTGTCGGTCGGCGTGAGTTCCTCGCTGAAAAACTGGTCATCGGGAAAAGCCCGGGTGATGGCGTCCTGCAGGTGCTGCGAAATGGCGACATCCACGGGCGTGACCTTGGTGCCGTCGTATTTGATCTCGGCACGCGCCCGGCCGAATTCCCTGTGCATGAGCTCCGACTCGGCCATGACGGCCCGCTTCGCCACCTCGATGCGCTGTGCTGGATCGTTGTTAACCACGAAGGCACAAAGACACGAAGGTTTCGGAATTAAAACCTCTTTCTTTGCGCCCGCCCCAGTCCGCCCGCTCAGAGATTCAGCCCCATCTTGCCGAGCACGCGGGCGAGGTCGTCGTTGCCGGCGTATTCGATGATGATGCGGCCGTTCTTGTCGGAATGCTTGAGAGAACTGCGGGCGCCAAGGTGGGAGGTCAGCTTCTTTTCGATGTCGGCCAGTGCGGTGGCCGTGGCCCCGGGCATGCGGCGCTTCTTGCCGGTCTTGCCGCCGCCGTGGGCGCGCAACAGTTCCTCGAGGGCGCGGACGCTCAGCCCCTGCTCCAGTGTGCGGCGGGCGAGCACGGCGCGCTCGGCCGAGCCTTCGACGCCCAGCAACACCTTGGCGTGGCCGACGCTGAGCATGCCCTTGCCGACGTAACCCTGCAGTTCGGCCTCCAAGCCGAGCAGGCGCAGCGAATTGGCGACGGTGGCGCGTCCCTTGCCCACGCGCTGGGCGGCGGCGTCCTGCGTGAGGTCGAAATCGCGAATGAGGCTGGCGTAGCCGTGGGCTTCCTCGATGGGGTTGAGATCGGCGCGCTGCAGGTTCTCGATCATGGCCAGCGTGGCGGCCGAGGCGTCGCTCGAGGTCATCACCCGCGCGGGAATCGATTTCACGCCGAGCTTCTGGAAGGCCCGCCAGCGGCGCTCGCCGGCGATGAGCTGGAACTTGTCGCCCGCGGCCCGCACCACGATCGGCTGCAACAAACCCTCGGCGCGGATGCTTTCCACGAGTTCGGCCAGTGCCTCGTCGGAGAACTCCTTGCGCGGCTGATACGGGTTGGGTTCGACGTGATGAACCGGAATTTCTCGATAGCCGGGCAGCCCCTCGACCACCACCGGGGCCGGGGCAGGAGCGGGCGTGGCAGCCGGGGCGGGTGCCGGAGCGGCGGGCTTGGGGGCGGCGGCGGAGCTGGTGATCAGCGCGCCGAGACCGCGGCCGAGACGGGAAGGAGGTGGCTTGGCCATGTTATTTGGCGAGGGGAATGAAGATCGTCTGCCCGACGCGGATCTTGGTCGGGTCGGCAATCTTGTTGGCGTTGATGATATCCTGGAGCTTGGCGCCGTTCTTGCGGGCGATCACCGCGAGCGTGTCGCCGGACTGGACGGTGTAATTGATGCCTTCCTTGGGAAAATCCTCCGCGAAGGTGGTCTGCACGACGGGGCGTGTGGCCTGGCTCTTGGCGAGGGCGTCGAGCGCGGCGTTGGTCTGCTTGCCGAGTTTTTCCATCTGACCGGCGACCTGCGTGAGAATCTCCCGCTTCTGGTCGCCGAGTTCGGCCTGCAGCGTGCGGTTCACGTCCGCGATGGCCTTGTTGAGCTGCTCGACGGTGGCGTAGCTGCGGTTGGCCTTGTCCTGCAACGCGCCATTGTCGCGCGTGAGCTGCTCGACGGTCATGGTCAGCTCGCCGACGCGCTGGGTGAGCAGCATGACATCCTGGCGGAGAGCGGCCAGCTCCGCGCGCTCCATCTGGGCGGACGCGCCGACCGCGAGAAACAGCATCAGGGCGCCGAAGCGCAGGGGAAAAGCTCGCATGGGCGTCAGGTTGGGCGTTTCGTCCGCAAAAACAAGCCTAGCCCTTGCGATAGGGAAACGGCTGCGCCGCGACCAACGGCGGCATGGGGCGCGACGGCAGCACCGTGCCCGGCGCGACCGGGAAGCCCCGCAAAAATTCCCCTGCCGATAGCATCTTCCCGCCCGGACGCTGGAGCCGGCGCAACCGCAGCACCCCCTGCCCCGTCGCAACCAACAAACCGTCGGCCTCGTGTCCGAGCACTGTGCCCGGTGATTGGGCAACCGCGGACGCGCCCGGTTCTGGGCGGTCCGATGCGTCTGCCAAACCGAGTTTGACCGGTTGGCCGGCGATCTCGACCGAGCAGCCGGGCCAAGGATTGAGACCGTTGACGCGGGCGGCGAGCGCGGCGGCCGGTGCGGTGAAGTCGAGCACGCCGTCGGCCTTTTCCAGACGACGGCAGAAGGTCGCCTGGGCGGTATCCTGCGGGGTGAAAATCTGGCCACCGGCGGCGATGGCCGGGAGACAACGCGCGAGCAGCGGCACGCAGGCCTGCGCCAGCTTGGCCTCGACCTCGGCGGCGGTGTCGAGCGGGGCGATGGCCACGCGTTCGACATCGGCCACGGGGCCAGCGTCGAGTTGCAGCACCATGCGCATGAGGGTAACGCCGGTTTCCCGATCACCGCAAGCCGTGGCGGTCTGGATGGGTGACGCGCCGCGGTAGCGCGGCAGGATCGAGGTGTGCAGGTTAAGCGTGCCGAGCCGCGGCGTGTCGATCGCGTCCTGCTTCAGGATGTGGCCGTAGGCCATGACGAGCGTGAGGTCGGGTGCGTAGGCGGCGAGTTGCGCACGGGCGGCGGCATCGAACTTCTCCGGCTGGTGCACCGGCAGGCTGTGGGCCTCGGCCCAGAGCTTGATGGCGTTGGGCTGCACCTTCTGTCCGCGACCCACCGCCCGATCCGGTTGCGTGAACACGGTCACGACCTGCCCCTCTCCGCCGCCAGCCAGTCCTGAGCCGGTCGAACGGACCAGCCAGTCCAGCGCCGGCAGCGCGATGGCATCGGAACCCATGAAGACGAGTTTAAGCATGGTGACGTTCCAGTGTCATGCCGGGCAAAGCGAATGATCCAGCGGAATGACCGCAGCGCACCTCATTCTGGATTCTTCACTGCGTTCAGAATGACAGATGGCGGCAATCATTTCCTCAATCATCCAACAGGCTCGGATCAAACTCCGTCTCCTCGCCGCCGCCCTCTTCCGTGCCGGCTTCACCGGCCTTGCTCTTGCGGTAGGCCAGGCGCTGCTCGATCGGCACCTTCTTTTTGCCAACGAGGTCGAAGTGGATCGGGCAGCCGTCGAGTTCGAACTCCTTGACGAGCCCCGCCTCGAGGTAGCGGCGGTAGGATTCGGTGAGCGTGCGCTCCTGGTTGCAAAACACCTTGATGCGGAACGGCCGGCGCGAAGTCTGCGTGGCGTAGTAGATCTTGAAGCGCTGGCCGCCGATGGCCGGCGGCGGCGTGCGATCCGCCAGCTTGATGAGCGTGGCGTTGAGCCGAGCGGTCGGGATCTTGGTGTCGAGGCGGCGGTCGAGCGCGCGCGCGTTGCGCAGCATGCGCTCGATCTCGTGGCCGGTGAGCGCCGACACGAACATCACGGGCGCGCCGGGCGTGAAGAACAGCTGCTCGAAGAGCGCCTTCTCGAACTTGTCGCGGAAGTCGCGCGCGTTCTTGTATTTTTCCATGCCCGGCGAATGCGTGCGGAAGGCCTCGTGCACGAGGTCCCACTTGTTGACCACGATCACGATCGGCTTCTGCGCCTTCACGATCTCGCCGGCGATGGCCTTGTCCTGCTGGGTGACGCCGTCCATCGCGTCGAGCACCATGAACACGACGTCGGAGGTGTGGATGGCCTCGAGCGAGCGCAGGCGGGAAAAATACTCGACCGACGACGACAGCTTGGGTGCAGCGCGGATGCCGGCCGTGTCCACGAGGCGGAAGAGCCACGGCTTGCCGTCCTTGTTGGTGTAGCTGAAGTCCAGTTCGACCGCATCGCGCGTGGTGCCGGGCACGTCGCTCACGATGAGGCGGTCGCTCTTGAGGAGGCGGTTGCTGAGGGAGGACTTGCCCACGTTGGGGCGGCCGAGGAAGCAGATGTGCAGGCGGGCACGCTCCTCGTCGGTTTCCTCCTTCACCGGACCCAGCTTTTCGAGGACGGCCGTGCGCACCTCGGCCTCGCCGTTGCCGTGCTCGGCGGAAATGTAGAACGGCTCGCCAAAGCCCAGCCGGTAGAACTCAGAGATGTCGGCGAGCTTTTCCTGGCCGCGGTCCGCCTTGTTGGCGACGAGGAGCACATGCTTCCGGCTTTTGCGGAGGAGTTGCGCGATGCGCTCGTCGAGACCGGTCACGCCCTCGCGAGCGTCGATGACAAAAAGAATCACGCTGGCGGCCTCGATCGCGAATCCGACCTGCGCTTCGGAGGCCTTGGTGATGCGCGCCGGGGTGTCGCTGCCGGTCAAACCCAGACCGCCCGTGTCGAGCAGCGTATAACCACCGTCCTCGACCTCGGCCGTGATGACATCGCGCGTGACGCCCGGCATGTCGTGAACAATGGATATGCGCTTGCGGGCCAACCGGTTGAACAGGCGGCTTTTGCCCACATTGGGGCGGCCCACGATGGCGACGGTGCGCGGTGCATTCTGCATCCCCCGAGGTATCGCGCCCCGGCCGACGCTGGCAAGCGATGATTCCAGCTCGGGACGTTCGCAGACGGGCTCAAGTTCCGCCGGCCTGTGCCGATGGAGAGCGGCACGGGCCATCGACTTATGAACATCCTCATCGCCGATGACGAAGCCCACTACCGGGAAATGATGGGCCATTTGTTCGAAAAATGGCCCGAGCATCAGCTCACGCTCGCCGAAGACGGCAGCGAAGCCTGGACCCTGCTCGACGATCCGAAGCGCTGGTTCGACGTGGTCTTCCTCGATCTGAACATGCCCAAGTCGGGCGGACTCGATGTGCTCCGCCGCCTGCGCGAGTCCCCGCTGCACAAATCGGTCGAGCCCGTTATCTGCACGGCCAGCAACGACCGCGACACGATCAAGCAGGCTATCGCCCTCGGCGTGCGCCACTACATCGTGAAGCCCTGGACCGAGGCCCAGATTGCCGAAAAGCTGCGTCAGATCGCCGCCAAGCGCGCCGCGTAAGGCCGCGGCCCTCCATGTAGCCGCCTTGTAGCGCAGTCCCTCGACGGGCTCGGGACCTTGAGCTTGCCGAAACGGCGACAAGGTGGTCGCTTCCCTTGCGGGCATACGAGCGCCACCCCCCAAGTTTAGTGTTTATTCCCGCCCGTGACTGGTTTCAGTGCGTGGCTCCGATGTTCGAATCACTCACCGAGAAACTGACCGGCGCACTGCGCAGCCTGCGCGGCACCGGCACCCTGTCCGAAGCCAACATGGCCGACGCCCTCAAGGAGGTGCGCGCCGCCCTGCTCTCGGCCGATGTCCATTTCAAGATCGCCCGCGACTTCATCGACCGCGTGCAGCAGCAGTGCGTCGGCCAGAGCGTGCTGAAGTCCGTTTCGCCCGGCCAGCAGGTCGTGAAAATCATCCACGATGAGCTCGTGAAGCTTCTCGGCGAGGGCACCACCGAACTCGCCGCGAAGCGTCCGCTCAAGGTGCTCATGGTCGGTCTCCACGGCTCGGGCAAGACGACCTCCACCGCCAAACTCGGCAAGCTGCTCAAGAAAAAGGGCGCGCGGCCCTTCGTCGTGGCATGCGACATCTATCGCCCCGCCGCCATCGACCAGCTCGAGATTCTCGCGAAGCAGGAGGAACTGGGTTTCTACTGCGACCGCGCCTCCAAGGACGTGCCGGCCATCGGCACGCGCGCG
>CBINOW010000128.1:0-13772 GCA_966252395.1 uncultured Oleiharenicola sp. | reverse complement strand
GGCAGCGACTGCGGCATCGCCAACGTCAACATCGGCACCAGCGGCGCCGAGATCGGCGGTGCCTTCGGCGGCGAAAAGGAAACCGGCGGCGGCCGCGAGAGCGGCAGCGACGCGTGGAAAAATTACATGCGCCGACAGACGGCGACCATCAACTACTCCGATTCGCTGCCGCTCGCGCAGGGCATCAGGTTTGGCGACTGACGTTCACTTGTCCTTGTTCTTTCCCTTGCCCCGCGACTTGCCGGGCGAGCCTCCGTCGCGGTGGTCGGGTTTTTCGGCTTTTTCTTTCACGCGGACCTTGGTGACGAAGTAGTTGTCCGGATAGCGGGAGCGGATGCTGTCGTGGAACTCGTAGGGCTTGCTGGTCTCCATCGTGAGGGAAACGCTGCGGTCGAAATCCACGCGGATGGTAGACGGGAGGTTGATGCCGACATGCCAGTCGCGGCCGTCGAGATAGATCCACATGCGGTCGGCCGGCCGATAATAGACATTCGTGCCCGGGTAATAGTAATAGACTCGGTTGCGGCGGAAGCCGTGGGCGGGAGCCCAGGGCGGCGGACCCTTGGGCGCAGGTTCCTCGACGATCACGACCTCGGGTGGCCGTGGTGGTGCGACTTTGCCGAGACGGATCTCCGCTGCGATCGATACGTCCAGGGCGGCACGAAGCGTGGGGACGAAACTCAGCACCAGCAGGACAACCAACGGCTTGATGGAATTCATGGGCCAATGGACGCGGGGGACCGCATCGTGGTTCAACGCGGGACAGTCGTTTACCGATTTTTGCGCAGCCAGGGCCTCTCGGCCCCGGGTGCGGCCCCCAAGAAAAAGGCGCCGGTCGGTGACCGGCGCCTCGGGTAAGACAACGATGGTTGCGCGGTTTCAGCCGCGGCGGCGTTCGGGCATGGGCAGCGGGCCGGTGCGCGGGGGCATCGGGGCGTAGTCGGGGCGGCCGACGTTGGGCACGAGGTCGGCGATCTTCACCGGCTGGCCGGTCGCGAAGCACTTGTTCGCGGCGGCGCCGATCAGGATGGAGGCGGCGCCGGCGCGCTCGTCGGCGGCGCGCAGGTATTTGTCGGCGGGCGGTTGCGGCAGGAACATGTCGTCGAGCATCACCTTGTCGCCACCGCCGTGGGAACCGGTGCCGGTCCAGGGCTCAAGGCGCTTGGGCGCGCCGCGCAGCGGGATGACGGTCGTGGTGACGCCGCGCTCGGCGATGGCGCCCTGCGAGGCGTCGGAGCTGCCGGCGTTGACATAAACCTGCTCGACGATGCGGTGCTCGAGGCGGCCGAGCGTGCCGTTGAAGGCGATCTGGTAGCCCTCCCACGCGTTGAAGGCGTTGAGGCTGTAGCTGAGCGTGACCTTGTTGTCGTAGCCGACGATGACGTTCATCGTGTCCTCGATGTCGATGCGCGGGTTGAACACGCAGCGGTCGCGGAAGTAGCCGTCGTGGTGCTCCTGGTCGAGGTAGAGGGCCTTGAGACCGGGGTTGTCGGCGAGGCTCATGAAGAAGCCGCACTTGTCCTGCTCGGGGCAGGTGTGGCAGCGGTCGTGGTGCGACGACAGGCCGAAGCGTTTGGCCATCTCGGGCGTGTAGAACTCACGCTTGCCGGTGGCAGTGACGGAGACGGGGACGGCGCCGAGCCACCAGTTGACGAGGTCGAAGTGGTGGGTGGCCTTGTGGACCATGAGGCCGCCGGAGTTCTTCTTCTCACCATGCCAGCGGCGGAAGTAGTCGGCGCCGTGGCTGGTGTTGAGCAGCCACTGGAAATCCACCGAGCGCACTTCGCCGATCTCGCCCGACATGAGGATGTCCTTCACCTGCGTGCGGGGCGGCGAGTAGCGGTAGTTGAAGAGCACGCGCACCTGCTTCCCGGTGCGGGCGCGGGTGTCGAGGATGCGCTGGCACTTCTCGGGCGTGGTGGTCATCGGCTTCTCCGTGACCGTGTCGCAACCCAGCTCCATGGCGCGCACGAGGTATTCGTCGTGCGTCGAGTCCATGGTGGTGACGAGGACGACGTCGGGTTTCGTCTCCGCGATCATCTTGTCGAAATCGGAATGCACGTAGCCGCGCGGCACGGGGGCGCCGTTTTCGCCGGAGCGTTTCTGCGCGAGCGCGACGCGGCCGGGGTTCTTGTCGCAGAGGGCGACGAGTTCGACGTGGTCCTTGTAGGTCTTCTCGATCGCGTCGTGATACATCCGGTAGCGCGAGCCGAGGCCGACGATGGCGTAGCGCTTGCGCCGGGGCGCGGCCGCCTGCGCCAGCAGGGTGGGTGCGGCGCCGAGCACGAGCCCGGCGGCGGAGAGGGTTTTGACGAAGTGACGCCGGTCAACGCCGGCCGGGGTGGGGCCTTGGGGGGAGGACATGACCAAGTCAGTAGCCACGCGAACTGCGGGCGCAAGTGTTCACGGCGGTCCGCGGACTCGGACCGTTCGGCGCATTAGTTCAGGGATGAAACTTCAGCCGTGTTTGTCGGCGGGCGGGATCACGAACACGGAGCACTTGGCGCGCTTGATGACGCCGCTGGCCGTGCTGCCGACGAGGAAGTCGTAGAGCCGGCCGTGGCCGTGCGAGCCCATGATGATGCAGTCGGCGTTCAGTTTCTCGGCCTCCTCCAGGATGGCGCGGTCGGGAGCGCCGACGACGGTGGCCACGTCGCATTCGAGCCCGGCGGCGCGGAAGGTTTCGAGCCGGCCGTCGAGTTTCTGCAGCGCGTTGCGTTTGTTCGTGTTCACGGCCTCCTCGACGATCTCGACGGGCAGGGCGTATTCGCCGCCGGCGACGACAGGGGGCTGGATAACGTGGAGCAGGTGAACCCGTCCACGGAAGGCCTTGGCCTGCGCCAGGGCCGCCTCAATCACCTTTTCGGTGACCGCAGAGAAATCAACGGGCACGAGGAAGGTTTTCATGGTCCAATCTAGCACGGAAACGGCTCCGGCGACACCGGGTTCCTTGCCGAGAACTGCGCACATCTTGCCCGGCGCGCGGCGGCGCGACCACTTCGCGTTTGCCAGCCGCGGGCGGTTCGAAGAGTTTGTCCCGACACACTCCCGACCATGCATACTTGGAAATTCTTCCGGACCGGCGGGCTTGATCAAGTCACACTCGAAAGCGGTGCCGACCTGCTCAACCTGGAGAACCTCGATCAGAAACTGTGGGTCGCGCTGAGCTGTCCCGTGAAGGGCCTGGAACTCGACGAGGCCACGCTCAAGCTGATCGACGCGGACGGCGACGGCCGCATCCGCGTGCCCGAGCTGATCGCCGCCATCAAGTGGGCGGCCCCGCGGCTCAAGGATGTGGGCGTGCTGCTGCGCGGCACGGACGGACTTGCGCTCGCCGACCTCAACGACGCGACGCCCGAGGGCAAGATCGTGCTGGCGTCCGCCCGGCAGGTTCTGGCCAACCTCGGCAAGAGCGGCGCTGCGGCCATTACGGTGGCCGACACCAGCAACACCGCAGCCATCTTCGCCTCCAGCCCGCTGAACGGCGACGGCGTGATCCCGCCCGAGGCCACCGACGATGCGGTCGTGCAGGCGCTCATCAAGGACATCATCGCGTGCACCGGCGGCACCGCCGACCGCACCGGCTCGGCCGGCGCCACCGCTGCGCAGATCGACACCTTTTTCGGCGAACTCGCCGCCTACGCGAGCTGGGTGGAAAACAGCGCGCTCAAAGACATCGCCATCCTCGGCGAAGGCACGGACGCCGCGGTGGCCGCGCTCAAGGCCGTGCGCCCGAAGGTGGAGGACTATTTCGGCCGCTGCCGGCTCGCCGCGTTCGACAAGCGCGCCGCCGCCGCGCTCAACCGCAGCGAGAGCGAATACCTCGCCATCGCCGCGAAGGACCTGAAGATCACCGCCGACGAGGTCGCCGGCTTCCCGCTGGCCGCGATCGAGGGCGGCCGGGCGCTGCCGCTGCTGGACGGCGTCAACCCTGCTTGGGCGGCGGCGCTGGCTAACCTCCACAAGACCGTTGTCGCCCCGGTGCTCGGCGCCGGCAAGACCGCGCTGACCGAGGCGGACTGGGCCGGGCTCAACGCGAAGTTCGCGCCCTACGAGACCTGGCTCGGCAGCAAGGCCGGCAGCACCGTGGAAAAACTGGGCCTCGCCCGCATCAAGGAGATCCTCGCCGGCAAGGGCCGCGACGCCCTCGCGGCGCTCGTGGCCAAGGACAAGGCGCTCGAGCCGGAGTTCAAGGCCATCAGCGACGTGGACCGCCTCGCCCACTACCAGCGCGACCTGCGCGCGCTGCTGCACAATTTCGTCAACTTCGCCGATTTCTACTCGCGCGACCGCTGGGCGATGTTCCAGGCCGGCACCCTGTATCTCGACAGCCGCAGCACCGAGTTGTGCATCCGCGTGGACGCCGCCAACCCGCTCGCGGCCATGAGCAAGGCCTACATCGCCTACTGCGCTTGCACGCGTCCCGGCGGCAAGAGCATGAACATCGCCGCGTGCTTCACGCAGGGCGACAGCGATTACCTGTTCGTCGGCCGCCACGGCGTCTTCTACGACCGGGCGGGCAACGACTGGGATGCCGTCATCACCAGCATCGTGGACAACCCGATCAGCATCCGGCAGGCCTTCTGGTCGCCCTACAAGAAGTTCATCCGCATGATCGAGGAGCAGGTGGCCAAGCGCGCCGCCGCCGCCGAAGCCGCGTCCAACGCCAAGCTCGCCGCCGGGGCCGATGCCGCCGCCAACGCCGACAAGGCCAAGCCCGCCGAGGCGCCCAAGAAGGTGGACGTAGGCGCCGTGGCTGCGATCGGTGTGGCCATCACCGGTGCCATCAGTGCGCTCACGCTGATCCTCGGTTATGTTTTCCAGCTCAAGGCCTGGCAGTATCCCCTCGTGCTCGTCGGCATGATGCTCGTCATCTCCACGCCCTCCATGATCATCGCCTGGCTCAAGCTGCGCCAGCGCACGCTCGGTCCCATCCTGGAAGGCAACGGCTGGGCCGTGAACGGCCGCGTGAAGATCAACATTCCCTTCGGCACCAAACTCACCGACATGGCCGTGTTGCCTGAGGGCGCGAAGCGCTCGCTCGAGGATCCCTACGAGGACAAGGACGCCGCGCGTCGCCGGCGCCTCATCTGGGTGCTGCTCGTCGTTCTGGCCGCCGCGGCGATCTACGTGCGTTGGGATCGCCATCAGCGCGGCCACTACTTCTGGCAGAATCCGCCCCCGGCGGTGGAGGCGCCAGTCGCACCCGCCGCGGCGGTCACTCCCGCGGCGGAACCGGCGAAGTAGTCCCGAGCCGAGGTTTTCGTGGTGGCCGTTCGGTCCCAAGCCGGGCGGCCGCAGGCTGGGTTTGCAGCACTTTTCTGAAGGTCTCGTTTAGGGTGAATACCTAGACAATATTGTGGATAAATTGACTCATTAAGTAAGTGAAGCGGTTTGGGTATTTCATAAAGCGATGCAATTAATAATGATAACGACTTTCAGTCATCTCCAGTGTTTCGGTTATAACCCTATTACAAAATAGGGTATAACACCTAGCTTGATTCCTTAAAATTTATGCCGATTCTAGGGTTGTCCTCTGGGACAACCTTATGACTCTCGAACGAAACATTGGCCCGGCCGAAAACCCTGCCCCTGATTGGGTGCTGGTGATTGATGATGAGGAGCCTATTCGCCAAGTGATGGTGGGCTTCCTGCAGGAAACCGGGGTGGAGGTCGTGGACGCGGAGGATGCGGCCTCGGCCATGGTGATCTTGAGCAAGCGTCCCACCGAGCCGCTCATCGCGTTTGTGGACGTGGTGATGCCGGGCATGGACGGCCTGACTCTGTCCCGCAAACTGCGCGGCACCCTCAAGACGACCCGGATCGTGCTCATGAGCGGACAGACGAGCCGAAAATCCTGGTGGCCGATGGACCTGCGGGAACTCCCGTTTCTCGACAAACCATTCCGGCATTCCGAGCTGATCGAAATGGTCCGCCAAGCGCGACTCCAGCAAGGCAGCTGAGGCGCGGTGGGTGCGCTCACCCGATCGGGGCCACGGTGCGGTGAGTGGTCAGGCCGACTTTATGTCTAAGTCGCTTGTCGATAATGCTAAAGATACCCACGAATGGTTCGATCAACCCGGTCGAACGGCCCTATTTCCATCCTAATGACACCTCCCTCCGCCAACGATAATGCCGCCAAGGTTTTTCCCGGCTGGGTCCTGATCGTGGACGACGACGCCCCGATCCGCACCATTCTCCGGGAATTTCTCGCTGAAAGCGGCCTGGAGGCCGTCGCCGCCGAAGGCGGAAAGCAGGCGCTCGCCATGCTTGATGAGCGGGCCACCGAGCCCCTCGTGGCGTTTGTGGATGTCCTGATGCCCGGCATGGACGGCCTGACGCTGGCCCGCCGGATGCGTTCGCGCTTCAAGCACGGGAAGATCGTGATCGTGAGCGGTCACCTCAGTGATTTGTCCTGGTGGCCGGAGGACCTGCGCGAGGTGGAGTTCCTCGCCAAGCCGTTCCGGCAGGCCGACGTGCTGGAGAAAGTGGAAGCGGCGCGGCGCGCCCGCGGGGTCTGAGCGGGAGCCGGTCATGGAAATCAACCTGACGCTCACCGCCAAGAAATGGCAGCTGGCTTCCCAGCTCCAGCGCACGTCGTCGCATGGCGGCGTGCAGGTCGTGAAGAACATTCCCGAGCGCACCTATCTCACCATCACGTCGAAACAGTGGGTGGTGCTGGAGCAGTTCGGCGAACCGCGCACGGTGCCGCAGGTGTTGGAAACCGGCATCACGGAACGCTTCTGTCCGGAGCTGGGTGAATTTTATGAGATCATCCTGAAGGCGGTGCGGGCGCGCATCCTCGTCGAGCCCGACCAGACCACGGTGCCGGTGTTTGCGGCGAGCTGGCCGCTGGCCTGGCGCATGGCGCGCTGGCCGGTCGTGCTCTGGCTGCTTTTGACGGCGGGCGTCGGGTTGGCGGTCTATAGCGGTCCGCTGATGCCGCTCGGTTGGCCCGACGCGCTGGCGGGCGGCGGGTTCGCGGTGGCTGCGCTCCTGCTCGGCGCCTCGCTGGCGGCGACGCTCCTCCGCGGGGCCAAGGGCGAGGTCTATTTCCGGCGGGGCCGGATCTGCACCGATGATGCCTGCATGCTGGCGCCGCCCGACCAGCGCACGGTGGCGGTCGCACCGCTCGCGTTGGTTGCGCTCACGAGCGGCCTGCTGTGCTGGCTGCGGCCCGAGTGGAGCCTGCCGTCGCTCGCGCTGCTCTTCCTGCTGGCCCGGCCGATCCTCGGCGGGAGGGTGAACGCCATGATCCGCGTGGGTGCCGACCGCCGGCTCAATGACGCGAGCCACCATTTCGTTTTTCCGGCCAACCGCACCGTGCGCAAGCGCCTCAAGCTGCTCGCGCTCGGCCTGCGCAGCGCCACCACCTGGATGGAGGTTGGCTACGGCGTGTTGTGGACGCTCCTGCTGGCCTACTTCTTCGGCGATCTCGCCGAGTTGCCGCCGTGGAAGCTCGCTTTCTGGCAGACGCTCGGCCCGCGGCTCGGCCTGGCCATCGTCGGCTCGCTCGGGCTGCTCGCGCTCGTGTATCTCGGGTTGGAGATCTATGTGTTCGTGCGCGAACACGCCCGCGCGTGGCGCGACTGGACGACCCTTGCGCTGCGCCGCTGGCTGCGACGCGGGGAGATTCCGGCCGATGAAACCGCGCGCCTGCGGGCGCTGCTCGAGTCGCCCGTGGTGCGGGCCCTGCCGCCGCAGGTGCAGCAGCCGCTGGCCAAGGCCATGCGGCCGCTCGAGTCCGGGCCGTGGCAGACGCTCGCGCTGACCGGCAAGTTCGCGCTCATCTTCTCCGGTCAGGTCGGCGTTTACCGGCTCACGGCCAGCGGCCGCCGGGATCTCGTGCAGGTCTTGATCGAGGGCGATCTGGTCGGTTTGCACGACCTCGCCGATCCCGCACGCCCGGACTGCATCTACCGCACGCTCACGCCGGTCCGCCTGCTCGCGACGGAGCGGTCCGGGTTTGAGGCGGAGCTGCTCGCCCGGCTGCCGCTGCCGGCGCTGACCCACCTCGTGCGCATCGCGCCTTTCCTCGCCCGCACCTCCCTTTGCCGCAGCTGGCACCGGCAGGCCGTGCAGCGCTTCGCCGAGCTGTCGCTCATCCGCAACTATTCCGGCAACGAGGTCATCCTCCAGCAGGGTTTCTACAGCGAGAGCTTCTTCATCATCCTCGAGGGCGAGGCGCACGTGATGAGCGGGCAGCGCCGGCTGGCCGTCATCGGCCGCGGCAGTTTCTTCGGCGAGATCGGCCTGTTGCAGAACAGCAACTCCACGGCGCGGGTCGTGGCCCAGCCGGGCGCCCGCTGCGTCTGCGTGCCGCGCAAGGAGTTCATGCGCTTCGTGACCCACAACTACACCGTGGCCCTGGAGCTGGAGCGGGTGAGCTCGAAGCGCCTCGGGCACCCGATCTTCCCGCTTTCGCCCGGCAATTTCCGCCAGCATTGAGCCGGCGGCGGGGCCTCACTTCAGGATCTCGAACAGGCTCGCGTGGTCGTCGGTCCAGTCCACGTAGCGTGCGGTCTCGTCGGGCGGTTCCTCGGCCGCCTGGCGGATCACGTCGGCCTGAAGGCGCGTGGCGTCGGCCGACAGCAGCATCCACGTCGTGTTGTAGAGCCACCAGTTTTCCTTGCCCGCGGTGTCGCTGATGGTGACGAAATGCAGCGCATGGTGGCGGGCGAGTCCCTCGACCACGGGGCGCAGGTCGAGGTGGCGGTTGGAGATGTGAATGGCGAGCAGGGCGCCCGGCTTGAGGTGGGCGAGATAGAGCGCCATCGCCTCGCGCGTCAGCAGGTGGACCGGGATGGCGTCGCCGCTGAAGGCATCGAGCACGAGCAGGTCGAACTCCTGCGATCCGCCGCGGCGGAGCTCGTCCTCCAAGGTCAGCCGCGCGTCGCCCAGCACGATCTCGACCTGCGCGGCGGTGCGTTGCAGGAAGGAGAAATGTTCCCGAGCCACGCCGACGATGGCGGGATCGATCTCGTAGAAGCGGAAGGTGTCGTCGGGTCGGCCATAGACGGCGATCGAACCCGCGCCGAGGCCGACCAGCCCCACGCGCCGTTTCCCGGGAAGGGTGTCGAGCGCGCGGCCGACGCCGCTCGTGGCGCCGTAATAGGTCGTGGGCCAGTCGAGGTATTGGGGATGCGTGAACTGCATGCCGTGGACGATGCCGCCGTGGGAGAGCAGGTGGCTGCGTGAGCGTTCGTCCTCCTCCCCGTAAAGCTGGACCTTGTAGGCGCCGTAGAAGTTGCGCGCCGCCGCGAAGACCTGCGCGCCGTCCTTGTTCGCCTGAACCACGAAAAGCACGCCGAACAGCACCGCGGCGACAAGCGGGATCGCCGCCATGCGGACATGCCAGGAGCCGGTGCCGATCCGCCAGCCGTCCCGCAGCGTCACCGCGAGGAAGGCTGCGCCCGCGCCGATGATCGACGCATGGTCGCCGAAGAACCCGACGGTCTCCTGGCTCCAGGTGCTGAACCAGGCCGCGACGTCGCGGCTCGTCTCCGCCTGCAGGGCGGCCACGCAGAAGGGGATGGCCAGTGCGCCGGCCGCCGCGCCGAAGGCGAGCGAGCGGCTGCGCCGGAGCAGGCTCACCACGCCGGTGAAATAGAGCGCCAGCACGAGACCGACCTGCAGCTCGCGGTAGTCGGCGAACAGCAGCGGGCCGCCCAGCGCCACGAACAGGCTCCCCGCGGCGCCACCGGCGGCGATGACGAGGTAGTAACCCGTCAGCCGCGTCGTCACCGGCCGCAGCCGGTAGAGTTCCCCGTGGCACACCATGCCCGCAGCGAGGAGCGTCGTGACGAAGACCCCGACCTGCACTGGCAGGCTGACGGTGGAGTCGGCGAGGCACCGGGCACTGGCGCCGCAACCGGCCACCAGCAGCGCGCTCCACACCCCGCGCGCATACCAGCGCGGGTGGTCGAAGCTGAGGATGAAGGTCAGGAGATAGACCGCCAGCGGGAGCACCCAGAGGAAGGGCACGGCGGCGATATCGAGGCAGATCTTGTTGGTGACGGCCACCAGCAGCAGCGAGGCGACCGCCGGCAGGGCGAACCACATCAGCCGGTCCGTGGCGGCGGGGGCGCTGTCCGTCGCCGGGGTTGCCTCTCCATCGGGCCTCCGTTCCCCGTCCTCCGGCAGTCCGCGCACGCGCCACGCCAGCGTGCCGCACAATCCGGCGAACACGATGAAGCCGGCCGACCAGCCCCAGCCGAGCGCGGTGCGCGAGGCGAGCGGTTCGAAGACGAACGGAAAACTCACGAGCGCGAGCAGCGAACCGGCATTGGAGAGCGCGTAGAGCCGGTAGGGCGAGGCGCCGGGGTGGCCGAGGCTGAACCAGCGTTGCACGAGCGGGCCCGTGGCGGAGAGCGCGAGGTAGGGGAGACCGACAGTGGCGGTGAGCAGCAGCAAAATGCGCGCGACCGGCACCTCGCTGCCGGCGGGTTTCCAACCGGCGCCCGGGATCACGGGCAAAAAGGCGGCGGCGAGGCCCAGCAGCACGAGATGCACGACGGCCTGCTGCCGCGGCTTGAAACGCGTGGTGAGCCCATGCGCGTAGGCGTAGCCGCCGAGCAGCAGCAGCTGGAAAAACAGCATGCAGGTCGTCCACACGCCCGGCCCGCCGCCGAACCACGGCAGCAGGAATTTCCCCATCAAGGGCTGGATCTGGAAAAGCAGGAACGCGCCGAGGAAGATCGTGAGGGCAGGGAGGAACATGAAGGCAGAGATCAGAGGTCAGGATGTAGGGCGGGGTCTCCGAACCCCGCCTCTACTCGATCCTCAAGTCACGTTCGTGGCGGGGTTCGGAGACCCCGCCCTACATCGCGCTCACCTGATCAGGTAGAACGGATTCGGCAGCTTGTAGGTGCGCTCGGCCAGGCCGCCGACGAGGTCGCTCTGCTGGTCGCCGATGTTCAGGACGATCGTGTAGCCCTCGTTCATCAGTTTGCGGCGCATCCCCGTCTTGAACTGGCGGGTGGGCATGGCGGCGTCGGGCTTGTAGTAGATGCCGGCCCACACCGGGTAGCCGGTCTCGCGCAGATTGCGCTCGGTGCCCGCGGCATCCTCGGGAACGCGGCCCGTGATGAAGAAAACCGCCACGTCGTTGCGCACGGCGAGATCGTAGATGAGCTGCACGGGCACGATGGGCTTGGCCTGCCCGGTGGCCACCCACTTGCGCCAGACCTCGGGCACGTAGCCGAAATCATGGGCCATGATGTGGTTCAGGTTGGTCAGCGTGGTCTCGTCGATGTCGAAGACGATGGCGCGCTTCTCGCCCTCCTTGAGCGGCTTGGCGAGGCGCTTCGCGAGGTATTTGTTGGCTTGCACCGCCACCTTGGTGAGGTCGCGGCCGTAGCCGCCGGAGTTCACGTAGCGCACGACCGCCTCCTTGGCCGGGCTCAGGTTCGGCGGCTCGACGGCATACTGGCTGGCGGGCAGCGCGAGGACGGCCAGCAGGGTGAGCAGGGCGGGGAGGCGCTTCAGCTTCAACATGCGGCGAACAAAGCAGTCCGCCCGGAAAACACAACCCGCGGCTGCGTCCCGTCCCGCCGGGCGACCGGCGGTCCAAACCCGGCTTGCGCCCGGCCGCGGGCTTTGGTGCCGTTTCGCATGCGATTTCTCACCCGTCTGCTCCACGCCCTGCCGGTTCTGTTCGCCCCCGTGCTCGCCTGCGCCGCCGTCCCCGCCACGCCGGCGCTCGTCGAGCGGGTGTGCGCGGATTACTGGGAGGACTACCTCCGGGACAATCCCTTCAGCGCCACGTTCAACGGCGACAACCGTTACAACGATCGCTTCGGTCCCGTCACCTCCGCCGAGGAAATCGCCGCCACGCGCGCGCTCGCGGAAAAATACCTCGCGCGTCTCGCCGGGCTCGATCCCGCCGGCCTGCCGTCCGAGGACCGCATCAGCTACGACCTGCTCCGCTACCAGCTGCAGCTCTCGCTCGACGCGCTGCAATTTCCGTCGCACCTGCTGCCCGTGAACCAGATGAGCAGCATGCACCTGCTGCTCGCCCAGCTCGGCTCGGGCCGGCTCGCGCAGCCGTTCGACACGGTGGAGGACTACGACCACTGGCTGGCGCGCGCCGCGTCGTTCGCGCCCTATGTGGACGGCATCATCGCCGACATGCGCACCGGCATCGCCCAGGGCATCGTGCTGCCCAAGGCGCTCGCCAAGCCCATCCTGCCGCAGCTGGAAAACCTCGGCACGGCCGATCCCGAGAAGAGCGTGTTCATGGCGCCCGTGCGGAAATTTCCGCAGACCTTCAGCGACGCCGACAAGGCCCGCCTCACCGCGGCCTACACGGCGCTGGTCAAAGACACGCTCGCGCCCGCCTACCAGCGGTTGCACGTCTTCCTGCGCGACACCTACCTGCCGGCCTGTCGGGACACCGTCGCGCTCGGCGACCTGCCCGGCGGCAAGGCGTGGTATGCGTTCCAGGCCCGCACCGCGACGACCACCGACCTCGACCCCGAGCAGATCCACGCGATCGGTCTCGCCGAGGTGGCGCGCATCCGTGCGCAGTTCGAGGAGGCCAAGGAACGCGTCGGCTTCAAGGGCACGCTCAAGGAATTCTTCGCGCATCTGAACACAGACCCCGCGCTGCGCTTCACCACCCGCGAGGAAATCCAGGCGGCCTACGAGGGCCTGCGCGCCAAGGTCGAGGCGAAGGTGCCGGCCCTCTTTGGCCGTATGCCGAAGACGCCCTTCGAGATCCGCCCGGTCGAGGCCTTCCGCGAGGTCAGCGGGCCGCCCGCAGAGTATTTCCAGGGCGTGCCCGACGGCTCGCGCCCGGGCATTTTCTACTACAACGCCTACAAGCCCGAGACGCGCACGCGCTTCACCACCACGGCCTACTTCGTGCACGAGGCCGTGCCCGGCCACCACTTCGAGAACAGTCTCTCGCTCGAGCATCCCTCGCTGCCGGCCTTCCGGCGCTTCGGCGGCTTCACCGCATACAGCGAGGGTTGGGGGCTCTACAGCGAGATGCTCGGGCAGGAGATGGGGCTCTACGACGACCCGTGGCAGTGGGTGGGCCGGCTTTCCGCCGAGATCTGGCGCGCCGCGCGCCTCGTGGTGGACACCGGCCTCCACGCCAAGGGCTGGACCCGCGAGCAGGCGATCGCCTACTTCATGGACAACGTCCCCCAGAGCGAGGTCGTCGCCGTGCAGGAGGTCGAGCGCTACATCGCCATTCCCGGCCAGGCGCTGAGCTACAAGATCGGTGAGATCAAGATCCGCGAGCTGCGGGCCCGGGCCGAGAAGACCCTCGGGGCGAAGTTCGACATCCGAGCCTTCCACGACGAGTTGCTGGCCCACGGCTCCGTGCCGCTGAGCGTGCTCGAAGCCGCCGTGGACCGGTGGCTCAGCGCTCAAAAGCGCTGAGCCCTGTCCAAATAGCGGTGCGGCGGAGGGCCGAGCGCCGGCGAGGCCGTTGCCGGCATGCCGGACGCGGCCCCGGGGGGGGTGCGCCCCACCGCGGTTTACGGAGGGGGGGGGGGACAGGTGGTTTGGAGTGGAACCTGCGCTCCAGCCGTCGTGAAGCCTAAGGCTGGTAGGCGGCGCAGGTTTTTCCGCGAGCGCCGATCAGCCCGCGCGGAGCGCGGGCTCCACCTTGCGTTTTTGGCTCAGGCAACGCGCCGGCCCGCTTCTCGGCTTCGACTGTATCGTGCCGCCTGAGCCACCCGGCGTTCGCGCGGGTGGTTTGACTCGTGCGGTGGTTGGCGTTCGCTGGGCTTCACCCCACAGCCCCGCCTGCCCATGCTTGC
>CBINOW010000127.1:0-13871 GCA_966252395.1 uncultured Oleiharenicola sp. | reverse complement strand
TACAAGGGCAAACAGGTGCGCGACAACATCCACTCGCTCGACGTCGCGCGCTTCATGGCGGCCTTCGTCGAGGCCCCGCGCGCGGGCGAGGTCTATAACCTCGGCGGCGGCAAGGCCAACAGCACGTCCATCCTCGAGGCCTTCAAGATCGCCGAGAAGTTCTCCGGCAAAGCACAGGTCTTCACCTACGTGGACCAGAACCGCGCCGGCGACCACATCTGCTACTACTCCGACCTGCGCAAGATGCGCACCCACTACCCGAAGTGGGACATCACGCAGTCGCTCGAGGAGACCATTCGCCAGATCGTCGAAGCCTGGAAGGTCCGCCCGAAGGCCTGAAACGGCCGCGCGGCTAACTGACGAAGCCACCCGCACGCGCCGGCCAACCGATGGATGCTGTGGGCGAATTTTTCTTCTGGCTGGATGGGGCACCTTGGCGCTTCTGGGTGCCGGCTTGGATGTGCCTTGGCGTTTGCGGCGTGCTGGCCTTGCGCCCGATGCGCGCACCCTCCGGGCAGGCAGGCCACGCCGGATGGTTCGTAGCCGCGGTCGTGCTCACACTGTTCGCGTTCCGCTGGCCGACGTGGTTCTACCGTCTCGATCTAAACCCCGATGAAGCCCAGATTGTGGCGGGCGCGCTGACGCTCGACCGCTTTCCCCTGCCGTGGAAACACCTCGACCCCACGACGCACGGACCGCTGTGCGAGTATTTTCTGATCTTTGCCTCCTGGCTCGGCGCCCCGTTCAACTACGTGACCGCCCGGATCATGGCGGCGCTGCTGCAGGGCGGTTCGTTGCTGGCAGTCTGGGCCTCGCTCCGGCTGCTCGCCGGCGAAACCGCCGGGCGCGTGGCGGTGCTGCCCGGCCTCGTCTTCTGGTGCCTGACGCCGTGGGACGATTTTCTGCATTATTCCAGCGAACTGCCCGGTATCTTCCTGATGGCCTGGGGCGGCTTTTTCCTCACACGCCTGCTGCTGCCGACCGACAGCAGCCGCAGCCCGACGGCAACGAGCCTGCTGGCCGGCCTCTGCCTCGGGCTGGTGCCCTACGCCAAGCTCCAATCCATGCCGCAGGCCGGATTGATGGGGTTAATCGGACTCGTCCTTCTCTGGCGGAATACCGACCTCCGCCCACACCGCGGGCGCCTGATTGCCACGCTGGTCTTCGGCGCACTCCTGCCCACGCTGCTGCACGGACTTTACCTAACCGTCTTCGGCCTGTGGCAGCAGTTCTGGTTAACCTATGTCGTCAGTGCCCTCGATTACCTTGCGAATTCGGATACCGCGCTGGCCGACATGCCCGCGCGCTTTCTTCACTTCTCGGCCACGTCGGCATCCTTCGCCTGGTTCCTGTGGGGCAACCTGGGCTTCGCGCTGCTCTACCTGCGCTCGGCGGGGCGCCCCCTGGAGCTGCGCATCGGACTCGCCGTCGGCTGGGCCCTGCTCGCCACCGCGTGGTTCACCGTGCTGCGTCCCGGCCGGGAAACGGTGCACTACCTTCACCTGCTGGTCATCCCGCTGACCACATTAACGGGGCTGACGCTCGCCCAGCCCCTGCAGGATCGCGTTAACCACGAATGGCGCGAGCGCTGGCAGGCGTTGGGCCTTTGCTTTCTGCTCGGGCTGTTGCCGCAGTTCCTGAACCAGGCCGTGAGTTATCACCGCTTTGTCGGCCATGCCCGCACTCATTGGGAGGCAGCGCCATCGGCTCCCGCCGCCCACCTGCTAGCTCGCGCCGCGCCCGGCGACACGCTGGCCATGTGGGGCTGGACACCGCATCTCCACGTCGAGACGCAACTCCCCCACGGCACGCGCGAGGCCCACAGCGCCAGTCAGATCATCCAGTGGCCCCTGACTCCTTTCTATGTGGACCGATACCTCGGCGACCTTGAGCGCCGCCGGCCGGTCTGGTTTGTGGATGCTGTCGGTCCGGGCGCCTTTGTTTTCGAAAACCGCGCGCAGCATGCCCACGAATCCGTGCCGGCCTTGCGCGCCTGGATCGCGGAGAACTACGACTTCGAGGCCGAGATCGGATTCATGCGACTCTACCGGCTAAAGGGCGTGGAGCGGCCGATGACCACGACAGGGCGCCCTTGAGCCGGCCGTGCGGCGTCTCACTTGACTTCGATAACCACGCTCTTGGCCGGGGGGGTGGCCCACTTGTTCCAGGTTTTGTCCCAGTCGATGGGCTTGCCGGTGTAATCCACGTCACCCGCCTTGCCCCCGCGAAAAGCGATCCGCACCCGCACAAGCGACTTGCTGCCAGCCGGGCCGGCCTTGAATTCAAGCTTCTGGGTGCTCTTGGGGCCGGCGGTGACGAGATAATGCGGGTTCCAGGTGACTCCACCGTCGTTGGAATACTCCGCATGGAAGAAGCCGATCTGCTCGGCATCCCCCGCGTCCGTGGCGGCGCTGACGATAACTTGCAAAGCGGCGCCGGGCGCGGCCGTGGCCGGGGCCGTGATCGCGACCGTGCGATTGGCCGCGTAAGCCGATGATACGGCCAGGCCGAGGGAGAGCAGAAGGCTGCCAAGGAGAGGATGTTTTTTCATGGAGAGATTCTTTCTGACTGCGATGAACGAACTTGGTTCAATTCACCTTCTGGCCGGAGCCCGTCGATCATCAGGGCACTTCCCGCTCCAGCACCATCGCGCGGGCGAAGTCCTCGCCGACGGTCACGAGCGCCTTTTTCTTGTCGCCGCTGAAATCGAACTTCACCTGAACGTCGGTGGTCTTCGCGTAGAAATGGTTCGGGCCGGCGGCAAACATCACCAACTCGTTGCCTGCGAGCGTCACGCCCAGTTGGCCGTCGGGGAGCCGCGCCACCTTGAACGTGTTCCACGAGCCTGCCTTGCCGTAGTTGCCGACGTAGGTGTCGAGCAGCGCATCGGGCAGGAGGAACTCGGGGTGGCGCGGATTGCCCAGCTCGCGCACCCAGATGTTGCGGTAGCGGACCGGGTTACCGTGGTCCTGAAAACTGATAGGCAGGCGCTCCGGGTGGGCGCGGTAGGGCTTGCGCCCGATCCAGTCGGTCGGGCCGGTCAGCTCGACGTTGTTCTGCACGAGCACGCCGTTGTGGATCACGGTCACGCGGGCCTTGGAGACGATCTTGCCCTCGTCGTCGAAGCGCGGCGCGGTCCAGATGATGTCGTAGGTCTGCCACTGGCCCGGGGGACGGGAGACGTTCACGAGCGGCGGATACTGACCGTAAATCGAGGCGGCCGAGCCGTCGGCGTAGGTCTTGTTGTCGTGGGAATCGAGGACCTGCACCTCGTAGCGCCCGCGACCGAAAAACACGCCGCTGTTGCCCCGGCCTTGACTGGAACCCTCGACCGGCGTCGGCGCCGACCATTCGAGGTGAAGCTGGCAATCGCCGAAAGACTGGAGTGAACGCACGTAGCCGCTGCCTGGCACGCAGACGAGGGCGCCATCCTTCACCACCCATTTGGTCGGGCTGCCGTCGTTGGCGACCCACGCCGCGGTGTCCTTGCCGTTGAACAGCACAATCGCGTCGGACGGCGGCACGCCCGGCTGGTCCTGCGTGCTGGCCGTGCCGGGATTCACGAGCGCCGGCAGCGGCCGGTCGCGATCATGACCGAGCCATGCCGGATCCGGCTGGGCAACAAGGGCGGTAACGGACAGGGATGTGAACAGACCGAGGAGGCAGATTGACGGGTTTTTCATGGGGCGAAGCCGACAGGTTGGGGTCAGTCAGCAGACCTGTCGAACGCAAACCCTGCATGCCGCTTGTCCACTCCCGCCAATATTCTTCTGGCCACGCCCAACCCGGACTGAAAAATTCCCCCGCATGAATCTCGCCGACGCCCGCACTGCCGTCATCCTAGCCTTCGGCCGCATGGACAGCCTGTTCAAGCGCCCGCTCTTCGACGAGTGGGTGCTCGTGAAACTCGGCTCCGAGGCCGGCGCCATCCTTGCCTACCAGGGGCCGCGCGCGGAGGATTACCAGCGCCGCTTCAAGACCGACATCGCCCCGCTGCAGACCGAGATCCAAGGCCGCAAGATGGCCGTCGGCGACTTCGAGTTCGCGCCCAACGCCCACGGCGCGCACTTCGACGCCTGCATCCGGCTCGGCACCGGCGCCTACCTGTTCTGCAACAACACCGCCCTTTCGATGAATGACATCCGCAAGGATCCGCTCTGGCTCTCCGCCCAGAAGCCGTTCGTCGAGCTCGCCTCCGCCTTCCGCACCGACCCGCTGGAGTAAGCGAAAGTGAGAAGCAAGAAGTAAGAATTAGGAAGTAAGGAGCCCCGGCGTTTTGTTTCCGGTCTCTTAACTCATCCTTCTTAATTCTGACTTCCTTTCACCCCGCCAGCCCCGCGTAAACAAACACGCCGTAGCCGACGCAGAAGATCGCTCCGGCCCAACGCGGGAGACCGCCGGCGAACATGAGGAAAAGCATGTGCGCCACTGAGGCGCCCGCGAGCAGCAGGAAGGAATTGAGCGCAAAGGCCGGCACAGGCACGGGCTTCGCCAGCGCGAACAGCCCCAGACAAAGTGGGATGCAGATGTGGCCGTCACCCACCTGCGAACTGAACACCACATCGGCGCGTCGCCGCCAGCCCCAGTAGAGCGCGAGGATCGCGTTGGGCAGCACCATCAACCAGCCGGTCACCCAACCGAGGTTGTCGCGGCTGATGAACCCGGTCCGCTGCGCCGAAATCCACTTCACCAGCCAGTCAATGGATTCGTAGAGCAGGTAGGCGCAGGCCAGCACGACGAGCGCATCCACGTAGAACTTCCAGCCGAAGGAGACGCGCTGCCGGACGTTGTGCTTGAGCACGTCGAACACCTGCACGCACTGCCAGAAGAGAAACAGCCCGATGAGCGCCCAGCCATCGGTCGTCGTGAGCTTGCCGTCGCGCCCGAGCAGCCACACCGCTCCGGTGAAGAACAGCACCGCCGTGAGCGTGAGCAGAAGTGAAAGCCGGCTGATCTGCGCCTCGGTGCCGCCGCCCTTCGCGGCCTTGGCCGCGCCCTTGCCGGCCTTGCCGCCACCCGCACCGGGCATGATGGTCAGCCCCCAGAACAAGGCCGGCACGCCGAGCAACAGCGTGAGGTTGGTGACGTTGTTCACGAGGCAGTTGGTGAGCACCTCGGCCGCCGCGCCGAACTTCGGCACCATCAGCGCCACAAAGATCAGGTTACCCAGCCCGGAGCAGTAAGGCAGCAGCAGTGTGCCGAGCGCCGTGCCCTCCAGGCCGGAATCCAGCATCGCTTCCAACCGCCACAGCATGAGCAGCGACACGCCGAGAAAGACCACGAGGTAGGCCAGCGGGTCGTTCAGCGCGAGCGAGTCGAGCAGGTCGGGGAGCAGATGCACGGCCCGCAGTCAGTGCGTTGCCGGCCCGGCTGTAAATCGCGGAAGCGGGCGCATGCCCTCCGGGGAGCCGGGACAGAATTTTATTTGCCGCCCGTCCGCGGCGGCAAATACCCTGCCCTGCCCATCATCCCACCCATGGTCCTCCCGATCGTTCACTTCAACAGCCCCGTCCTGCGCAAAAAAGGCGCGAAGGTGGAAAATTTCGACGCCGCGCTCGCCCAGCTGGCGAATGACATGACCGACACCATGCACGCGGCCCACGGCATCGGCCTTGCCGCCCAGCAGATCGGCCAGGCCATCCAGCTCTGTGTCGTGGACCTGCGCGAGACCGAGGCCGAGTTCGCCTGGGAGTTCGACGGCGCCCGTCCGCCGCTGGAGCTCTTCATGCCGCTCACGATCGTCAACCCCGACCTCAAGATCGTGCCCGAGCCGACCACCTCCTACGAGGAGGGTTGCCTTTCCTTTCCCGAGATCCGCGGCGACGTCGTGCGCCCGGACGAGGTTACCGTGAAATTCCAGGACGTCACCGGCACGCCCCACACGCTGCGCTGCAACGGCCTGCTGGCCCGCTGCGTGCAACACGAGTTCGACCACCTCCAGGGCATCCTCTTCATCGACCGCATGGCCAAGGATGTCCTGACCGCGATCGACCCCGAGCTGAAGGCCCTCAAGAAGCAGACCCGCGACGCCGCGAAGAAGTCCTGAGCCATGAGCGGCTCCCGCCCCCAGTCCATCGCCACGCGCAAGGGCGACGACGGCACCACCAGCCTGCTCTATGGCCAGCGCGTGTCCAAGGATCACCCGCAGATCGAGGCCGTCGGCACGCTCGACGAACTCAACGTGACTCTCGGCGCCGCCAAGGCCGCCCGCCCCCCCGGCACCGACGCCGCGCCCCTGGAGGCCATCCAGCGCGACCTAATCGCACTCATGGGCGAGGTTTCCTGCGCCGAGGCCGATGCGGACCGCCACGCGGCTTCGAAATTTGCCCGCCTCGGCGAAGCTGACCTTGCCCGCCTCGACGCCGCCGTCGCCACCCTCGAAGCGAAGGGCCTGCGTTTCGACGGCTGGGCCACGCCGGGCGCCAATCCCTATTCCGCCGCCCTGGAAGTCGCCCGCACCACCGCCCGCCGCTGCGAACGCCGCCTCGCCGCCCTCCCCGCCGCCGGCCGTAACCTGCGCCCGCTCATCGGCCAGTATGTCAACCGTGCATCGGATTTGCTCTGGCTCCTGGCCCGAGAAGCGGAGAACACGTGAGCAGCAAATGACACGAAACGACGCTTTTTTCGTTTTGTCCCACCCCTCCGCCCCGGCCTAAAAATCTTCCATGCGCACCGCCGCCATCGTCCTCATCCTGCTCGCGCTCGGCTACCGGGTGCTGCCGACGCTGGACATGAGTTGGGCGAACTTTGCGCCGTTCGCCGCGATCGCGTTTTGCGGCTCCGTGTATTTCCGGGACAAGCGTCTGTGGCTCCTGCCCTTCGCCGGCCTCTGCCTCACCGACCTCTACGTCAACTGGTTCTACGCCCGCGAATACGGCTACCACCTCGAATGGACCGGTTACGTCGCCCGCGTGATCAGCTTCGCCGCCGGCCTCGGGCTCGGCTGGTGGGTGTCCACCCGCAAGTCCTGGCTCTGGCTGCTCAACGGCTCCCTGCTCGGCGCGCTGCTGTTCTACTTCATCACGAACACGCTGTCGTGGTGGAGCGACGCCTTCTACGCCAAGACCCTCGCCGGGTGGTGGCAGGCGCTCACGATCGGCCACCCCGAGTATCCGCCCACCATCTATTTCTTCCGCAACACCCTCTTCGGCGACCTCATGTTCACGGGCCTTTTCTCCGGCGTGATGGAGTGGCTCGCCAAGCGCAACGAGGAACCCAGCCTGCTCGACGACGAGGAAGAGGAAACCGAAGCCGAGGACCAACCCGCCGAAGCGGAAGTGAAGGAGTGAGCGCGCCTCGCGGGAAACGCTCGCGACAGGGCAACCTCACAGCATCTGTCATCCTGAGCGCAGCGAAGGATCCAAGGGCCTCGGTATCCATGGTCCTTTCACTGGATGCTTCGCTGCGCTCAGCATGACACGCAGCGAGAACCTTTGACCCCTTCCGTCTTTTCCCTGGGCAATCGTTACTTCGATTTCATCACCCACACGCCGTCCCATTTCCCCTCGGGTGGGTGGGCTTTCAGGTATTCGCAGCGCTCGATGTAGGTCGTGCTGAGCTTGTCGCCGGGGTGAAGGCTGAGCGCTTCCTTGAAGGACTTGATGGCACGGTCGAAGTCACCCTTCCGGTAGTAACCCAGCGCGCCGCGAAACTGACTCAGCACCTCGGACAGGTGCGGGAACGTCTCCTCGGTGTGGTAGTCGAGCACCTCGTGGACACTGACGGGCTCTGTCTTGCCCTTCACGATCACGCGGTCCACCTCGCGCGTGCGGTAGGTGCCCTTGAGCTTCGCGCGGGTGAACTCGCTGATGAGAATCTGCGCCGAATACTCCTTGCACGCGCTCTCCAGCCGCGAGGCGAGGTTCACGCCGTCGCCAATGACCGTGTAATCCATGCGCTTCGGCGAGCCGATGTTGCCCGACACGATCGTGTCGGTGTTCATGCCGATGCCCATGAGAATGGGCTTCTGGCCGCGCTCCTGGCGCGTGCGGTTGAGCACGCGGAGCTCGGTGGTCATCGCGATGGCCGCGCGCACGGCACGGTCGGCATCGTCACCCCGCGGGACCGGGATGCCGAACTCGGCCATGATCGCGTCGCCGATGAACTTGTCGAGCATGCCGCCCTCCTGCGTGATGCAGTTCACCATCACGGTGAAATATTCGTTGAGCAGCGCGACCGTGCCCTGCGCGCCCAACTCCTCGGTGAGCGTGGTGAACGAGCGGATGTCGGAGAACAGCACGGTGGCCTCGACACTCTGGCCGCCAAGGATCTCGCCGCCGGACGCGAGCAGGCGGTCGGCGAGGCCGGGGTCCATGTAGCGCGCCATCGTGGACTTCATGCGCTTCTCGTTGCTGATGTTTTCCAGCATCAGCAGCGTGCCGGCGCGCGCGCCCTTGAGGCTGATGAGCGGCTGGACAGTGAGGTTGACGCTCAGCTTTTCGCCGCGTGCCTCCATCTCGGCGTCCATGAGCACGTCGGTCTTTCGTCCCTCGCCCACGGCCTTGATCCGCTCGACGACCCAGGCATTGGCGCCGGTGAAGAAATCGGCCGCGTTCTTTCCAATCACGTCGGCCTCGCGGGCCTTGAGGATGCGGTAGCCGGCGGCATTGCAGGTCTGGATGCGGCCGTCCTCGGTAAGGGTGATGACGCCGTTCGACATGCTCTCCAGCATCGACTGGTTGTAGTTCTTCATCGTCTGCACGTCGTCGAAGAGCTTGGCGTTTTCCAGCGCGATGGAGACCTGGGCGGTGAAGGCCTTGAGCCGCGCCTCGTCCTCGGCGGTGAACGGGCCGCCGCGCTTGTTGAGCGCCTGCGTGACGCCGATCACCTTGCCGTGCTTGTTGACGACGGGCACGCAGAGGATGGAGCGCGTGAAGTAACCGGTCTTCTTGTCGAACGCGGGGTTGAAGCGCAGGTCGGCGTAGGCGTGCGGGATGTTGATCGTCTTGCCCGACTGGAAGACCGCGCCCGCGATGCCCGCGGTGTTGGGCAGCTTGATCTGCACGGCGCTGAGCCCCTCGCCCACCTCGGACCAGAGCTCGCCGGTCTTCTCGTTGTTGAGAAAAAGCGTCGAGCGGTCGGCCTTCAGCATGCGCGTGGCCTCGCTCATCACGCGGCGGAGCAGCAGCGAAAGGTCGAGCGAGCTGGTGATGTCGGCCACGAGGTCGAGGAACTCCATCTCCTGCTGGCGCGTCTTTTTCATCTTCTCGATGAACTGCGTGCTCTGCAGCGCCGACGCCGCCTGCAAGGCCATCGCCTCCAGCAGGCCGAGGTCGTCGCGCGTAAACCGGCCGCGCCGCTTGTTCAGCGTCTGCACGACGCCGATGACCTCGCCGCGCGCCGTGCGCACGGGAGCGCAGAGGACGGATTTCGTCGTGAAACCGGTGTTCTCGTCCACCTCGCGGTGGAAGCGCGGGTCGGCGTAGGCGTCGTGCACGATTTCGCCCTGGCCGGACTGAAACACCGCGCCGGCGATGCCCGCGGTGTTGAGGATGCGGATCTCTCGGTTGAAAGTGCCCTGCGCGACGCGCGAGTAGAGTTCGCCGGTGACGGGGTCGTTGAGGAAGAGCGTGCCGCGCTCGGCGTTGGTCTCATTGGCCACGAGCTGCACGAGCGTAGCGAGCAGTTCGTCGAGGCTTTCGATGGCCGCGACCTGCTGCGTGAGCTTCACGAGCATCTCGGCCCGGCGGAGGCGAGCGCGCAAGGCGGCGGGAGAGTCGGAAGCGGCGCGCTTAGCGGGCATGACGGGCCTCCAATTGGGTGCGCAGCGCGGCGATACTGTCGCGCAGCTGCTTGATCTCCTCGCTGGCGCTGCGTTGCAACCGGTCGCGCTCGGCGGCGTGGTGCTGCGTCTGCCGTTCCATCTCGTCGCGCAACGCCTGGATGGCGGCGTGCAGTTGCTTGGCCTCGTCCTGCCCGGTGGCCACGGCCGCCTGCACCGTCTCGGTCTTCGCGGCGGCCAGTGCCTGCAATTCGTTGCGCAGCGAACCAACGGTGTGCTGCAGCTGCCGGATCTCGTCCTGGGCCGAAGTCAACGCGGCCTGCACCGACTCGCGGCGCAGCGTCTCGGCCTGTTCCAATTGTGTCCGCAACGCCGCCACCGTGTCCGCCATCTGGCGGATCTGCCGCCGCGCTTCCAGCAGCTCATCGCCCTCCGCGAGGGCGACCGGGGACACGGACGATGACGGGGCCTTGTGCACGGGTGCCCAGTGTCCGGCCGTGCCACGTCGCGGCAAGCCGATTTACCCGGTGCGACCGATCTGTTTGCTCTACGATGTGAGCAGATTATCCCCAGCCCGTTGCTTGCCAATGGACGCACGCTGGGTAATTGACTCCGTTTCGACTCACCCCACCCCGTCCCCGCATGTCCTCCCCTGTCCCGGAATCCTCCGCCGTGCTCACCCGGCGCACAGCCATCAAGCACGGACTGTCCGGCATCCTCGCCTTCGGCGTGGCGCCGCTCGTCCTCCCTTCCCGCCTCTTCGGCGCCTCGGCCCCGAGCAACCGGATCACGGTTGGCATCGTGGGCAACGGCCTCATCGCCCGCAGCCACGTGGGCGCGCTCCTGGGCCGCGACGACTGCCAGATCATCGCCCTCTGCGACGTCTGGCGCAGCAAGGCCGAGGCCATGCAGAAACGCATCCAGCAAGGCTACGCCGACAACGCCGGCACCGCCTCCTTCAAGGGCTTGGATCTCTACTCGAAACACGAGGAACTGGTCGCGCGGCCCGACATTGACGTGGTCTTCGCCACGACGCCCGACCACTGGCACGCCGCCGTTTCCATCGCGGCGATGCAGGCGGGCAAGGACGTTTACTGCGAGAAGCCGATGACCCTCACCGTGCGCGAGGGCCGCACCATGGTCGAGGTGGCGCGCCGCACCGGCCGCGTGCTCCAGACCGGCACCCAGCAGCGCTCGGAACCGGCGTTCCGCCGCGCCGCCACCATCATCCGCAACGGCTGGATCGGCGACATCAAGCTCATCCGCACGCGCCTCGGCAAGTTCCCGGCCGCGCCGGAGAGCCTGCCCGAACAACCCGTGCCGGAGGGCCTCGACTACGACCGCTGGCTCGGACCCACGCCCTGGCGCCCCTTCAATTCACTGCGCGTGCTCGGTGACTACGGCGGCGGCTGGCGCATTTTCCTCGAATATGGCTCCCGCAAGAACGGCGACTGGGGCGCCCACCATTTCGACATCATTCAATGGGCCCTCGGCATGGACGATTCCGGACCGGTTGAGTTCATCCCCGCCGGCTTCGAGGGCAATCCCTACCAGACGCACCGCTACGCCAACGGCGTCACCGTGCAGCGCGTGGACGGCAACCAGCCCGCGATGATCGAGTTCATCGGCACCAAGGGCACCGTCGGCGTCGGCCGCGACGACTACCTCGTCTGCGATCCGGTCGGCCTGGCCACGCGCCCGGTGCGCGCCGGGGAACAGCACCTTTACGAGAGCGACGACCATCACACCGACTTTTTCCGCTGCGTGCGCACGCGCCAGCGGCCGATCGCCGATGTCGAGGTCGGCCACCGCTCCGCCACCGTCGGCCACCTCTGTGGCATCGCGCGGCAACTGCGCCGTCCCCTGAAATGGGATCCTGCCAAGGAGGAAATCATCGGCGACCCGGTCGCCTCCCGCCTCCTCGATCGTCCGCGCCGCGCCCCCTACGCCCTCCTCTGAACCGCCGCCCCTGCGTCATGAAATTTTCCTCCCTCTCCCTGAATCCCACCCGGGCGCTGGCCGTCGGTTCGCTCCTGCTCGCCGCCGGTTGCACAACCCCGTCCCAGCCCAAGTCCGCCGCAGCCGCGGCCCAGAACACCCCGGCCGCCACCGCCGCGAGCCAGCCGGCCGTCGGGGCGTTCGACGATGACCAGCGCCCGCTCAACGCGGCCGAGGTGATCGTCAATGCGGCCGGACTCGACCACGCCTCTCTCGCGAAGGCCGAACGCGACCTCGTTGCCATCGTCACGAATCCGCAGAGCCCGGCGGCCGCCGCCCAGGATGCCGCCCAACAGCTCGGCCTCATTCTGCTCAATGGCTCGGCCGACTCGCACGCCGCGAGCCTGACCGCCCTCGCCCCGCTGCTCGCGGACCCCGCCCACACCGACAATGCGCGTCTCGCCCTCGACCGTGTGCCCGGCACCGCGGTTGATGCGCTGTATCTCCAGGCCCTCACCACCAGCACTGGACGCACCCGCCTCGGATTGATGGATGCCGTGGGCACGCGCCGGATCGCCGGAGCGACACCGGTGTTGGCCGGCTTGTTGAACGACTCCGATGCGGCCACCGCCGACCTTGCCGCCAGCGCGCTTGGCCGCATCGGCGGCTCCGCCGCGCTCGACGCCCTCGCTTCCGCCAAAAACCGTCTCGCGCCCGCCGTCCTCAAGGCCCGCCTGAACGCCGCCGCCAAGACCGAGCCCGTCACCGCGGCCCGCACCGCCTCCGAAATCTACCAAAATCCGGACATCCCGCTCGGTCTGCGCGCGTCGGCGCTGCGTCTGTTGATCGCCTCGCATCCCGCCGACGCGGTCAAGACGATCGACGCCGCGCTCGCCGGTTCCGAATCCGCTTTTCACGCCGTGGCCATCGAGTCTGTCCGCTCGCTGCCCGTAAGCGATGCCGGCGCCCAACTCGCGGCGAAACTCGAGTCTTATTCGGCCGCGGTGCAGGCCGCGCTCACCACCGCCTTGGGCTATCGCGGCGATGCCAGCGCCGTGCCGGCGCTGGCCAAGGCCTTGCCTCGCACGGAAGGCGCGGTCCGCCTTGCCACGCTCGACGCCCTCGGCCGCCTGCCGGGCACCCCCGAGGTGGCCCGCCAGCTGGCCACGCTCGCCCTCGGCAAGGGTGATGAAGCCAAGACCGCCTCCTCCGCTCTCGCCCGCCTGAATGGTCCCGGTCTAGACGAACTCATCCGCACCGGCGCCGCCACCGAGGGCGACAACGCCCTGCGCGCCGTCTTCATCCAGCAGCTCGCCGCGCGCAACCTTACCGAAGCGATCCCCTTCCTCCTCAGTCTGCGCCAGTCGCCGGAGGAAAGCCTGCGCCTCGAGGCGCTCGACGCCCTCCGCTTGATCGCCGCTCCGTCCGACCAAGCCGCCGTGGCCGCCTGGGCCACCGGCACCGCCAACCGCAGCGAGCAGAACCGTGCCGTCCGCGCCCTGATCACGATCATCCTGCGCGACGGCGCCGTCGCCACCCGCGCGGCTCCCGTTCTCGCTGCGCTTGAATCCGGCGACGCCTCGGCCCGGCTGATCCTGCTGCCGGTGCTGTCCCGCGTGGCCGGCGCCCCGGCCATTGCGCTCGCCGCCAAACTGGCCCGCGATCCAGACGCCGCCGTAGCCGCGGCCGCGACGACCGAGCTCGCGCGCTGGCCAGATGCCACGGCCTTGCCCGCGCTCGTGGACCTCGCGGTCGCCACTGGCAGCGACAACATCCGCGCCGCCGCCGTCCAAGGTGCCGCCCGTTTCCTCACCCTGCGCACCCCGGCCGTGCGCGAGCAGCGCTCCGCCCGGGCCCGGGCCTTGCTAGCGCTTCCGCTCAACGCAGGCACCCGCGTCGCCCTGATCAATGTCCTCGGCCTCTGCGCCGATCCCGAGGCGCTGAGCACCGCCCGCAGTTTCGTCAACGATCCTGCCGCTGACATCGCCACCGCCGCGCGCGATGCCGCCGATGCGATCACCTCCAACCTCGCGGGCGCCCCGGTCATGACGGCCTCGGCGGACAACGAGAACGCCGCCCGCATCGCCGACGGCAACGCCGGCACTTTCTGGCAGGTTCCCGCCGAACTCGGTCTCTGGATCCGCGCCGACCTGCACAACGCCCGGCCCGTGCGCAAGATCACCCTCGAGCACGGCAACCGCGGCTGGGGCTA
>CBINOW010000126.1:0-13883 GCA_966252395.1 uncultured Oleiharenicola sp. | reverse complement strand
AGGGCGGGGTCTCCGAACCCCGCCTTTGTTCGAGGACGCTGACGCATGCGAGGCGGGGTTCGGAGACCCCGCCCTACAGGTTTAACGACTACTTCGCCGCGACCTTGGCCGCGGCCTCCGGGGCGACCTCGGTGTATTTAACGGTGCGGGAGAGCTGGGCCTTGAGCTTGAGGGCGTCGTCGGGGAGCACGCGGGCGACCACGCCGTCGATCTCGGCGTGGCCGATGATCATGGTGTTGACGCGGTCGGCGGGGTGCGCGGAGCCGGCGAGCTGGAACTCGCGGCCTTCGTTGAGCCAGAGGCGGCGCTCGGTGAGGCCGGTGAACCAGCGGGTGCGGCCGAGGCCCTTCGGGTCGTCGGCTTCGACGATGTCGGCGGAGACCCAGCCGTAGTTGGGCACGAAATACTCGGCCCAGCAGCGGTAGCCTGGATCGACTTCCTTGCCGGCGTTGGGCTCGCGCAGGCGGTAGCCCATCTGCAGGCGGGCTGGGATGCCGCGGGCGCGGGCCATGGCGATGAACATCGAGTGCAGGTCGGTGCAGCAGCCACCGGCGTTGGTCATGCAGTCCTCGGCGTCACCGATGCCGCAATTGGGCTTCGTCGGGTCCTTGGAGTAGTGGTCGGCGTAGTCGGCGACGGCGTCGAGGAGCTTGCGGGCCTGGAGGGCGACGTTCGTCTCGGCCCCGGCGGCATCGGCGGCGGTCTTGGCGATGCGCGGCGTGACGCGCATGTGCGGGGCGTCTTGGCGCAGTTCCTCGGCGTAGAGCGTGCGGTGCGAGTCCGTGATGGCGCCGACCTGCGCCGGATCGATCTCGGTGAACACCGAGCGGCGGCGCAGCGTGAAGGCGACCTTCGCGGTGATCTTGTCGGCGCCGGGGTTGTCCACCTCGACCAGCATGAAGCGGTTGCCGCGGTCGGGCTCGCGCACGACGGTCCACTTGCCGGGGGCGGAGACGACCTGGAAGTCGAGCAGGTCCTGGTAGCGTTCGTTGTCGGGGATCGAGACCCAGAACTTGACGTGCTTGGCGCCGGCGGGGATGTCGGAGAGCACGGCGTTCTGCTCGACGTGGTAGGTGACGGTTTTCTCGGGCACGGGCTCGGCGCGCAGCGCGAGGCCGAAGGCGAGGGAGGCGAGGAGGGCGGAGGTGAGTTTCATGGGGCGTGGATGGGGAAGGGGTTGAGAACGGAGGCGGGCTCAGAACTTCCAGTTGAGGTCCACGCGGAAGCGTTTGCCGTCCTGGATGCTGGTGATCGCATCCACGAAGAAGAGGCGGGCCTGCACGTTGAGGCTCTTGGTAATCACGTAGGTGTAGCGGACCTCGTGGCCCTTGATGTCGGTGACGTCGGCCTGCGTGGCGCTGCCGAAGCGGGCCCAGTCGTCCTGCGAGTAGGCGGCGTTGACGGCGAGCGTCTCGATGTGGGCGTAGGCCCAGTAGAACTGCCAGTCGCCGGGGTTCTTGGTCTGGCCGTAGGCGGCGGAGAGCACCCAGCCGCTGGTCTCGTCGGCATGGCGCGCGGCGAAGGGCAGGGCGTCGGTGGCGGTGTAGTCCTCGAAGTTCTTGATCAGGTCGGCACCGAGCACGAGCGGGAGACCGGTGTCGAGCGGCTGGCTCCACTGGGCGCTCAGCACGCCGATGAGGTAGCCGCGCACCCCGTTGCGGTTGCGGAGGTTCGTGGCCCCGCGCTTGCCGTCGAGGCTGTAGAGACCGGCGGCGAGGGTGAGCTGGCCGTCGGGATATTTCTGGCCGTATTTCAACTGGCCGCCGACGAGCGTGCCGTTGAGGTGGTTCATGCCGTCGGGCAGGTAGAAGGCGCCGGCGGTGGCGGCGAGGGTGCCGGCCGCGAACTTGCCGTCGTGCGTGATGGCGGCGCCGGTGGGCGTGACGTCCTCGTCCCAGAACATCTCGTTCTGCTGCCAGAAGGGCGTGGTATTGCGTCCGGCCCAGGCGGTGATGCCGTCCTGCTTGAACTGGACGTAGTAGCGGTCGAAGGCGCCCTCGAGATCGTCGGTGATGTCGTCGTTGGAGTGGAAGGTGAGGTGGGGCGACTGCTGGCTGTCGGGGTTGCCGGTGCGGGCGCGGGCGCCGAAGGACCAGGCGTCGGAGAACTTGTAGCCGAGGCCCAGCCGCACGCGGGCGCGCATCCGGTTGCGGTCGGCGCGGGCGACGCCGGCGCCGTTCTGGGAATCCCAGTCGCGCTCGAAGCGGAGACGGACGTCACCCGAGAGGGTGAGCGGGGAGGGGGCTTGGCCAGCGTCGGCGGCGGGAGCCGGTGCGAGGAAGGAAACGAGCGCGCCCAAGGCGGCGGCCCGGTGGAGGTGACGGGTGAGCGTGGACATGCGTGGAGTGCCGCCGAAAAGCCACTCCGCGCCGCGATGTGCAATCGGCCGGGGACGAGTTGCCGTGCGGGAGGGGCGGAGCGCGGTGGCTCCCGGTTCAGGGCTCGCGGATCTCCAGCGTCCGGTTCAGCGCGTCGGGCTTGAGCTCCTGCACCTGGCCGGAGGGCCACTGGATGACGATCTTGCGCACGCGCGCGTCTTCGCCGAGGCCGAAGGTGAGGGCGGAGTCGGACTGGGCCATGAAGCCGAGGACGGGCGCGACGGTCTGGGCGAACACGCGGCGCGGGGTGTGCACCTCGACGCGCGCGCCGCCGGCGGCGGGTTCGCTGCGCGTGGCGACGAGCCGCAGCCGCAGCCACGGGGCGGGCGTGCGCAGGTCGTTGCGGAGCAGGACGGGCGCGCCGTTGTTCTGCGCGAGCACGAAGTCGTTGTCGCCGTCGCCGTCGAAATCCGCCGCCACCACGCCGCGCGCGGTCAGCGCGGGCAGGTCCTGCTCGCTGCCGAAGAGCGGCTGCCAGGTGTCGGCCTGCGGCCAGAAGACCTGCGGGCGGCGGGCAAAATCCCGGCCGTTTTCGAAACGGTTCACCCCCGGCTCGGCCCGGCCCTCGCCCGAAAAGATCTCGGTGCGGCCGTCGAGATCGACATCGGCGGCGACCACGCCCAGCCGGGAACCGAGCATCAGTTGCCCGCTCTCGGCCGACGCCGGCGGATGGCGGACCAGGAAGGCGCGCAGGCGTTCCGCGTCACCGGAGACCGGCCCGGGCGGCAGGGTGCCGGTGGCGGCGAAACTTGCGGCGGCGCCTTCCTGGCGCGGGGCCGGGGCGGCGGCCTGTTTCTCGAAGGTGCCGTCGCCGCGCGCGAGAAAGAGCGAGGGCGCGTGCTGGTGGTAGGTGATGAGCAGGTCGAGCCGGCGGTCGCCGTTGGCGTCGAGGGCGGTGAGCGCGAGCGGCCAGGCGACGGGGCGGCCCGTCTCGGCATCGGTGTCGCGCAGGCCCGCCGAGCCGGGCAGGGCCGCGAAACGCCCGCCGCCGAGGTTGCGCCACACGGTGGGCGGGGCGCTGAAAAATCCGGTCGGCGTGCCGTAGGACCGGCCCATCGCGGCGACGCCGAACGCCGCGCCGAGACCGACCTCCTGCGGCCAGCGGGCGTAGTGCAGCACCACGAGATCGGGACGGCCGTCGGCGTCCACGTCGAGCCAGGCGGCGCCGGTGCTCCAGGTGTTCTCCTCTCCGGCGAGGCCGGCGGACTCGGTCACGTCCTCGAAGCGGCCGCCGCCGAGGTTGCGGAAGAGCCGGTTGGGCCCGACGCAGGTGACGAACAGGTCGGCGAGGCCGTCGCCATCATAGTCGCCGGCCGTGGCGGCCATGCCCTGCATCGGCGTGTTGAGGCCGGCGGCGGCGGTGACGTTGGTGAAGCGTCCCTCGCCGTCGTTGCGGAAGAGCGCCGCGCTCGCGGTGAGGCGCTTGTCGAGGGATTCCTCCCACGGCCAGGGTGCGCCGTTGGTGAAGAACAGGTCGGGCCGTCCGTCCTGGTTGAAATCGAGCACGGTCACGCCGCCGCCGAGCGTGGTCGGGGCCTCGCCGCCACCCTGCTGGTGCAGGAAACGCAGACCGGATTCCGCCGTGACATCGGTGAAGCGCACCGTCGGCGCGCCGGTGTCGGCCGGCGGCGGGAAAAGCCAGGCGAACAGCACGCTGAGCACGATGGCCGTGATCACGAGCGGCAGCAGCACCGGCAGCAGCGGCGACACCACGGCGGGCACGGGCGGCCGGGCCGGCGGCGGGGCGGGGCGGGGGCTGGCGGCGGGGGCGCTCACTATCCAATGCGAAAGGTCGTGGACACGAAATGGTTCGCCACCTACATAAGCCGCCGACCCCTTCACGCAATGCCCGACTCCACCCAGCCCGGTCGCTCGCTGCTCCGTTTTGCGGGCATCGGCGCGTTCTGGACCCTCGTGGGCCTGGCCTTTGCGAGCCAGTTCTACCTGTCGAGCACGCTGCTCGGACGCTCGGTCACCTGGGGCCAGGCCATCAGCTACTCCCTCGGCGACTGGTATGTGTGGGCCGTGCTCTCGCTCCCGATCCTGCTGGTCGCGCGGCGCTTCCCCCCCGAGGGCGCGCATCCGTGGCGCACGGCGGCGGTGCATCTCGTCGCCGCGCTGCTCTGCTCGCTCGTCTATGTGCTGCTGCGCTCGGCGGTCGGCGTGGTTCACGGGCAGTTGGCCGACGAGCCGGTCGCCTTCGCCGAGGTCTTCCGGCCGCTGCTGGTGAAGACCTATCCGTTCAACCTGCTGGTTTACGGCGTCATCGTGACCATCAGCCACGCGGCGGACTACTACCGCAAATACCACGAACGCACCGTCCACGCGCTCGAACTGGAGAAACACCTCACCGAGGCGCGCCTCCAGTCGCTGCTCCGCCAGCTCAAGCCGCACTTCCTCTTCAACACGCTCAACGGCATCGCCTCACTCATGCACAGCGACGTGCACGCGGCCGACAAGATGCTCGTGCGCCTCAGCGAGCTGCTCCGCCTGACGATGCACCATCCCGGCCAGCCGCTCACGAGGCTGCGCGACGAGATCGCCTTCATCGAGAAATACCTCGAGATCGAGCGCATCCGGTTTCGCGACCGGCTGACCGCGCAGGTCGCCGCGGAGCCCGGCGTGCTCGACGCGGAGGTGCCCAGCCTGCTGCTGCAGCCGCTGGTGGAAAATGCCATCCGCCACGGCATCGAGCCGCGCCCCGGACCCGGGCGCATCGTGATCGCGGCGCGGCGCGAGGGCGCGCAGCTGCTGCTCACCGTGCGCGACAACGGCGCCGGCGTGCCGCCGGGCGGCTTCACCCGCGAGGGCATCGGCCTCGCCAACACCCGCGCCCGGCTGCGCGAACTCTACGGCGAACGGCACGAGTTCACCCTCGCCAATCACCCCGAAGGCGGGCTGGAGGTGCGGATCAGCCTGCCCGCATGAAGCCCGAATCTGGATTCCCCATTCATTCATGAATCACGAAATATTCCCGCAACGACATCCTGGGCCGTGCGCAGGATCCACGGATGGAGACGAGACTTTCACCCCGGCTTGGATCCTGCGCACGGCTCAGGATGACGGAAGCGATGGTTTGATGTCTGGGTTCAGATTTTTAGGCCTTTTCGTGGCCACCGCCTCCACCCCATGAAAATCCGCACCCTCATCGTGGATGACGAGCCGCTGGCGCGCGACCGGCTGCGCAGCTTCCTCAAGGCCGAGCCGGCCTGCGAGATCATCGGCGAGTGCGGCAGCGGCACCGAGGCTGTCGCCGCCATCCGGCGCGACGCCCCCGATCTCGTGTTCCTCGACATGCAGATGCCGGGCTGTGACGGCCTGCAGGTGCTGGCGGAGTTTCCCGACGAGACCCGCCCGGCGGTCATCTTTGCGACGGCCTACGACCGGTTTGCCCTGGATGCCTTCGACGTGGCGGCGGTGGATTACCTGCTGAAGCCCTTCGATCGCGAACGCTGCCAGCAGGCGTTGCGGCGCGCGCAGGCCGTCATCCACGCCCGGCGCGCCGCCGTGCCGGCCCCCGCACCGGCGCCCGCGCCCGACCGCATCACGGTCAAGGCCGACGGGCGCCTCGTGTTCCTCAAGCCCGAGGAGATCGTGCGCGTGGAGGCGGCCGACAACTACGTGATGCTCCACCTCGTCTCCGGCCGGCTCATGCTGCGTGAGACGATGACGGCCATCGAAGGGCGGCTCGGCACGCAGGGTTTTGCGCGCATCAACCGCTCGGCGCTCGTGAACCTCGACCAGGTGCGCGAGATCCAGCCCGCCCAGCACGGCGACTACCAGGTGGTGCTGCGCGACGGCACCGCGCTCCCGCTCAGCCGCAGCCTGCGGGGCAAGCTCGACCGGTTCATGGGCGGCGCGGGCTAGCGGAGGTTCGCCCCCGGCGGACGGCCAGTCGCCCCACAGGTTCTGCGTTTGACCCCAGAACGTTTGCGGGAGCCGGCAACGGCTTATGGTGGTCGGACAGTTTGCCTTTCCACGCCTCCAGCTTCCCGCCCGCCGGTTGGTTCCGGCGGATTTTCTCTCCGTTGTCCGCCCTGCTGCTGCCCGGCTCACTGGGCGCGGCGGTCGTGGTTGAACTCTGCGATCCGGGGGCCGCCGCCGCGCGGCTCAACGATCATTTCGTCCAGCCGGAGAGCACCCGCCGGATGGTGGCCCTGATCCGCGGCATCTACGACGGAGCCGACCCGCTGCGGAGTCCCTTCCGCTCCGGCGACAAGGTCGCGCTGCTCCGGGCCCAGCTGAAAAACAAGGACGCCTCGGCCGTGCTCAACCTCAGGATGGACATCGGGCTGGCCCTGCTGCAGGCGGGGCGGTTTCCGGAGGCCTTGCGCGAATACGATGAGATCGACGCCTTCCTGCGCGAGAACCGCTGGACCCCGGAGCCCGCCCTGCAGGTCGCGCTGCTGACCTCGCGCGCGCTTTGCCACTTGCGCGCCGGCGAAGCCGCCAACTGCCTCCTCAACCACAACGCCGACTCCTGCATCTTCCCGATCCAGGGAGGCGGGGTGCACCAGTTGCCGGAAGGTTCCCGCTCGGCGGTCACCGTGCTCACCGAGCTGCTCAACCGTTTCCCGGGCGACCTCCGCGCCCGCTGGTTGCTGAACATCGCCTACATGACGTTGGGCGAGTATCCCGCCGGCGTGCCCGCGCCGTGGCTCATCCCCCCGGAGCGTTTCGCGGCCGAGCATGACATCGGGCGATTCCCGGATGTCGCCGCGAATGTCGGCCTGGACGTGGACGGACTGGCGGGCGGGGTCGTCCTCGATGATTTCGACCGCGACGGCTTCCTCGACGTGATGGTCTCGGCCTGGGGCTTCACCGAGCGCGACCAGCTCCGGGTGTTCCGGAACAACGGTGACGGCACCTTTGCCGAGCGCACGGACCAGGCCGGCCTGCGGGGACTGGTGAGCGGGCTTAATCTCCGCCAAGGAGACTACGACAACGACGGGTTCGTCGATGTCCTCGTGCTGCGCGGGGCCTGGCTCGGCCCGGAGGGGCATTACCCTTTCTCGCTCCTGCGCAACAACGGTGACTTCACCTTCACCGATGTGACCGAGGCGACGGGCCTGTTGCGTTTCAAGCCGACCCAGACCGCCGTCTGGTTCGACTACAACAGCGACGGCTGGCTCGACCTGTTCGTCGGCGCGGAGACCACGGGACGCGACGCGGTCGCCTGCGAATTGTTCCGCAACAACGGCGACGGCACCTTCACGGAGTGTGCCGCCGAGCAGGGCGTGGATTTCGTGGGCTTCATCAAGGGCGTCACCACCGGGGACTACAACCGCGACGGCCGGCCCGACCTGCTGCTGTCCGACCGGACCGGCCCGAAGCGCCTGTTGCGCAACGACGGCCCGGCCGCTCCGGGGACCGACCCGAAGGCCCGTTGGCGTTTCACCGACGTGACCGAGGCGGCCGGCCTCGACGGTCCGACCGCGAGCTTTCCGTGCTGGTTTTGGGATTACGACAACGACGGCTGGGAGGACATCATGATCACCGGCTACGGTATCAAGGACGTGGGCGACATCGCTGCGGACTACCTCGGCCGGCCCACCACCGCACAGAAAACCCGGCTCTACCGCAACAACGGCGATGGCACGTTCACGAATGTCAGCCGCGCGCTCGGGGTCAGCCGGGTGATCCACGCCATGGGCGCCAATTTCGGCGACCTCGACAACGATGGCTGGCTCGACTTCTACTGCGGCACCGGAGATCCGGATTTTTCCACGCTGGCGCCCAGCCGCATGTTCCGCAACGACGGCGGGCGGCGCTTCCAAGAGATCACGACCTCCGGCGGTTTCGGCCAGCTGCAGAAGGGGCACGGCATCGCCTTCGGCGACATCGACAACGACGGGGATCAGGACGTCCTTTCCAAGGTCGGGGGCGCCGCGGAAACCGACAATTACCGGACGCAGCTCTTCGCCAATCCGGGCCACGGCCACCACTGGCTCAAGCTCGAGCTTGAGGGGGTGCGGACCAACCGCGTGGCCGTTGGCGCCCGCCTCCGGGTCGTGGTGCGCGAGGGCGGCGGCGAGCGCAGCATCTACCGCACCGTGGGACCGGGCGCGAGCTTCGGCGCGAATCCGTTGCGCCAGGAAATCGGCTTGGGTTCCTCCGGCACCATCGTCCGCGTCGAGGTGTTCTGGCCGGTGACCGGGGTCACGCAGGTCTTCACCGGGCTGGCGGCCGACCGCTTCTACCGTTTGCGCGAAGGAGCTCCGGCGCCGGTGGAGGTCGGGTTGAAGAGCTTTGAACTTCCGCTGCAACCCGTCGCGGGCAGCCATCATCACCACACCCACTGATTTCCCCATGAAAGCGCGTCTCATCCTTCTGTCTCTGTTCGTCCTCCTGGCGCGGGCCGCCGCGCAGCCGGCGACGGCTGCCTCCCCCGCGCCGTTGTCCGCCTATGCCGCCGTGGGCGCGAGCCTCGTGCAGGACAACAAACTGACGCAGCTGGGCTGGACCGAGGCGCAGGTCGAGGCGTTTCTTTCCGGGGTCCGCTCCGGTTTTCGCGGGGAGGGTCCGCCGGTGGATGCCCAGGCGCAGGGCCTGCTCAACGAGATCGGCCGCCGGATGCAGGCGCTGACGGAGGCCGAGGACCGGCAGCGCTATGGCACCGAGGCGTTCGCGCGCCCGGGCCGGCTGGCGGAATACCTCAAGGAGATCCGCAAGCAATTCGGCCTGGAAATGTCGGACAGCGGGCTCTGCTATGCGATCCGGTCGGCGGGCTACGGGGCCATGCCCACCGCCGAAGACACCGTGGTCATCAGTTACAAGGTCAGCAAGGCCGACGCGCAGACCGATCTGCCCCAGCTCGCGGTGGACAAGCTCCGGATCAAAGTCGCCGACCTGCCGCCCGGACTGGCCGAGGGTTTCCAAATGATGACCGTGGGCAGCATTGCCCTGATGGTCTTGTCGCCCGACCTGTCCTACGGCAGCGGCGAATGGCCGGCGGGCACCGATCGTGGCACACCCCTGATCTACACGGTGAAGCTGCACGAGATAGCCGCCGCCCGCTGACATGAGCTTGCTCCGGGTTCTCATCGTGGATGACGAGGCGCTCGCCCGCGACCGCCTTCGCGGCATGCTGGAGGCCGAGGCCGGGGTCGAGGTGGTGGGGGAGTGCGCCAACGGCACGGAGGCGCTCACGGCGATCCGTTTCGCGTCGCCCGATGCCGTCTTCCTCGACATCCAGATGCCGGGACCGGACGGCCTGCAGGTCGCGGCCCTGTTGCCGGCCACGGGGCGGCCGGCCATCGTTTTCACCACCGCGCATGCGCAGTTCGCCCTGGGGGCCTTCGATGCGGCCGCGGTCGATTATCTGCTCAAGCCCTTCGACCGGGACCGGCTCGGGCAGGCGCTCGCCCGGGTGCGTGCGCTCGGACGCGGACGGACTCCGGAGGCGGGCGCGGCCGGGGAGGCTCCCGCGCGTTCGGACCGGCTCGCCTTTCGGACGGACGGGCGGATTGTCTTTCTGCGCGCGGAGGAGATCCGGTGGGCCGAAGCGGATGACAACTACGTGACCTTGCACCTCGCCAGCGGGCGGCTGCTGCTCCGCGAGACGCTGTCGATGATCGAGGCCCGTTTGGGAGTGGATGCCTTCATCCGCATCAACCGTTCGGCGGTGGTGAATGTGGACCAGATCAAGGAATTACAGCCGGCGCTGCATGGTGACTACACGGTCCTGTTGCGCGACGGCACGCGGCTGCCCCTCAGCCGCAGCCTGCGCGGAAAGCTGGACCGGTTTGTGGTCGGCCAATAAAAAACGGCGGCGATGACTCGCCGCCGTGGAAGGCAGAAGACTGGATCCGGGCTCAGAGCCGGATCGTGAAGCTCGTGTTGAGCGTCCAGTCGGCGAAGGCGGCGTCGCCGGCCTTGATCGAGCCGTAGGTCGTGGTGCGGGCGCGATAGACGGCGATCGGCACGGTGACGCCGGCGGACATGCGGCCCTTGCTGAAGGTGAAGCCGGGCTCGACCGCGACGGCGAAACCGGGGCGGCGGCTGCCGCGGCTGCCGCCGAAGGCGTCGTTGCCGGGGACGCCCTCGATGCGGCCGCCGAGGCTCACGGCGAGACCCTTTACCGCGGGCACCACGAAGTCGAAGCCGCCGCGGGCCATGTAGCCGTCGGGGATGGAGAAGCCGGTCTCCTCGACGCGCTCCTCCGGGTTGAACGCGTAGAACGCGTTGCCGTAAACCGAGAGGCCGTGCGCGATCGAGCGGAAGCCCTGCAGCTCGATCGACCAGCCCCAGCCGCCGTCACCGGGCTGGATGGAGGAGTCCACGTAGCGCTCCTGCAGGCCGGCCGGGCGGTGGAAGACGTCGCGGGCCTTGTATTCGCCGGTCGGGGCCTTGAAGCCGACGCTTACGGCGAGGTTGCCGCGCAGGTTGTCGGCGTTGGGGTTGAAGATCCACCAGCTGGCGCTGGCGCGCATGTCGGCGAGGCCGGAGGCGGAGGTCGTGAAACGCTGGCCGGAGTTGTTGCCCAGATGCTCGTAGAGCGAGGAGCGGTCGTGGTGCACATAGGGCACCGTAAGGTTGAGCGACAGGCGGCGCGACCAGGCGTAGGTCGTCGTGACGTCGAGGAAATGGGACCAGTTGTAAACCTCCGTGCCCTGGTCGGAGCGGTGCACCTGCTCGTCGTTGCCGGCAAAGTGGCGGTGCGATTTGAAGTAGCGGTAGGCGGTGCTGATCTGCCAGCTGCCGGGTTCCATGTAGGCGGAGCTGTCGGAGATCATGGCGTTGCCGCCGCCGCGGGCGATGAGGCAGCCCTGGCCGAAGGAAACGGCGGGCAGGGCGAGGAGGCCGAGCAAGCCGGTCAGGGCGGCCAGCCGGCGGGACAGGGTGGGGTGTGTGGTTTGCATGGTGTGGGGTGGAACCGGCGGTGTCAGGGTTGGGTGCCGGCGGGGCCGGACCCTGCGCATATTTTGTCCTGCGTGAAGCCTCCGGGGACCGGTTGCCGTGAATTTGGGGTGAATCGCGACAAAAGATGCGCGGTGTCGTGTGCCCCCATGCGGCAGAAACAAGTATGGGATTGCACGGGTTGAGCCCGGCCCACCTATCTCGTCTGACGGGCAACGAGCCATGACCATCAGATCCCGCATCCTGACGCTACTCTCCCTGCTGGGGCTGTTTTTCCTCGGGTCCTACTTGTTGTTGGACCAAGTGCAGAAACGGGAGGACGAGTTTGCCCACCGGCAGAAGGAAATCGAGCGGGCGGCGCGCTTGAATGAGATGGTCAATTCCCACTCCCGCTCCATTTACCGCTTCCTCCGCAACTACAGCGAGCGCGGCAGCATGTCGGAGTTTCTGCTCAACGGGGATCCGGCTTGGGCGGAAAAGCACCTCAAGGGACGGATGGATACCTACCGCCTGGATTACCTGTGGGTGCTGGGTGCAGATGGTTCGGTCGTTTACGGCCAGCACCGCCCGACCGAAACCGCGACCAAGACCCTGCCACTGGAGCCGGAGGTATGGCGGTCGTTGCTGGGGAAGGCCACGCACTTCAGCTTTTACGCGCAACTGTCCGACGGGCTGTATCAGCTGCAGGGCATGCCGGTCAGAAAGCCGAGCGATCTCGATCGGAAGACGGCACCGGCGGGCTGGCTGTTGGTGGCGAGGCGCTGGGGCGAACCGTTGTTGGAGGATTTGGCCAATGCCTTGCAGGGGCAGCTCATGCTGACCTCCCCAGGCCATGTGAGCGATGTGACGGCGCCGGGCATGTTGGAGGTCTGGCTGCCGCTGCGCGATCATCGCGGGCAGACGATCGCCGGCCTGGACTACCACTACTTCAATGCGGTGGAGGAGGATCCCACGCTGGAGAAACTGGAGACGACGCTCTTCATCTTGAACGGGGTGGGCGCGGTCCTGCTCGTCGGCGCGCTGCTGCATCGTTGGATTCTGCGACCGGCCTGGCTCGTCCGCACCAGCCTGCTCAACCGCGATCCGGGCCCGTTGGCGCCGTTGCTGGCGCAGCCGGATGAGTTCGGGCAAATCGCCCGGGCCATCCAGTCATCGATCCAAGACCGGGCGCAACTTGAGAAGGGGCTGGAAGAGCGGGCCCGCCTCGCCCGGGAGCTGCATGATGGAGCCATCCAGGGAATTTATGGTGCCGGCATGGCCCTGACCCAGGTGCAGGCCCTGCTGGGGAACAATCCTGAGACGGCCGCCCGCCTGCTCGGCGAGACCAAGGCCGAGTTGAACCGGATCATCCGGGATCTGCGCGGTCACATTGAACAGACCGACCCGAAGCTCTCCGACAGCTCCTTCGCCGAGTCCACGGCCCGATTGATCCAGCTGCTCTGTGGTGCCGGCCCGATCACCACCGAACTCAATATCGATGAGGAACTCGTCGCCACCTACGCTCCTTTGTTGCGCCACCAAGCCCTGCAATTCGTCCGGGAAGCGATCAGCAACGCGGTGCGGCACGGGCGTCCCTCCCACTTGGCGGTGTCGTGGCAGCGCCAGCCGGCCGGTTCGCTGCTGATGGTCGTGGATGACGGCGTGGGGTTCGATCCGGAAGCGACGAAGCCCGGTGGTCGCGGGCTGGGCAATCTGACGGAACGGGCGCTCGCGCTCGGTGGTCAGCTTGAGGTAGTTTCCCACCCCAACCAAGGAACCCGCCTCTCCCTCCGCTTGTCGCCTCCCCGCCCCGCCGCATGACTTCCTCCCTTATCAGCCTTTTGATTGTTGAAGACAGCTACCTGGTCCGCCACGGGATCCGGGCGGTTCTGGAAAACACCCCCGCCGGACGAAAAATGGTGATTGTGGGCGAGGCCGCCACGGCCGCAGCGGCCCGGCACGAAGTGGAGCTGCGCAAGCCCGACGTGGTGCTCCTTGATCTTCGTCTCCCGGATGACAGCGGCCTGAACGTGTGCCGGTTCATTCGCCAGCGGATGCCCAAAACCTGTGTCATCGTGCTGACCTCGTCCACGGACGACCGGTCGATCTATGAGTCGGTCGTCGCGGGGGCGCATGGCTATCTCTCCAAGGAAATCGATCCCGCGACCCTCATGGAGGCCATCGAGGCCGGACACGCCGGGCGACCGGTCTTTCCGGGGGACACGCCCAACCGGGTTCTGAACAGCATCCGTGAGAACGAAAGCCGACAAGCGACGCAAGCGGACCTGGCTGCGCTTTCACCCCAGGAACACCGCGTGTTGACCCTCATGGCGGAGGGGCACACGAACCGGCAAATCGCGGAGCTCATGGGCCTGAGCGACAACACGGTGAAAAATTACAGTGCCAATCTCTTTGCCAAACTGGGCGTGGCCCGGCGATCCCAGGCCGTGGGGATTTATTTTCGAAGCCATCCGGGTAAACCGGCTGCCGGTTCCTATCCGGTTGGAACGTCGGATTAGCAGCCGGGTAATGCCCGGCCGGCAGATCCGGCTTGGCGAACACGGGTGGGCGCAACGCTGCTTCCCGCGCACCGACCTACGCCTCCGTTTCGGTCAGCCGCCGTGTTCCGCAAGCCAGCGCTCGGCCTCGATGGCGGCCTGGCAACCC
>CBINOW010000125.1:0-14024 GCA_966252395.1 uncultured Oleiharenicola sp. | reverse complement strand
CCCGACGCTTTCCGAAGCACTCGGCGAGGCCGCCCTCGCGACCCACGGCAAGGCGATCCACATCTGATTCGGCCGCGTGAGCCACGGCTCATCGCGACGAGTCGTCCAATCATTCCAGGGCCGGCGCGAGCCGGCCTTGTTTATTCTCACGCAAAACGACCCGCATCATTTGGCAGGAGGAGGCGGCGGGGCGGGCGGTGGGGGCAATTGCAGCGCTTCGGGTGGCGGGAAGTTTGATCGAAACTGATCGCCGTCGAAGCCATCGCCTTTGTAGCTGGCAGGGATATCCACGAGAACCGGCACGGGCGTGCCCTTGATTTTGGCCGGCTCGTAGCGCCATCGGGAAACAGCGGCCGCATACGCGATGGCGAAGAGCCGGTCGGTGTGCTGGTAGCAAAAGATGGTTTTCACCTTCCCGTCGGTTCCGACGAGGGCCAAAAAGTGGGCCGTGCCCGATTCTCGTCCCTGCCGCATGCTCTGGGGATATGAATGAGGAATGGAGAAATACAGCTTGGGCGGCGAGCCTTCCGCCGGGAACAGGAAGAAGCGGGTCGCCTTGGCGAGGCCGGTCTCGGCGAGCTTTTGCGGCAGCTCCGGCGTTATTTCAGCGGACTTGGCCCCTGCGGTCAGAAGGGTTTTGGGGCCCAATTGGGTCTTGAGATATCCGGCGTCAAAAATGACGTCCTCAAGGGTAAGGGGCGCGTCTTTGTCCTTCGCCTTGTTGTCGGCGGCAATGACCGGGGACAAAATGATGAGCAGACAACCTAGGACCAGGGAGAATTTCGTGCACTGCATAAGGGTAGGGCGGCGCATGATGCCGCCCGGAGGAATTCTTTGGCCCGTCAACTGACATGAACGATGGCGCGAAAGGACGACAAGGGTGAATTTTTGTCCCGCGCACGTATCCGCGCCGCTGGTTCCCGGCAAGGTGTGCCCGTGCAACCGGGCCGGGCAGTAAGCACAGCTCCGGTTGGCATTTTATGGATTGCTAGCGCCGGAGGGCGGGGCTTTCTGTGAGGGCTTCCCGCATGGCCTTTGATCTCAAGCGCGTTTTGAAAGTGATGCTGTTCGCCTCGAACGGCCCTCTCTCCGTTAAGGACATTCAGACGGCGGTGAGCCGTTTTCACGAGCAGGCCACGTCGCTGCCCTTGGAGGAGGCCCCGGCCGAGAGCGCCCTCGAGGTTCCGGCGGAGGTGCCTGCTTCGACAGGCGAGACGCCCGTCGAAGCTGCCGAGACGGTGATCGCCGCGCCCGAGGATGATGAGTTTTACCGTGATGTTCCCACGTTGGTCACGGCGGCCGAGATCCGTGAGGCCATGGAAGCCATTTCCCTGGAGATGCAGGCGGCGGCCAGCGAGACCGTGTTGGTCGAAGGGGCCAACGGCTGGCGGCTGGCCACGCATCCGCGTTTTGCCCGTTGGGTGCGCCTGCTGCGCAACGAGCCGCCGCCGGTCCGCCTGAGCGCGTCGTCTTTGGAAACCCTCGCCGTGGTGGCCTATCGCCAGCCGGTGACCCGCGCCGAGATCGAGCAGATCCGCGGTGTGTCAGCCGAGGCGGGCATCACCAAGCTGCTGGAGCGCGAACTCGTCTACATTGTGGGTCGCGCCGACCTCCCGGGCCGGCCGATCCAATACGGCACGACCGAGGCTTTCCTCGAATTTGTGGGCATCAAGTCGCTCGACGAACTGCCGGCTTCCGACGTGTTGTCGCCGCGGCAGATCGATGCGTGGCTGCAGACCTCGGCCAACCCGCGTCCGGCGGGCGACGCCGACATGGGCCTCGATGAGACCGAGGAAGACCAAATGAGCCTTCCGCAGGGCGCCGAGGCGGCGCCGGTTGAGGCAAGTTCGGTCGAAGCGGCCCCGGCGGTGAAGCCGGAAGGGGCTTGAGCGGGTCTGGGAATTGCGGCGTTCGGCTACGAACGGCCTGAGGGGAGATCGGCTCTCCAATTCTATCACTATCCGTTGGGCTGATGCCTCGAGGTTCGATTCGGCTTGGATCGAACTGGAGCTGGGGTGCCCTCGCCCCGGTGCTTGGTCAGACCGGCCCGAGGGCGGGCCGGCTCCATCGGAGCCAATCTGCGGCAAATGCCTCGGCGCTCTTGCTCCAAGGAACGTTACTTTCTCCAGAGCAGATAGGCGACGATCACACCGGCAATCAGCAGGCCCAGGGCGGCGAAGAAGTAGAGGAAGCAGCCCCGCTTGACCTCGTCCTTGATCGAGGCGCCGCTGGTTTGGTAGCGCTGGATGAGTTTGTCGGCGTCGAGAGGCGACGTGCTTTCGCGGTGAGAGGGCACCCTGCTGTCAGGAGAAGCCGGCTTCGGTTCTTCGATCGGTCGGGTGACGGCCGCAAGGCTCTGTTCCTTGGCGATCTCGCGGTCGAGCCAGGCGACCTGATCCTGGGCGGCGGCGCGCAGGCGCTGGAGTTCCTTGAGCCGGTCAGACGACATGCGGGGGAGTCAGGCGAAAGGAGCGTATCGGCGCAAGGACGGCTTGGCTGGGCCTGGGCGCTATCCGCCTTCGCCCGGTGGGCTTCGGCGCGATTCGCTCTGGACACCGTTGCCGCCTGCTGGCGGCCCGGTGTTTGTCCCCGGTTCTCGGTCCCGTTGAGCCGTGCTCGGCACACGGGATTTGTCCGGGCCGGATCGCCCGGCAAACGAAACCGAGGCAAACAAAAAGGCGCACCTTGCGGGTGCGCCTGAATATGAAAGCTACGAGCGGGGCTCAGACGACGTTCACCTTGCGGTGAGCCTTGTCGAACTGGACGGTGCCGTCGCGGAGCGCGAAGAGCGTCCAATCGCGGCCGGTGCCGACGCCCTTGCCGGCGTGGTGTTTGGAGCCGCGCTGACGGACGATGATGCCGCCGGCGAGGACCTTCTGGCCGCCAAAAATCTTCACGCCGAGGCGCTGCGAGGCGCTGTCGCGACCGTTGCTGGATGTTCCCTGACCTTTCTTGTGTGCCATGGCAGTGGTTCCTTAGGCTTTGATGGATTCGATCTTGATGACGGAGAGCTCCTGGCGGTGGCCGCGCTTGCGCTTCGAGCCCTTGCGCTTGCGCATCTTGAAGACGATGACCTTCTTGCCGCGCTTGTTCACGAGGACCTTGGCCTTGACCGAGGCGCCGGAGAGGAAGGGGGTGCCGACCTTGAAGCTCTCGCCCTCGCCCGCAGCGAGGACCTCGTTGATTTCGACTGTGGAACCCGCTTCAGTCTTGGGATAGCGGTCCACAATGAGGATGTCGCCCTCGCTGACCGAGAACTGCTTCCCCTGTGTTTTGATAGTGGCTTTCATAAGTTCAAAGGGGCGAAATAAGGGGAGTCGGGATGGGGTAATCAAGGCTTTATTTACGTTCCGCACGAAATCGCGACGAACGTGCAAACTTTGCGCGACGAGCGCCGGCTTGCGAGCCGGATTTCGGCGGATAGTCGTGTTCGCATGCGTCGAGTCATCCGGCGGGCAGAGCTGCACAGCCGCAACACCCAGGCCACAGCAAGGTGGTTGCTGGGCAAGGTCTTAGTAAGAACCATCCGCGGCCGACGCTCGGTCCATGTGATTACCGAGGTGGAGGCTTACCACGGCGAGCGCGACCTTGCCTGTCACGCAAGCAAAGGGCGCACCGCGCGCACCGAGGTGATGTATGGTTATGGCGGCTGTTGGTATGTTTACCTGTGTTATGGTGTGCATGAGATGCTTAACATCGTGACGGGTCCGCCCGGGCACCCCGCGGCGGTGTTGATTCGCGGTTTGGAGAAGGTCAATGGTCCCGGCCGGCTCACCAAACTCCTGAAAATCGATCGCCGGCTTAACGGTGCCTCGGCGCGGCCCGTGAGCGGCCTGCATCTTGAGGATCACGGGATAAAAATCCCGCGTCGGCATCTGAAACGCGGCCCGCGCATCGGCGTGGATTACGCCGGGCCCGTGTGGGCGGCCAAATCCTGGCGGTTCTGGGTGGAGCGGCTGTAGGGTGGGGTCTCCCAACCCCCCCGTGGTCCCCAAAAAAAACCCCCTTAGTGGGGGGGTTAGGAGACCCCCCCCAACACCATCGCCGCACAGCTGCTGGCCGCCGCCGGGGGGGTTCTGGGGGGTGGGGGTGTGGGGGGGGGCCCCCCCCCCCCGCCTTTGCCCCCTGAAATTGCCGGGTTGGGGGGGGGGTCCGGCCCCCCCGCCCTACAGCAATCAGGCCTTCGGTGCCTGATATTTGCTCAGCAGGAGCGTGGCGGCGCCGAAGTTCAGCTTGAGCTGCATTTTCACGGGCAGGCGCGATCCATCTTGTGCGATCCAAACCTTCACTTCGCCGCCGCGTTTGAAGAGGCCCTTGGGATTTTTTTCCATCTTCGGCACGAGGACCAGCGTGCGATATTTGCCGAGCGGGGTGCGGACCTCCTCGTAGCCCTCGGCTTGGATCGAGATCGGGTAGAAATCGCGGCCGAACTGGACGACGAGGTCGCGCTTCTCGCCGGGCTGGAGATTCCAGTCACGGGTCTGCACGAGCGCGCTGATCAGGTCGATCGGGTCGCCGCCCTCGGGGAGAGTGAGTTGGTTGCTGCGCTCGGTGCGCACACGGTCGGTGAAGGTCGCGGTGCGCTTGGTGTAATCGATGGCAAACTCACTGTCGATCGGGCGCTTCGGGTCGGCGCCGGTTTCGACCACGCGCAGGAGCCGGCCGGTCGAAAGCTCGATGTCGGCCACGGCCTTGTTGTCGAACTCGTAGAGCCCGCGCACGAAGCCGCGCGAGCGCGTGTCCACGGTCACGGCGATGCGGTCGGCGACGTCCTTGGTGTGGGCGCCGGAAATCTCGATGTCGCCGGCATGGCTGAAGATGGCGAAGCTGACCTTGTAGGTGAGGCTTTCGCCGTCGCGGATGGCGATGAAGGGCGCGGCGAAGGCGAAGCCGGGCAGGAAGAGGGAAAGGAGCAGGTTTCTCACGCGGGTGATGACACCAGAGATGGGCGAAGGTGCGCCGCGCGTCGAGGTTTTGGTGGGGCCCGTCGGATGTGGAGAGCCCGCTTATGGGCGCTGGAATTGGCGCGCGCTAGCCGCTGCCCCACGCCTCAGAGCGCCAGGTCCATCTGGTTTTGTTGACCGAGCGCCCACGCCTCGATGCCGCGCGCCCGAAGGGTGGCGGCAAATTCCTTCGCGAAGCCGTGCACGGTATAGACGACCTTCGGCTGGACGCGCTCGACGAAGGCCAGCAGGTCGGGGAAGTCGGCGTGATCGGAAAGCGGGAACGCCGCGTCGCAGCCGAACTGGTATTTTGCGCTGCTGTCGAGGGCCCAGCCGGAGGCGATGGCGGTGCGCTTCGGGTTGATCCAAGTCATCGGCTCGGTCGCACCGGTCATCGGCGGGGCAATGATCACGTGGCCGGCGTAGTGGTGCGGGTCGAGTTGCGTGTAGCGCGGGAGCTTCATGCCGAGCTCGGTGTAACGCTGGGTCATGCGGTAGCCGTGCGGATGGATCATCACGGGCAACCCGGCGCGGCCGACGATCTGGAGCAGCTCCTGCGTCTTGCCGAGGCCGTAGGCGTAAAGCACCGGGGCGACCTTGTCGTCGAGCGCCTGCCGGCAAAAGGCCACGATATCGGCCTCGATCTGCGCGTCGGGCGGGAAGGCATATTTCGGCAGGCCGAAGGTGGTCTCCATGATGACCACGTCGGCGCGCACGGGTTGGCAGGGTTCGGCCGCGAGGCTGGCGCGGAGCTTGAAGTCGCCGGTGTAGAGCAGGGTGCCGTGTTCGCTGCGCGCCTCGAGCATGGCGGAGCCGAAGATGTGGCCGGCCGGGTGCAGGCGAAATTCACAGCCGAAGTCCGCGGTCCATGGCTGGTCGTAATCGAGGATGGTTTCCTGGCGTTTGCCCGACAGGCGCAGCCGCATGAGGCTGGCGGTGGCGCGCGTGGCGACGATTTCGCGGTGGGCGCCGATGTGGTCGGAGTGCGCGTGGGAGACGAAGGAGCGGTGCTGGGCCTTCTGCGCGTCGAGCCACCAGCCGATTTGCGGCAGGTTCAACCCGTTTTGGTGGCGCACTTCCCAAGGCATGGTCCCACATAGGAGCCGCGGCCTCACGAAGTCAAAGGCGCGGCCCGTAGCTGCTGACAGCCTTTAGTCAGGAGACTAGCGCTCGCCGTGGGGTGCCAGGGGCACGAGCCAGTAGGTTTGGCCGTTGTATTCCCACGGCATGGCTCCGGGAGGACGATCGTGGGGGATTTTTTTGGTCCGGCGATGACTTGGCGCATCATACCGGGGGCCGGGCATGCTGTCGGTGCCGGGAGGCGGAGGGAAACTGATCACCGGCAAAGGTGAGTCCGACGGCTTGGGGACGAAGGCCGTGCTGTGCCCGATCAGGTTGTCGGAGGCTTGGGCTGCTTCACGGGCTTGTTCGACGGTCTTATTCCACTCAAGGGCAACCTCAGCGGGACTCTTCAATTCGACAGCGGAAGCGGCGACGGCCGCGCAACAAACGAGGAGGAACAGGCGTTGCATGGGGCGGGGTGTGCCCGGTTTCCGACAGCCGCCGGGACGGCGGGTTCGCTCAGCCGGCGAAATATTTCTTCCGCGCCAGTCGCCAGGCGGTCACGAAAAACGCCGTCAGCGGCACGGCCAGCAGCATGCCCAGCACGCCGCCGAAGGCGTGGCCCCAGAAGAAGACCGCGAAGATGATCGCGACCGGATGCAGGCCGGTCTGCTGGCCCATGATGCGGGGCGTCAGCAGCCAGCCTTCGATGAGTTGCACGACGACGAAGACCCCGAGACAGACCGCGACCAGCCCGAGGCCGCCACCCTGCTGCAGGAGGGCGAGGGGGATGACCACGCTCAGGCCGAGAATGGAGCCGAGGTAGGGGACGATGTTCAGCAGGCCGACGAGCAGGCCCAGCGCGAGGCCGAAGCGCAGTCCGCCGAACGAGAAACCGATCGCCAGCAGCACGCCCATGATCAGGCCGATCAGGATCTGGCCGCGGAAGAAGGCGACGATGATGCCGAGGAATTCGCGGATCAGGAACAGCACGTCGTCGCGGTGCGCCGGTTTGAGGAAGGTCAGGTGCCCCGAGAGCTGCTTCACGGGATCGTTCGTGCCCGAGAGCAGGAAGAAGAACAAATAGACGGGGATGATCGCCAGGGAGGCGATCAGGCCGAAGAAGCCGAAGATGCCCGCGCCGGCCTGCTTGAGCGACGGGGCGAACTGCGCGACGAGGTCCTGCGCCTGCTGGGCGAGCGTGTCGAGCACGCCCTTGATGGCCGGATTCTCCAGGTAGCGGCGGGCGATGCCCAGCCAGTCAGGGAAGTGCTGTTCTCCCCACTTGAGAGTGTTTTGCCACAAGACGGGCAGGTAGGCGATAAAGTCGATGATTTGCGAGATGACCGCCGGCGCGAAGGCCAGGAGCACGCCGCAGACGGCCAGCACAAAGAGCGCATACAGCAGGATCACCGCGCTGAGCCGCCGGAGTTTGAGATGCGTTTGGAAGACACCGACCACCGGCCGCAGGATGAGCGCAAGGATGCCGGCGGTGGCGATGGGCCAGATGACGCTGGAAAATTCTCCGATGAACCGGCCGAGCAGCACGAACACGACCCCGAGCAGGCCGAAGATCGCCACGATGGCGCCAAACGAGAGGGCGAAACCGACGAGCTTGCGCTGGGCGGGGGTGAGCAGGGGATTGGGCTCCTCCATCATGCGGGCCCCACAAAAGGTGGCGAAGCGGGAGGACGCCAGAGCAAAGCGTGCAGCGACCAATCGTGCAGCCCATGGCACCGATCACGACTCCGGCGGTCCATTCGTGTAAGATATGGCATCGACCGGTGTCTGATTAGGCATGATGCTCCTGTCCGGTTGCTCCTATCGTTCACCCATGAACGCCGCTTCCTCCTCCTCCACTTGGTGCCGACAACGCCGCCTCGTTGCCGTCGTGCTGGGCATCCTGATCGCGACCGGCCGGCTGATCGCCGGCAAAAACGACGCCATCGTGATCAGCTCCACTGCGGCGCCCGATTACCAGCGTCCGCTCGACGCCAAGGGCAAGCCGGTGCCCGAGAGCTACGTTTTCATGGAGGGCGTGCATCTCGAGGGCGGCACCCGGGACCGGAGTGAGGAGCGGATGACCTACGAGGAGATCACCCGCACGCTCGCCGTCAGCCTCTCCAAGCAGAGTTATCTTCCCACCAAGGACGTCGCCGGGGCGAATCTGCTGATCCGCGTGTTTTGGGGCACCACACTGATTTACGAGGATCCGCAGCGGGATCAGAACATCGCGGCCCTGAACACTGCGATGGCCAATGCGCAGTCCCAGATGGAGAGCGGCGGTCAGGTGGACACGACCGAATTGAAGCAGGCGATCAACGACAATGCCCTCGCGGCGAACGGGGTGGAGGGCGCCATCGAGCGCAACGCGCGCCTGTTGGGTTATAAGCGCAGCCTGCTCAAGGAGGAGAAGAACATGATGGCCAGCATCGCCGAGCAAACCATGCGCATGGAGTTGTCCGAGGAGCGCTACTTCGTCGTCCTGATGGCCTACGACTTCCAGTTCATGCGGAAGGAGAAGAAGCCCAAGCTGCTCTGGATCACCCGGCTCAGCATCCGCACGCCCGGCAACAATTTCACCGAGGCGTTGCCGGCGCTGGCGGTCGCCGGGTCCGAGGTTTACGGCCGCAACCTCGACGGCCTCGAGCGCATCAAGGTCCGCGACCTGTCCGGCGGCGAGGTGATCCTCGGCGACCTCAAGGTGATCGGCGTCGAGGAAAAGCCGGTGGAGAAGAAGCCGGAGAAGTAATTCTGCCAGGCTGGCTAAGGATTCGTTGGAGCCGGGGCGCCCTCGCCCCGGAAGCTTTCCTGCCCAGAACAGAGTTCCGAAGCATGCTTCGCCTAGGGTGGAGGCGGGGCCATTAGCCCCGCGTTTGCTCGGCTGCAAGATCCCTGTTCCGCAGGACTGATAGTCCTGACTCCAGCGAGACAAGACGGGCCGTTCACGATCTCTCCCCTTGACAATCTAGGGGAGGGAGTGCTCTCTCCTAGAAATTCTAGGAAAGACCATGCCGCAAAACAAAGCCGACCTCCTGCAGGGCACCCTCGACCTGCTCATTCTCAAAGCGCTCCAGAACGAACCGATGCACGGCTTCGGAATCTCGATCCGGATCCAGCAAATGTCGAAGGACATGTTGACGGTGGAGCAGGGCTCGCTCTACCCGGCGCTTTACCGCCTCGAGGACCAGGGTTGGATCAAGTCGGAGTGGGGCGTCTCCGAAAACAACCGGAAGGCGAAATTTTACACGCTCACCGCCTCCGGCCGGAAGCAGCTCACGACCGAGGAGCAAAGCTGGGCGAAACTCTCCCTGGCCATCGGCCATGTGCTGGGGAACGCGTGAGGCTTCGGATTTTTCACCACAAAGACACAGAGACACCAAGGACCCGTCGGTTCGAACTCAGTGCCTCTGCGCCTTTGTGGTTCAAAACCGTCTGATTAGCTTACTATGAAATTCCTCCGCCAGATCCGGAACCTGTTCCGCCGGGAAAAGCTCGACGCGGAGATGACCGAGGAGATGCGGCTGCATGTGGAGTTGCAGACGGAGCGGAATGTCGCGGCGGGCATGAGCCCCCAAGACGCGCGCTACGCCGCGCTGCGGCAGTTTGGCAACGTGGCGAGCGTGCAGGAGCGGGCGCGGGAGGGACGCGGGTGGGTGTGGCTGGAGATGTTTGGCAAGGATGCTCGCTTTGCTCTCCGGCGGCTGCTCCGCACTCCTGCATTTACCATCACGGCACTGGCCACGCTGGCGCTGTGTATCGGCGCCAACACGGCCATCTTTGCCGTCGTGGATGCGCTTGTTTTGCGCCCGCTGCCGTTCCCGGAGCCCGCGCGGCTGATGACGGTGATCAACAGCTACCCGGGGGCCGGCAACCCGCGCGGCGGACCTTCGATTCCGAACTATTTCGAACGCCGGGAGGCAATCACCGCGTTCGCGCATGTCGCGCTCATCAATCCCGTAGGGGCGGTCGTCGGTGGACCGGGCAACCTGCGCCAGGTTGAGGCCGCGCGCGTCACACCCGAGTTCTTTGCGGTGCTGGGCGTGTCTCTGGCCAAAGGCCAGATGTTTGGCGACGACAAGTTCACCTATCAGACCGAAGGTGTTGCTGTCATCACCAACGAATTCTGGCGAACGGAGTTTGGAGCGGACCCCGACATCATCGGCAAGACCCTGGTTGCCGATGGTCTGCCCGGCCGGATCATCGGTGTGCTGCCGCCGGGATTCCGGTTCCTGTCGAGCAAGGCGCAGTTCTTCAAGCCTCTCGCGTTCAACCCACCCGAGCGTGCGCTGGTCAACCGGCATCACAGCCCGGCCTTGACCATGATAGCGCGGCTGGCACCCGGAGCGACGGTGGCCGAGGCGCAGGGACAACTCGATGCCTTGGACGCGCGCCAGGCCCTGATTGACCCGAAAGCACCATTCCTGAAGGAGTGGGGCTACCGCAGTCTCGTTCGCCCGTTGCATGCCGACTACGTTCGGGAAATCCGGCCGATCTTGCTGTTGCTCCAGGCCGGTGTGCTCGTGCTTCTTCTGATCGGGATGGTCAACCTGACGAACCTGCTGCTGGTGCGGATCAGCGGTCGCGGTCGCGAGCTTGCCGTGCGGCAGGCACTTGGCGCCCGGCAGGGTCGCCTCGCGCGCGAGACGTGGTTGGAGACGACGCTCCTCGCGCTGGGTGGCGGTATCCTGGGTCTCGGATTGGGCGCCACGGGCGTCCGGCTGTTGATGACCTTGGGCGCCAATCAGCTGCCGTTGGGCGCCACCATCGCCTTCGACGCGCGCGTGGCCGGCGTCGTGATGGTTGCCACCCTGATCCTGGGTGGCCTGCTGGCGATTGTCCCGATCTGGTTCCTGCGACGGCTCACCATCAACGCTCAACTGCAAAGCGAGGCCGCCGCCATAGCGGGCGGCGTTTCGCAGCGACTGCGCCAGATCTTTGGCATGCTCCAGATTGCGCTCGCATTTGTGATGCTGTGCGGCGCCGGGTTGCTGGGCATCAGCCTCCATCGTGCCCTCTCGCAGCCCGTGGGATTCACACGCGAGCACACGTTGATGGGTCATGTGACTTTGCCCTGGAAAGGGTATCCCACCGGGAGGCACCAGGCTCATTTCGTCTATCGGCTCGAACAGGCCATGTCCGCGCTGCCTGGGGAGGTGCGATTCGCCGTCAGCGATGGCCTGCCATTTTCCGGCATGCGCCGCACTTCCGTGGCCGCTGAGTTGTATGCGACCAGCGCGTCAGTGACTGCGCGGGCGCATTACCTCACGGCGGTAAGCCCTGATTATTGGCGGACGATGGGCATCCCGCTGCTGCGCGGGAAGCTGCTGGGGCGGGAGCAATACGCACCCCAATCGCCGCGGGTGTGTGTGATCGACCGGGCATTGGCCGATGCCTACTGGCCGGGAACAGATCCGGTCGGGAAGCGGCTGAGTATCGGCACGGCTTTTCATCGGGATGCCGCGTTGACCGTTATCGGAGTGGTGGAAAACGTGAAGCAGGACCAACTCACAGAAACCGAACCGCAAGGCACGATTTACCTGCATTATGGCCAGTTTCCGACTGGCTGGATGCGCGTGGTGATGCGGAGCCCGCTCCCCCCGGCTGTGTTGGGCGAAACGCTGCGAAAAAAGGTCCAGGAAATCGATCCCGAGCTGTTCGTGAGGGGAATAATGACCATGGAGCAGTTGATTGACGACTCGCTGTTGGCGCGAAGGTCGCCGGCGATCCTGGCCGCACTCTTTGCTGGCGTTGCCCTGCTGCTTTGCGCGGTGGGCACCTACGGTGTATTGGCCTACGCGGTGAGCCACCGGCGTCGCGAGATCGGCGTGCGGCTCGCGCTCGGTGCACAACCGCGGCAGGTGGTGAATCTGTTTCTCGGAATGGGCCTGAAACTCCTGTTCGGCGGCTGTGCCTTCGGCCTGTTGGGCGCGTGGATGACCGGTCGCATGATGCGAAGCGTGTTGTTCGAAGTCGCGCCGTTCTCGCCGCTGGTCATAGGAGGCGTCACCGCGTTGCTCGGACTGGTGGTGCTGATGGCCATCGCCCTGCCGGCCGTGCGCGCCGCCGCCGTCGATCCCTGCGAGACTTTGCGTCATGATTAAATCGTTCCGCTCGCTGTTTCGGAGGAAACAACTCGACGCCGAGATGTGCGAGGAGATGCGGCTGCATGTGGAGTTGCAGACGGAGCGTAATGTCGTGGCGGGCATGAGTCCGGACGAAGCACGCTACGCCGCGCTGCGGCAGTTCGGCAATGTGGCGAGTATTCAGGAACGGGCGCGCGAGGGGCGGGGGTGGGTGTGGCTCGAACAGGGGTGGCGCGAACTGGGCTTTGCGTTCCGGGCGCTTTCGCGGGCACGCGGATTCAGCCTCGCGGTGATCGGGACGCTGGTGCTGTGCATCGGGCCGAACACGGCGATTCTCTCGGTGCTCTATTCGCTGGTGGTCAAGCCGCTGCCCTTTCGTGGCGAGGCGCAGCTCGTTCGGATCACCAATGTGGCGGAGAAAAGCGGCGGGGCGAACTACCAGTCCACGCTCGCGCAGTATCGGGACTTTAGCGCGAACGCAGACCGGTTTGAAAGTTTCTCCCTCTGGTCGGGGCAAAATTACACTTTGGGTGACGGTGACACGCCCGAACGGGTCTGGGGTGCGCAAGTCACGGCGGATTTGTTCAAACTCTTACAGGTTGAACCGTTGCTCGGGCGTTTCTTTGCCGCGGAAGAGCAGGTTCGGGGCAAAGACCGTGTGCTTGTGTTGACGCAGAGTTTCTGGGAATCCCGCTATAACCGGGACCCAACGATTCTCGGACGGGAAATCAATCTGGGAGACGGGCTTTTCGTGGTCATCGGTGTGGCCCCGCTCAGCGTGGAAGCGTTGGATGCGCAAGTCCGCTTTTTCAGGCCCTTTGTAGAAACTCCCGCGCGAGCTGACCCCTTGTCGCGTTATGAGGCCGAGGCCATCGTGCTGGGGCGTTTGCGAGGGGATGTCACGGTCGAGGAGGGGCGGGCTCAGCTGCAGGTGCTGGAGCAACGGTTCTACGAGGAAAGCGCGGATGCCAGATTGCGCAGCTGGCTTGATGAAGGCGGCTATCGGATCGGCGTGGGACGGGTGAGGGACGAGGAAACCGGCGGCTTAAGGTCTCCGCTGCTGATGCTGCAGGGTGGAGCATTGCTCGTGCTGCTGATCGGTTGCTTCAACGTGGTGAATCTCTGGCTGGCGCGGGTAAACGCGAAGCGCGTGGAGTTTGCGGTTCGCTACTCCCTGGGCGCAGGTCGGACTGCGTTGTTGCGCCACATTTTGTGGGAGAGCTTGCTGCTGACTTGCGTCGCTGCCGTCGCCGGGGTCGGGCTGGCGTGGGGCTGTCTGCGGATTTTCAACCAGTATCTGGCGGTGATCCAGCGAAACATCCACCCCGTGACGCTGGAGTGGGAGGTGCTCGGATGCGTCATGGCGGTGGTTGTCGCGGTGGCCTTCATCGTCGGCGTGTTGCCGTGGGTGCTGCTCTGGCGCTCGAGTCTGAGTGTGACGACCTCGCGCAACGCGTCAGCCGGACGCAATGTCCGGCTCCTGGGCGGGGCGTTGGTGATCGCCCAGGTGGCAGTTTCACTCGTGTTGCTCGCCGGAGCCGGGTTGTTGCTGCGGAGCTTCGCACAAGTGCTCGCAGTCAAACCGGGCTTCGATGCGTCGCGGATCGTGCAGGGGAGAATCGCCTTCCCGAAGGGTTATGAAGACGCCGACATCAACGTGGCCACCCAACAGCAGGTGTTGGCCGCGATGAAGGAAATTCCCGGCGTCGAGAGCGTGGCCAGTGTATCGGATTTCGGGGTATCGCCCGACTTCGGCACGCTTTCGGTGGTGGTGCGTGGCGCGGAGCCGGTGGCGGGCGGACGGCAGGCAACGGGACAGTTCGTGTCGCCCGAATTTTTCGAGACGATGGGCATTCCGGTCTTGGAAGGGCGGGCGTTCACCGCGACTGATTTCCTCCGGAACGGCACGACGGTGGTCGTGGACCAGGCGTTT